>CAMLRG010000112.1 GCA_946482335.1 uncultured Duganella sp. | reverse complement strand
GCCAGGGTCGGCATGGCGCGCTTGCCTTGCGATGGCTTGAAGTGCTCTTCGCCCACGCGGTAAGGCGGGATCAGGTGGCGTTCGCCATCGCCGATCAGGTCGCCACGGCCCATGCGGCGCAAGGTTTCGCGCAGGATCGGCCAGTTCTTCGGGTCGTAGTAGCGCAGGAAGGCTTTGTGCGCCTGGCGCTGCTTCATATTGCGCGGGGTTTCCACGGTTTCTGAGGTTTCGGTGACCTTGTGCAGCGGGTTCTTGCGCGAGTGGTACATGGCCGATGCCATCGCCATCGGGGTCGGCATGAAGGTCTGCACCTGGTCCAGGCGGAAGTTGTTCTTCTTCAGCCACAAGGCCAGGTTCAGCATGTCCTCGTCCGTCGTGCCCGGGTGGGCGGCGATGAAGTAAGGGATCAGGTACTGCTTCTTGCCCGCTTCCAGCGAGTACTTCTCGAACATCGCCTTGAATTCGTCGTAAGCGCCGATGCCGGGCTTCATCATCTTGCTCAGCACATTGGTTTCCGTGTGCTCGGGCGCGATCTTCAGCAGGCCGCCCACGTGGTGGGTCACCAGCTCTTTCACGTATTCGGGCGAACGCACGGCCAGGTCGTAGCGCAGGCCGGACTGGATCAGGATCTTCTTCACGCCCTTGATCTCGCGCGCCTTGCGGTACAGCTGGATCAGTTTGCTGTGGTCGGTGCCCAGGTTGACGCAGATCGACGGGTACACGCAGGACAGGCGGCGGCAGGTCTCTTCGATCGACTTGTCCTTGCAGGACAGGCGGTACATGTTGGCGGTCGGGCCGCCCAGGTCGGAGATGATGCCGGTGAAGCCCTTGGTCTTGTCGCGGATATGTTCGATCTCGCGCAGGATGGACGGCTCGGAACGGCTCTGGATGATGCGGCCTTCGTGCTCGGTGATCGAGCAGAAGGTGCAGCCGCCGAAGCAGCCGCGCATGATGTTGACCGAGAAGCGGATCATTTCCCAGGCCGGGATATTGGCGTTGCCGTAGCTCGGGTGCGGGGCGCGCGCGTATTCGAGGTCGTACACGCCGTCCATTTCATCCATGGCCAGCGGCAGCGGTGGCGGGTTCATCCACACGTCGCGGTCGCCGTGCTGCTGCACCAGCGCGCGCGCATTGCCCGGGTTCGATTCGAGGTGGAACACGCGCGAGGCGTGCGCGTACATTACCGGGTCGTCCTTCACCACGTCGTACGATGGCAGGCGCACCACGGTCTTGTTGTGCTTTTCCTTGGCGGCGGCCAGGCGCTCTTCGCGCGTCATGATGACGATCGGCTTGACGGTCGGCTCCGGCGCGGCGTTCTCGGTGGCGCATTCCTTCTTGTCTTCCTTCGCCATGGCGTAAGGATCAGGGTGCGGGTCGACGCGGCCCGGCACGTCGACGCGGGTCGAGTTGTGCACGGCCCATTGGTCCGACGGCAGCCAGCCGTGCGGCACCAGGAAGGCGGTACCGCGCAGGTCTTTGATGTCCTTGATCTTTTCGCCCATGTCGAGGCGGCGGGTCAGGTCGACCAGGGCGCGTTCGGCGTTACCGAAGATCAGCAGGTCGGCCTTGGATTCGGTCAGCACCGACTTGCGCACCTTGTCCGACCAGTAGTCGTAGTGGGCGATGCGGCGCAGCGAGGCTTCGATGGAACCGATGATGACCGGCGTGCCGGGGAAGGCTTCGCGCGCCTTCTGGGCGTAGACGGTCACCGCGCGGTCGGGACGCTTGTTCGGTTCGGCATTCGGGGTGTAGGCGTCATCGGAGCGGATCTTGCGGTCGGCCGTGTAGCGGTTGACCATGGAGTCCATATTGCCGGCGGTGATGCCATAGTACAGGCGCGGCTTGCCCAGCACGCGGAACGCTTCGACGTTCTGCCAGTCCGGCTGGGCGATGATGCCGACCCGGTAGCCCTGCGCTTCCAGCAGGCGGCCGACCAGGGCCATGCCAAAGCTGGGATGGTCGATATAGGCGTCGCCGGTCACCAGGATGATGTCGCACTGGTCCCAGCCCAGGGCGTCCATTTCGGCGCGGGACATGGGAAGGAAAGGCGCAGCGGCAGCACGCGCAGACCGCTTGGCGACGGTCGCGAAAAGATTGGTAGGGGGATTCATCCCGGCATTGTACCGGAAATCACGGGCTTTCGCCCGCTTCGGCGCACAAAAAACCTTTAAATTTCAGTAACTTGTGACGTTCGAGCAAGCCGGTTTGGGCAAATAGCCATTGAACATCGTGACATTTTTGCTATAACGGGTATACAACGTCTTCCATGGAGCGACATCATGCGCCGCAGACTGTACTACATGCTTCCCAATGTTAAGGCCGCCCGCGCAGAGCTGGACGAACTGCTGCTGGCGCGCATCGAAGAACGGCATATCCACTTCCTGGCAAAAGAAGGCACCCTGCCCGATGACATGCCAGATTGCAATTTCCTGCTGAAAACGGACCTGGTCCACGGCGCCAAGCTGGGGATCGCCATCGGCGGGATTGTGGGCTTGGCTGCCGGCATCTTCCTTGTCATGTTCCCACCCGAAGGGCTCACGCTGCGCACCATGACCATCTTGCTGGTCACGCTGGGCGGGGCGCTGTTCGGCGGCTGGGCAAGTGGCATGAATGCGGCGGCCATTCCCAACAAGAAGCTGGAGCAGTACGCAGCAAGGATTGAACAGGGTCAGGTTTTGATGATGGTGGACGTGCCGGTGCGGCGCATGAAAGAGATCGAGGAAATGATCGCCAAACGTCATCCTGACTTCAACTTTGGCGGTGAAGAGCCGCCCTTGCTGGCCTTCCCATAAGGCTGGCCTCCCGGGGGCCGGCTGGACAGCCGGTATAACCCCGGGTTCCATTCCGGAGGCGGGCTGCGGCCCGCCTCTTTCATTTGATCATTTGGTGTCAGGTCCGAACACGCAACACGCTGTGCGTGCCGCATAGGCGGACCCGGCCCCAATGTTTATATTCCCATATTCCCCAGGATGCGCGTCAGTTCGCGCAGCGTCGGCTCCAGCGCCGGGTGCTTGGCGGCGAATTTGGCGGTGATTTCCTGTGTGCGTTCAGCCAGGCCGTAGGTATTGGTACCGCCTTCGGGCTCGGGCGGCTGGTCGAGGATTTCCTTGATGTCGCCATCGAGCTGGCGCAGCAGGGTCTGCAATTCCTCATCGACCGGGCCGTGATGGGCCAGCGTGGCATGCAATTGGCGCAAAGTCTCCTTCAGCTTGGTGTCCATGATTCCTTTCCCCGTTGAAGTGGCTACACCTCTTTTATACACCCATCCGGCGCGACCAGCTACGGATGTGCTCAATTTCGGGCGCGTCGAGCCCGAGCGAGCGCAGGAACGTTTCGTGGGCTTGCGGAGCTTGCTGTTCGAACAGGGCGTGCCAGCGTTCCATCGCGGCATCATCGAGGCCGGCGGCGCGCAGCAGGGCTGTCCAGCCAGCTTTGTCGATGCCTGCCGTGCCGGGGCCGGTGGCGCCCGCCGAGGCTGGCGTGCCGAGCACCCGCAGCAGCACATCCTGCTGTTCGCGCAGTCGCGCCATGTCGGCGGCGATTTCCTGGAGCCGGCGCTCGATTGGGCCAGCGTGCGGACCGTCGCGCAGCAGGGCCGCGATCGTGGGGATATCCATTCCGGTTGCACGCCACGCCCGGATTCGCTCGGCACGGGCGACGTCGGCGTCGCCGTAGCGGCGATAGCCGGCGGCGCTGCGAGACGGCGCCAATAGGCCGTGCTCCTCGTAGTAAAGCAGCGTGCTCCGCGAGATACCGCAACGGCGCGCCAGCTGGCCAATCGTGAGGGTGTTCACGGCAGCGGCGCCAGGTCAGGTGGCGAGAAGGCGGCGCGCGCGGCTGCCGACGCCAGCGCGGCTTCGCTGTAGTGCAGCGCCAGCATGGCGCGTGCGTCTGCCAATGCGGCGGGGCCATGCGCATGCAGCAGGCGCACCAGGGCGACCGTGATGGTGGCGTGGTATTTGTTCGCTGCGCCGAGATGCGTTGCGTAGGTGCGGATCGTGGCGCACGTGCGCGCGATAGCCTCGTCGAGCGGATAGCGGGCGAGGTAGAGGCACGCCAGCCGTATATGGCCGGCGTGGTTGAAGTGCTCCGGCGGGAGCGTGCAGGCTTCGAGGCCGCCTAAGAAGTGTTCATCGTCCATGGCTTAAGCTTAAAGCTGTCTACCATGGACGGGTCAACTTTAATCGGCGGTATCAGGGCCCAACACGCCACACGCTGCGCGCGGCGCATGCCAGTACCTGACACCGGGATTACTTTTAGTTGGCTTTCAAACCGCGGCGTTCCAGCAGCGGCTCGATCTTTGCGTCGCGGCCGCGGAACTCGCGGTACATTTGCATCGCATCCATCGTGCCGCCCTTGGACAACAGCGCCTTGCGGAAGTGGTCGCCGTTCTTGCGCGACATGCCGCCGTTCTCGGTGAACCATTCGACAGTATCGGCATCGAGCTTCTCCGACCACAGGTAGCCGTAATAGCCCGCCGAGTAGCCGCCCGCGAATACGTGCGAGAAGTAGGTGGTGCGGTAGCGCGGCGGTACCGGTGCGAAGTCGACACCGGCATCCTTCAGCACCGACGATTCGAAGCCCAGCACGTCGGTCGGGATCTTGTCGGCCGGCAGTTGGTGCCAGCGCTGGTCCAGGATCGAGGCGGCCAGGTATTCGGTGGTGCGGAAACCTTCGTTGAACTTGGCGGACGCCTGCACCTTGTCCAGCAATTCCTTCGGCATCGGGGCGCCGGTCTGGTAATGCTTGGCGTAGTTGTTCAGGATTTCCGGCCAGGTCATCCACATCTCGTTGACCTGCGAGGGGAATTCCACGAAGTCGCGCGGCACGCGGGTGCCGGCGAAACGCGGGTACTTCACGTCGGAGAACATGCCGTGCAGCGCATGGCCGAACTCGTGGAACAGGGTGCGCGCCTCATCGTAAGTCAGCAGGGTCTTTTCGCCGGCGGCCGGTTTGGGGATGTTCAGGTGGTTGGCCACCACCGGCTTGGTGCCCATCAGCTTGGACTGCGATACGTAAGCATTCATCCAGGCACCGCCGCGCTTGTTGCTGCGGGCGTAGAAGTCGCCCAGGAAGATGGCCAACTGCTTGCCGTCGGCATCGAACACGTCGAATACGCGCACGTCCGGATGGTAGACCGGCAAGTCCTTGCGTTCCTTGAAGGTGATGCCGTAGACCTTGGTGGCGGCGAAGAACACACCGTTCTGCAGCACGTTGTCCAGTTCGAAGTAGGGCTTGAGCTGGTTCTGGTCGAAGGCGTAGCGGGCCTGGCGCACCTTGTCGGTGTAGAAGGCCCAGTCTTGCGCGGCGTTGGCGAAGTTACCCTTTTCCGCATCGATCACGGACTGGATATCGGCCGACTCCTTGCGGGCATTGTTCACTGCCGGTTTGACCAGTTCGCCCAGCAGCTTGTTGACGGCGTCGGTATCGTGCGCGGTCTGGTCTTCCAGCTGGTAGGCCGCGTGCGAAGGATAGCCCAGCAGCGCAGCACGTTCGGCGCGCAGCTTGGCGATCTTCAGCACCACGTCGCGGTTGTCGAAATCGCCGCCACGGCTGCCGCGTGCCATCGAGGTGGCCAGCAGGCGTTCGCGGGTGCTACGGTTGGTCAGCACTTCCAGCGGTGCCTGGCCAGTGGTGTTGGCAACGGCGATCATGAACTTGCCGTCCATGCCCTTGGCCTTGGCGGCAGCGGCGGCGGCATCGATGGCTTTCTCGGACATGCCCGCCAGTTCTTCGCGGGTGTCGACCACCAGCGCGGAGGCATTGGCCTCCTTCAGCACGTTCTGGCTGAAGGTGGTGGACAGTGCTGCCAGTTGCGCGTTGTAGGCCTTCAGCTTTTCCTTGTCGGCAGCGGACAGCTTGGCGCCGGCACGCACGAAGTCGGTGTGGTAGCGTTCCAGCAGGCGCTTCGATTCAGGGTCCAGTTTCAGCTTGTCGCGTTTGTCGTACAGGGTCTTGATGCGGGCGTACAGCTTTTCGTTCAAGCGGATCGAGTCGGCATGGGCGGACAGCTTGGGCGCCAGTTCGCGGTTCAGGGCTTCGAAGGCGTCGTTGGTGTTGGCGCCGGACAGGTTGCCGAACACGGAGCTCACGCGGTCCAGCAGGCGGCCGGAGCGCTCCATCGCCACGATCGTGTTGTCGAAGGTCGGTGCGGCCTTGTTGTTGGCAATCTCCGCGATTTCCGCAGCCTGTTCCTTCATGCCTTCGTCGTAGGCGGGACCGTAGTCTTCGTTCTTGAACTTGTCGAAAGCCGGGTAGTTCAGCGGCAGCGTGGATGCGGCAGCGAACGGGTTCGACGCCGGCAGGGCGGCATTGGCGGCGCCGGCGACGGCCAGGCTGGCGGCGATGATCAGCATTTTCGGACGGAACATTCTCTCTCCCTTTTTGAATGACGGTTCGCGCTGCTCAACATGGCGGCACGAAGCGCCAAATGATAGCAGCCGGGTTCCCTAAAGTCATGGACCAGCTATGCTGCGCTGCGCCAGATCCAACAGCTGGGAAATACTGCTAAGATGGCATTTATTTCCAAAGGACAATCATGCGGATTGCGGCGGTTGGATTGGCGATTTCCATCTTGGGGTCAAGTCCGGTGCAGGCTGGCGACACGCCTGGAAGCTGCTATGTCGCGAAGGACGAGGCGCAAGTGTTCGCGCGCGATAAGGTCAAGCATTTCGACGCCGCGCCAGCCACCTCGGGCGAGGTGCGGCGGCAATTGAATTTATCCAATAGCGCATTCGGCAAATGCATGCAGCGTCATTTCGAACGCGAAGGCTGGCCGAGAGGTGGGGCGGCTTTGCTGTTCGGGATGCGGGTGACGGCGGAGGGCAAGGTGGCGCAAGTATCGGTTCTCGACTACGAAAACGTCAACGACGGCATGCTGATGTCTTGCATCGGCCGCAAGCTGTGTGAATGGGAGTTCCCGGCGGACCCAGTGGGCGGTGAAAAACTGATTGCCGTGCCTCACAGGATGCACTGACCGGGCGGCGCGGGCATCGCTTCAATAATGCGGCGGGCGTTCGTTGAGGGGGCTCTGGTTGGCTTGCGACGTGGTGCGCACGCGCTCAGCCAGGGCGGCCAGCATGGCTTCGAGCTGGTCGATCTGCTTTTGCTGCTCGTAGACGCGCTGGTTCAGCGACTCCACCAGGTCTTCCTGGTGCGCCAGTTTGATTTCAATGTCGATAAAGCGGTCTTCGCTGCTCACAGCCTGCTCCTGCATCCGGTAAAACCGGCATTTTACTGGACCGGCATCCGGTCAGCCATCGCAGCGCCATCACGATGGCAGCGCCCTGGAGCGACTTCTAGTACATCAGCGGGTCAGCATTCAGGTTGCAACTCCAGCTGGTCATTATGCAACCAGAATGCCGTACCACGCCGCACTGCAGCTCGATGGCGCGCAGGGTTACTTCAGGTAGACGCCGCCGCAGAGGATCAAGTCGTCTTCCGGCACGCAGTACATGGTCTTCGGTTCGATCTTGCCGCTCACCGGGTTGTTGAATTTATAGTCTTGCCAGAACGGCGCTTTCTTCTTCGCCATCTCGACGCGCTCCTTGACGAAGGCCTTGCCGTCGACGTCCTTCAACTCCATCAGGTTCTTGCCGATCATCTTGGTGTTGGCGCCGTGGGCGCGCACCACGCCGTCGAGACCATAGGCCACCAGGTACAGGTCGCGGTCAGTGAACTGGCCATCTTTCTTGTCGATTTCCGCGAACGTCTTTTCACGGCCGTTAGCCTTCAGGTAAGCGATGGCTTTCTTCACCATGGCTTCGGCTTCGGGCTTGGTGACCACATCCGCAGCGGCCGCGTAGGGCGCTGCGCCCGCCAGGGCGGCGAGCAGGCAAATGCGAGCAAACATGGGAGCCTCCTGTAATGGAAGGATGAGCCCCCATGCTAGCACTTTAGGCGGCGCTAGTGTCGCGTGGCGCCGACAGTAATTCCTTCATGCGCGCCAGGCGTTCGCGTGGCGACAGGATTTCCGTTTCCTTCGGCGGCGCATCGCCTACATCGAGCGCCATTTCAGCGATAAAACGCGACACATCGCACTGCACATGTTCGCCGCCACGCTTGCGCTTTTTGCACCAGGTGAGCTGCAAGGTGCGCTGGGCGCGGGTGATCCCGACGTACATCAGGCGCCGCTCTTCCTCGATACGCTGGGCCAGCAGCTCCACCGGCGCATCGGGATCGCCCTTGTGCGGCAGGATGCCTTCCTCGACACCAACCAGGAAGACGTGCGGATACTCCAAGCCCTTCGACGCATGCAGCGTCGACATGCGGATCGCATCGGGCTCCTCGTCCTTCCCTTCCAGCATGGACATCAGGGCCACCATCTGGGTCAGTTCCAGCACGTTCTTTTCCTCGCCGTCGCGGTCCTTGCCGCCGCGGCCGCGGTCCTTGAGCCAGTTGACGAAATCCAGCACGTTTTGCCACTTGCCCTGGGCGGCACGCTCTTCGAAGGAGTCGTACAGGTAGTGCTCGTAATGCATGCCTTCCATCAAGTCGTCCAGCACCTGCGCCGCGTTATCGCCGCTGCCCGACGGGCCGGGACGGGTGGCACGCGATTCCAGCTCCAGGATGAAGTTGCAGAAGTCCTGCAAGGGCCGCAGCTGGCGCTCGTTCAGCACAGCTTCGATGCCGCCCTTGAACACGGCTTCAAACAGCGAGCATTGCCATTTGCCGGAGAACGATCCCAGCGCTTCCAGCGTGGACTGGCCGATGCCGCGGCGCGGCGTGGTGGCGGCGCGGATGAAGGCGGGATCGTCGTCCGGGTTGGCCATCAGGCGCAGGTACGCCATGATGTCCTTGATCTCCGCCTTGTCGAAGAAACTCTGGCCGCCCGAAATGGTGTAAGGGATGCGTTGCGTGCGCAAAGCCTGCTCGATCACGCGCGCCTGGTGGTTGCCGCGGTACAGGATGGCGTAATCCGACCACTTGTTCTTGCGCTCGAAGTGGTCGGCCGAGATCATGATCGCCACCTGCTCCGCTTCCTGTTCCTCGTTCGGCATCGAATGCACCTTGATCGGTTCGCCGATGCCCAGCTCCGACCAGAGCGATTTCTCGAACAGCTTGGGGTTGTTCTGGATCACCGCATTGGCCGCCTGCAGGATGCGGGTGGTGGAGCGGTAGTTCTGTTCCAGCTTGATCAGGCGCAGGTCGGGGAAATCCACCTGCAGCAGCGCCAGGTTCTCCATGGTAGCGCCACGCCAGCCGTAAATCGCCTGGTCGTCGTCGCCCACGGCGGTGAACATCGGCTTCTTGCCCAGGCCCGTCACCATCAGCTTCACCAGCTCGTACTGGCAAGTGTTGGTGTCCTGGTATTCGTCGATCATCAGGTAGCGCAGGCGGCGCTGCCATTTGTCGCGCACCGTGTCGTGGTTGCGGAACAACTCGACCGGCAGGCGGATCAGGTCATCGAAATCGACCGCCTGGTAGGCGGCCAGGGTGGCGATGTAGCTGCCGTAGATGCGCGCCGATTGCGCCTCATCCTCGGTCTGCGCCTGCTTGAGCGCCTGCTCAGGCGTGACCAGGCCGTTCTTCCACAGCGAGATATCGTTCTGGATGCGGCGGATCAGCTGCTTGTCGGTGGTGATGGCCAGGTCCTGGACCAGCGAATAACAGTCGTCGCTGTCCATGATTGAAAAACGGTCTTTCAACCCCAGATGGTTGCATTCCTGGCGCAGGATGCGCACGCCGAGCGAGTGGAAGGTGCACACCGTCAGCAGCTTGGCCTGCTTGGGCTGCTTCAGCATCTTGCCGACGCGTTCCTGCATTTCCAGCGCCGCCTTGTTGGTAAAGGTGAGCGCGGCGATCGTGCGCGGGTCATAGCCGCGATCCTCGATCATATGGGTAATTTTTTGCGTAATGACGCGCGTCTTGCCTGAGCCGGCCCCCGCCAGCACTAGGGCAGGGCCGTCGAGATAGAGCACGGCTTCGCTCTGTGGGCCGTTCAGGCCGAACTGGGGTGCATTGGACATCCCGGCATTGTACAGAATATAGTGGTATTCATCCTCCAAATGAGCTCCCAAAACAGCAGGCAGAAGTATTATGAAATTTGAACATTTGATAGAAGTGAACGACCTCCTCAACCCGCTGATGGACACCATTACCCATCAGCAGCTATGGCGCGGCCTGGTGCTGCGCGCCGAATCGCCCAAGCTGTTCGTGCCGCACCTGGACGAAGTGGAAATCGGCGCGCGCACCGATGCCGGCTTCAGCCGCCGCCTGCGCTACGGTGAAGTCGTGATCGAAGACAATGTGGTGCTGCATGAGCCCTTCATCGTGCGCTACGACGTGCCGGCGCAGAAGGACATCAGCGCTTCCAGCCTGACCATGACGATCGAGATGCCGCAGCCGGAGCGCCTGTACGTGCGTTTCCAGTACGACGACGGCCATGACGCGGCGACCGACGCCGCCAACGCCATGTACGACGATTTCCGCCGCTCGGCTTACCAGGAATCCGACATCGACACCATCCGCGTGCTGCGCGAACTGGCCAGCCAGGGCCGCCTGGATTCGACCCTGAATTAACAGCCGGGCGTGCAGTCCGGCACCGGCTTGGGCGGAGGCGGCGGTTTCTGCAGTTCTTTTGCCAGGTCGCGCAAGGCGGTGCGCAAGCCTTCCTCCACCACCGGGTGGTAGAAAGGCATGTCCAGCATCTGCTCGACCGTCATCCCGGCCTGGTGCGCCCAGGCCAGCAGGTGCCCGATATGTTCGGCGCGCGGCCCCACCATCTCGGCGCCGAGGAAACGGCCGCTGCCATACTCCGCATAGACGCGCAGCAAACCTTTATTCTGGCGCATGACGCGGCTGCGTCCCTGGTCGTCGAAGCTGACGGCGCCGATGGCGAAGTGGTCGCGGCCATTGGACAGTTCCTTGTAGCCCTGTCCCACCGTGGCGATCTGCGGTTCACTGAAAGTGATCGCCAGCGGCGTACGGCGCAAGCCGGGCTTGACCTCGGGGTAGCTGGCGGCGTTGGCGCCGGCGATCTTGCCCTGGTCGGCCGCTTCCGGCAGCAAAGGCAGTTCGGCGCTGGCATCGCCGGCAATGAAGATGCCGCTGTCGCCGCATCGCATGGTGTGGCGGTCGAAGTGGGGCACGCCGTTCCTGTCCAGCGCCAGCCCGGTGCGGTCCAGGCCAAGGCCGGAGACGTTGGGCTTGCGGCCGGTGGCGACCAGCACGTAGTCGTATTGCTCGACGCGTTCCCCGCCTTGCGCATCGCGCGAGCGCAGCTGCAGTCCTTCCTCCGCGCGCTCGATGGCGGCGATCTCGCTGCGGAAACGCAAGTCCAGTTCCTCGCCCAGCGCCTGCGCAGCGGCAGCCAGCACGTGGGGATCCTTCACCTGCGCCACGCTGCTGGAGCGGGCGAAAATCGCCACCCGCACGCCGAGGCGGTGCAGCGCCTGGCCCAGCTCCAGCCCGATCACGCCGGCGCCGATGACGGCCACCGAGCGGGGCAGGTCGGCCCATTCGAACACGGCGTCGCTATTGATCACGCGCGGGCCGGCCGCCGCCCACTGGTGCGGGATGTCCGGTGTCGAGCCGGTGGCGATGACCACGGCGCGCGCCGCCACTTCGAGGTCGGCGCCGATCTGCAGCCGGTCGGGGGCGGTGAAGCGCGCATGGCCGTGCAGCTTGTCTTCGGCCGGCATGGCCGCGACATTGTCCAGCACGAAGCCGACGAAACGGTCGCGCTCACGGCGCACACGCGCCATCACGGCTTTGCCGTCGACGTGCACGCCGGCGGGCTGGATGCCGAAACCCGGCGCTTCGCGCACGGCATGCGCCGCCTCGGCCGCCGCAATCAGCAATTTGCTCGGCATGCAGCCGACCCGCGCACACGTGGTGCCGTGCGGGCCATCTTCGATCAGCACCGCGTGTTTGCCGGCGTTGCGGGCGGCCCGGTAAGCGCTCAGCCCTGCCGTGCCGGCCCCGATCACCGCCACATCGCACTGGATGGTGTCCATCTTGCCTCCTACAGTGTTATTGCATTAGTATGGCTTATCTTTCCCTGCCTTTATAAGCATACCTTATGGAAAATCTGGACTACCGCGCGCTGGCGGTGCTGGATGCCGTTGCCAGCCATGGCAGCTTCGACAAGGCGGCCAATGCGCTCGGCATCAGCCAGCCCGCCGTTTCCCAGCGTATCAAGACGCTCGAGGATGCGGTAGGCAGGCTGCTGATCGTGCGCGGTTCGCCGGCCGAAGCGACAGGCCTGGGCCAGCGCCTCATCTCGCATTACCGTAACGTCAAGCTGATGGAGGCGGCGCTCGACATCGACCTCGGCCACCAGACCAGCATGCCTGAAATCGCGATGGCTGTCGATGCCGCCAGCCTGGCGAGCTGGTTCCCGCTGGCGCTGCGGCCTTTGCTGTCGCCGCCGCGCTGCCAGCTGGACGTGGAGTGCGCGGAACGCGAAGTGGCGCTGCACCTGATGCGCGAAGGCGCGGTGTTCGGCTGCGTGGCCGCGCGCGCGGAGCTGCCGGCGCCGGCGGCGGCCGGGTCGTCCGCCACGCCATTGGGGGCCATGCGTTATGTGTGCGTGGCGGCGCCGGCTTTCGCCGGGCGCTGGTTCGGGGACGGCTTCAACGCCGATGCGGTGGCGCTGGCGCCCGCGGTGGTGCATGACCGCGACCTGATGGCGCGCTTCCTGGCGCGCGAGGCGGGGTACCTGCGGCCCTTCCCGCACCACACCCTGCCGTTGTCGACGGCCTTGAACGATACCTTGTTCGGCGGGCTGGCGTATGGCTTGCTGCCTTACCTGCAGGCGGCGCAGGGCTTGTCGCAGGGGGCGCTGGTGGATTTGCTGCCGGGGCGTTATATCGACGTGGAGCTCGATTGGCACGCCTGGGAGCTGGACACGCCGTTTACGCATGCGCTGACGGAGCAGATCGTGGGGACGGCGCGGCGCTATCTGGTGCAGCCCTAGATATCGACCGGGTCGACCTCAAGCGACCATTTGACGCGGGTCTTTTGCTCGCGCAGGGCTTGCATCCACGCCTTCAGGAATGCCTGCAAGGCCGGACGCGAGGTCGATTCGACCAGCAGCTGCGCGCGCTCCATATTGTGCACGCGTGCCATGCTCATCGGGATCGGATCGTTGATGGTGATGCCCTCATGCCGCACCAGGTCGCGCGCCCCGCGCAAGTAGTCCAGCGCATCTTCCAGCTGCCGCGCCTCGGCGCGCAGGATGGCCTGGTACAGGTAGGGCGGCAGGCCGGCCACTTCGCGCTCGCCCAGCAAGGCATTGGCGAAGTAATCGTAATCATGCGCGACCAGGGCCGAAAATAGCGGATGCTGCGGATAGCTGGTCTGCACCAGCACCTCGCTTTCGCTGCCGCCCGCCCGTCCGGCACGGCCCGCCACCTGCATCAGTTGCGCGAACAGGCGCTCGCTGGCGCGGTAATCCTGCGAGAACAGCGAGCTGTCCGGGTTCATGATGCCCACCAGGGTCAGGTTCTTGAAGTCGTGTCCCTTGGCGACCATTTGGGTGCCGACCAGGATGTCCACCTCCTGCCGGTGCACGCTGTCGAAGGCTTCCTGGGCGCTGCCCTTGCGGCGCGTGCTGTCGGCGTCGATGCGCAGCACGCGCGCTTGCGGGAACAGCTCCTGCAGGCTTTCCTCGATGCGCTGCGTGCCGCGCCCCAGCGGCTGCAGGTCGATATTGCCGCACGTCGGGCAATGGCGCGGGATGCGCATCTCCAGGCTGCAATGGTGGCAACGCAGGCGGTAATCGGACTTGTGCAGCACCATCGAGGCGGTGCAGCGCTTGCATTCGCTGACCCAGCCGCATGACTCGCAGGTGATCACCGGCGAATAGCCGCGCCGGTTCAGGAACAACAGCGACTGCTCGCCGCGCTCCATGCGCAGCCGGATCGCCGCCACCAATTGTTCCGACAAGCCTTCCTGGCCGCGCCGGCGCGAGGTGTCGATCAGCTTCACCGAAGGCAGCACCGCCTGCTGCACCGCGCGCTCGCGCAATTCCAGCTTGCGGTAACGGCCTTTGAGTGCGTGATGCCAGCTTTCCAGCGAAGGCGTGGCGGAACCCAGCACCACCGGCACCTGCAGCTGGTGGGCGCGCCATACGGCCAGGTCGCGCGCCGAATAGCGCAAGCCCTCCTGCTGCTTGTAGGAGGGGTCGTGCTCCTCGTCGATGACGATCAGCTTCAGGTGCGGCAGCGAGGCCAGGATGGACAGGCGCGTGCCCAGCACGATGCGCGCCTTGCCCTCATGCGCCGCCAGCCAGTGCAGCATGCGCTGGCCTTCCGACAAGCGGCTATGCAGGGTGGACAGCATGACGCCCGGGAAGCGTGCGCGGATGTTCGATTCCAGCTGCGGGGTCAGGTTGATTTCCGGGACCAGCACCAGTACCTGCCCTTGCGGTTCGCGCGCCAACACCCTGGCGCAGGCTTGCAGGTAGACCTCGGTCTTGCCACTGCCCGTTACCCCGTACAGGAGGAAGGGGGCGAAGCCCTCGGCGCCGGCAATCACGTCAACGGCCGCCTGCTGGCCGGGATTGAGGGCGGGCGCGCTGGCGGGCGCGGGGTCGTGCGGCGCCTCCAGCTTGGCCAGTTTCCTGATGGCGCGGTCGAGCGCGACCGTGCTGGCCACGCGCAGGTTTTTCGGCAAGCCGGGCAAGGCGACCTCGCCCAGCGGGCGCTGGTAATACTCGGCGGCGAATCCGGCCAGCGCCAGCCATTGGGCGGACAGCGGCGCCAGCTGGCGGCGCACGGCGAGTGCCTCTTTGAGTTTCTCTTCCGGAACGTCCGTTTCTTCCAGGATACCCACAATGAGGCCGACTACTTCGCGCGGGCCGAAGGGCACCATTGCCAATTGTCCTACAAGCGGGCGGTCTGATTTTTCGCAATGCCAGCGGTAATCAAAGACCGCGTTCAGCGGCGTATCGAGGGCGATTCGGAGAATGCAGTGCGCCATCCAGGCCTATCAATCGTTGGTTTTTCAACTATCCACAGAAACTGGGGATAACTTTGTGAACAAAGGGGCTGGAATCCTGAGCAAGCACTAACCTCAAGCTTGCTATCTTTGAAAACTCAGCAAAAACACATTATTTTTACTGTTTAAATTCAACCACTTACGATATGCGCCCTAGGAGAGCCAAGAAGCGCATATTTTTCCGCGCGCTGTGCATAAGTGCGCTATTTAGGGACCAGATTTTTGCCGAAATCAAGCTTTTTTTGTGATCCCGGCGATGAAAAATGCGTCTGGTGCGCCACAACATCGAGCCAGACATTGTACACAGGCGAGCGCCGCTAGGTTTGTGTTTGCGCAACTGTTTTCGCCACCGAAAATCTTAGCGATTTATCATGCGACGCAACATGACCCTAAGACAAATCCTACAAATTCCTAGTAAGTGCCGGTTTACTAAGTACTTTTGGCTTTTTTCCACAGTTTTTGTGGATAACTTTGTGGAGAATGGGCCAACAAGCTAGCTTCCCGCTTGGGATAAGGTTTACAAAAGCCCAAACCTTGCCCAAACCGCCAATTTTTTTATGCTTATGAATCAATAACTTACAACATGCGCGAGAGGGAAGGATTTCCGGCTGCCTGTTATTTCCGCAGCAAAAAAATTTGTGTATAAGTCGCTCCTGCCCGAATTAAAAAAGGGCGCCGCAGCGCCCTTTGTTGGCAGACTACAGGAAATCAGGCGCCGCGCAGCTGGCGGCTGTAGCTGTGGACCGTATCGACCAGCACCGATACCGATTCCGGCGGGGTGAATTGCGAAATGCCGTGGCCCAGGTTGAAGACGTGGCCGGTATCGTGCGGGCCGTAGCTGTCCAGCACGCGGCGCACTTCCGCGGCGATCTGCTCCGGGTTGGCGAACAGGATGGCAGGGTCGATATTGCCTTGCAGGGCCATCTGGTGGCCGACCAGGGCGCGGATCTTGCCGATATTGGCGGTCCAGTCCAGGCCCATGGCATCGGCGCCGATGGCGGCAATTTCCTCGGCCCAGTGGCCGCCGCCCTTGGTGAAGACGATGGCCGGGATCTTCACGCCATCCTTTTCGCGCTTCAGCAGGCTGACCACCTGCTGCATGTATTTCAGCGAGAATTGCTGGTAGGCGCCGTCCGCCAGCGCGCCGCCCCAGGAGTCGAACACCATCACCGCCTGCGCGCCGGCATCGATCTGGGCGTTCAGGTAGTCGGCCACCGCACGGGCATTCACGTCCAGGATGTGGTGCATCAGGTCGGGGCGGGCATACATCATCTTCTTGATGGTGTGGAACTCGCGCGAACCCTGGCCTTCCACCATATAGGTCGCCAGCGTCCACGGGCTGCCGGAGAAACCGATCAGCGGCACGCGGCCATTGAGCTCGGTGCGGATCTGGGTCACGGCCTTGAACACATAGTCCAGCGAGCCGGCCGGCGGCAGCTGCAGCGCCTTGACGTCATCCTCGGTGCGCAGCGGACGCTCGAATTTCGGGCCTTCGCCTTCCACGAAGTACAGGCCCAGGCCCATGGCATCGGGCACCGTCAGGATGTCCGAGAACAGGATGGCCGCGTCCAGCGCGTAGCGGTCGATCGGCTGCAGGGTGACTTCGGTCGCCAGGTCGGGGTTGGTCGCCAGGCCCATGAAGGAACCCGCCTTCTGGCGCGTCGCACGGTATTCAGGCAGGTAGCGGCCGGCCTGGCGCATCAGCCACACCGGGGTGTACTCGGTCGGCTGGCGCAGCAGCGCACGCAGGAAGGTATCGTTCTTCAGCGGGGCGAATTGTGGCATGAAAGACAATCTAAAGCGTGGTGAAAGGCGTTATTATCGCATCCCTGCCCTGTATTCATGCGTTTTGGAGCATCCATGACATCGACCTCCGCCGCGCCGTTTGGCGCCTGGCCTTCACCGATCAGCGCCGAGATGGTCGCCGCAGGCGCCACGCCGCTGTCCTCGGTCGTGCTGGACGGTGACGACATCTATTGGCTGGCCGGCCGTGCAGCCGAGGCGGGACGCACCACCATGATGCGGCGGCAAGGCGCGGCGCCGGCGCGCGAGGTGACGCCGCAGCCCTTCAACGTGCGCAACCGGGTACACGAATACGGTGGCGGTGCCTATGCCGTGGCCGGCGGCACCGTGGTGTTCTCGCACCACGCCGACAACCGGCTGTACCGCATCGCCGCCGGGACAGCCGGGGCCGCCGCTGAAGCATTCACCTTGCCCGGCCGCCAGCGCTTTGCCGACTTCGTGTTCGACGCCACGCGTGCGCGGCTGATCGCGGTGCGGGAGCAGCATCCGGAAGATGAAGGCTCGCATGAGCAGCCGGCGAACACGATCTGCGCGGTCGGGTTCGACGGCGTCGAGCGTGTGCTGGCCGCGGGGAGCGACTTCTATTCTTCGCCACGGCTGTCGCCGGATGGGCGGCACCTGGCCTGGCTGTCGTGGGACCATCCGCGCATGCCCTGGCAGGGAACGGAACTGTGGGTGGCGGAGCTGGAGGCGGATGGCAGCCTTGGCGCGCCGGTGCTGGTGGCGGGCGGGCCGCAGGAGTCGGTCTGCCAGCCGGAATGGTCGCCGCAGGGGGTGCTGCATTTCGTGTCCGACCGCAGTGGCTGGTGGAACCTGTACTGCGTGCGCGCAGGCGCGCGCGGTCCCGGCGCCGACGCGGTGGAAGCGCTATGCCCGATGGCGGCGGAATTCGCCACCCCGCACTGGACGTTCGGCAATG
>CAMLRG010000111.1 GCA_946482335.1 uncultured Duganella sp. | reverse complement strand
GTGAGCGCGCCGCATCGAGTTCGCCGCGATCCTCGCGCAATTCCGGCGGAATGAAGTCGAGGCCGAGCGCCGCGTAGATTTCCTCTTCGGCCGCACCGGCCAGGCGCCGCGGCCCGTCGAACAAGCCATATTCATTCAGCTTCCAGCCGCGCTGGACGGCAAGGCGGCGCAAGGCAATGTTGTGCGCGCGCGCGCCGGTGAAGTAGAGCAGCGCCGCGCCATAACTGTCCTCGTGCACGACGCGCAAGTCGACCTGCAGCCCCTGGCGCAGGCGGATGCTGGCGCGGGTGGGACCGTGCGCCAGCACTTGCTGCACGTCCGGGTAGTCCAGCAGCCTTGCGATCAGGCGGGCCGGCTCGATGGCGCGCGCCACGATATCCAGGTCGCCCACGGTGTCGCGGCAGCGGCGATAGCTGCCGGCCAATTGCGCCAGCGCGCCCAGGTCGCGCTCCTGCAACCACCGCAGGAGCGGCGCCGCCAGCGCGGCAGCGGCGGCCCGCGTCATACGCGTCGCCTTGCCCTGGCGCGCCTGCAGCGCCGAGAGCAAGCGCTCCACGGTATGCCCGCCGAAACCCCGCAGCCGCTGCAAGCTGCCGTCGCGTGCGGCGGCCAGCAGTGCGGCGGTATCGTCGATATGCAGTGCGTCGTGCAGCAGCGCCACCTTGCGCGGTCCCAGGCCGGGGACATCCAGCAGTTCGTGCAGTCCGGGCGGCACGCCGCGGCGCAGCTCTTCAAGCAGGGCACAGGAACCCGTGGCCACCATCTCCGCCAGCTTGCCGGCCAAGTCGTGGCCAACGCCGGGCAAGTCCTCCAGGGCTGACCCGCGCGCCAGCAAGTCCTGCACGGCGGGCGCCAGCGTGTCGAGGGTGCGCGCCAGGTTGCGGTAGGCGCGGACCCGGAACGGGTTGTCGTTGCGCATCTCGAGCAAGTCCGCCAATTCGCGCATCCGGGCTGCCAGTTCCGCATTGGTCACGCAGGCCGGCGGCTCCAGGGTAACCATGGCGCTTCCTAAGCCATGTACTGGCCGCCGTTGGCATTGAAGGTCGCGCCGGTGATGTAGGCTGCGTCCTCGCCGGCGAGGAACTGCACCAGGTGTGCCACCTCGTCCGGCCGCCCAAGCCGGCCCACCGGGATTTGCGCCACAATGCGCTGCAGCAGGTCCGGGTCCATCACCCCCACCATCTCGGTTGCGATGTAGCCCGGCGCCACGGCGTTCACGGTAATGCCCTTGCCGGCCGACTCGAGCGCCAGCGCGCGGGTAAAACCGAGCATGCCGGCCTTGGCTGCGGCGTAGTTGGTCTGGCCGAACTGCCCGCGCTCGCCATTGACCGACGAGATGTTGACGATCCGCCCGAAATTGCGCTCGCGCATGTCGTTGATGACGGCGCGGCACATATTGAAACACGAGCTCAGGTCGGTGGCGATCACGCTGTTCCATTGCTCCGGACTCATCTTGTGCAGCATGACGTCATGCGTGATGCCGGCATTGTTGATCAGGATGTCGACCGGTCCCAGCATTTCGCGTACCGTCGCGATCCCATCGCGGCAAGCGTTGTAGTCCGCCACATCCCACTGGCAAATGGGAATGCCGGTTTCCCGATGAAAGGCTTCGGCCGCCGTGAAATTACCCTGGAATACCGCCACCACGCGGCATCCCGACATTTTCAGCCGATCCGCAATGGCGGCGCCGATCCCGCGCGTGCCGCCCGTCACTACCGCTACCCGTCCCATACCGCCTCCCCGTTCCCATGTTGTTGCGCCCCGCCGGGGCGAAAGTGCTTACGCCGCGTCACCGCCGCCGTTGACGTGCGGCGCCAACGGTTCACCAATGCTCTGCGCCAACAAGATGCGCTGGGACAATCGCAGTCCCATGGCCGCAGCCAGGCGTTTGCGGTCGATCAAGGCGCGCGGGACGCAGGCCAGCCCTTCCGCCGCGCACATCAGCGCAACGTTCTGGCTCATGCAGCCGGCCCCGACCGCTGCCAACTGGAGCATGTCGTCCGGTTCCACCAGATGCATGCGTTCCAGGTCGGCAACATAGACCAGGTTCACCGGCGCTGCGGCGACAAATTCCTGGGTGCCCGTCAAGTGCCGGATATCCTCCGCGCCCACGTTCAGCAGCAGGTTCAGCGCGGCGTCGTAGCAATACAACCCTTCGCGCAAGGCCACGTAAACGTCGGTCTCCTGGTTGTTGTAGGCGCTGGGCGCGGTCCGGTGCTCGGGGCGGTTAAAGCCGGCTGCGGCCCACAACAGCCTCGACAGCTGGTAGAGCGGTAGCGGCGTCGCGGCGAATTCCCGCTGTGAGCGGCGCCGTTCCAGGATGTCGATCATCGACATTCCCAGATCGCTGACGGCGGCATCCTGCGCAAAGCAGAATGGCTTGACAAGGTCGATTGCGCAATTTGCGCGCAGCTTTTCACCCATCATTGCCTCCATCGTGAACGGCATCGACTGCCGTCCAGCCATCGTAGTGCGGCCCCCCGGCCGCAGGACATGACCTGGATCAAGTTCCGCCCTGGCTGCCGACGGCGCAACACCACGCCTGGCCCAGCGGGTGGCGGCCGGACGCCGCGCTACCAGCGCCATCTGTGGTATACGTGATCTGGGTCAAGTGAGACGATGGCAAAGCCCTGCCAGCGCTTTTAAACTGAGGGGATGAACGCTATTCCCGAGTTGACGATGGTCGCCCTGCTCTTGCCGATGCGCCCGCATCCGGAAGGAATGCCGCCATGCCAATCCTGAAGCGGCTATGGCAAGTCAATGCCGGCTTGTGGGGCTATCTCTTGTGGCTCGGCTGTGTGAGGCTGCACCTGCTGCGCCCGGCGAGCTCGCCTGGACAGCGCCTGGCCGCCACGCTGGAAAGCCTTGGAACGACCTTCGTCAAGCTGGGCCAGGGTCTCAGCCTGCACAGCGAACTGTTATCGGACGATGTCATCCAGGCGCTGAACAAGCTGCAGGACCATGTAGCCTGCTTTGCCGGCGAACTCGCGTTGCAGGAGATCGAACGTTCGATCGGCCAGCCACTGTCGGCCGCCTTTGCGGAAGTCGAACTGGCGCCCATGGCTGCCGGTTCGATCGCCCAGGTCCATCGTGCCCGCCTGCTGGACGGCAAACCCGTCATCATCAAGGTGCGGCGGCCCGGCATCCGCCGCCAGATCGAACAGGACGTGCGCATCCTGCGCTGGTTCGTGCGCACCCTGCTCTTCGTCCTGCCCCGCTTCCAGCGCCTGTTGTCGCTCGAGCTGATCGACGAACTGTCGCGCAACCTGCACCGCGAAACCACGTTCCGCCAGGAGGCTGCCAATATCGCGCGTTTTGTCGACATGTTTCGCGGCTCGCCCACCATCCATGTGCCGGCTGCCGTCCCGCAACTGAGCTCCGACTGGATCCTGGTGCAGGAAATGTCCATCGGCCGCCGTATCGACGACCCGGCGGTGCGCGCCGACGGCAGGCGCCTGGCACAGAACCTGGTGGACGCCTACCTGCACCAGATCTTTGCCGCCGGCGTGTTCCACGGCGATCCCCACCCCGGCAATATCTTCGTGCTCGACGACGGCCGCCTGTGCCTGCACGACTTCGGCCTGGTGGGCGTGCTGGACCGCGCCACGCGCGCCAACCTCGCCGGATTCATGCAAGCGCTGCTGCACCAGGATGGCGAATGGCTGCTGAACGCCTGCCTCGACCTGGGCATCCTGCAGGGCGCGCTGGACCGGCCGCATTACCAGCGCCAGCTGGAGGAACTGGTCCAGGACTACGCCCGCCTGCCGCTGTCGGACTGGTCTTTCGGCCAGGCCTTCCTGCGCATCGCGCGCATGGGACAGGGCCGCCACCTGCACCTGCCGCACCAGTTGCTGGTGCTGTTGCGCGCCGTGTTTCTCATGGAAAGCGCGGTGCGGCTGCTCGATCCCGGCTTCAACCTGATGGAAGGATTGTGCGCCAAGGCGGGCCGGGTACTGGGCGGCGCCGCCGAACCCGCCCTGGGCGAGCTCGCCGCACGGCTCAAAAGCGAGGCCCTGGCCGCCGTGCAGGAGCTGCCGGCCACCGTCAACCGCATCGCGCACCGGCTGCGCAGCGACGGCTTGAGCGTGACGTTCCACCATGCCGGACTCGATGAGATCCACGGGGAACTGCGGCGTGCCAGCCAGCGCGTCGCCTACGCCCTCATCAGCCTGGGACTGTACATCGCTTCCGCCCTGGTGCTGCAGCAGGGTATCGGTCCCAGCATCGGCGAGGTGCCGCTGCTGGCGGCGGCCGGGCTGACGGTGGCTGCCTGGTTGACGTACCGCGCCGTCCATGCCGTCGACCGCCCGCGATGAGGTTCAGATGGCGTTCAGCGGTATCTTCAGATAGCGTATGCCGTTGTCTTCAGGCGGCGGCAGTTCGCCAGCCCGGATATTCACCTGCACCGCTGGCAGGATCAGGACCGGCATCGGCAGCGCCGCATCGCGCGCCTGGCGCATGGCGACGAACTGCTGTTCGCTAACGCCGTCCCGGACATGGATGTTCGAGCGTTTTTGCTCGGCGACGGTAGTCTCCCAGGCTGGTGCGCGGCCTGCCGGCGGATAATCGTGGCACATGAACAGGCGCGTTGTGTCGGGCATGGCCAGCAGCGTGCGGATCGAATGGTACAGCGTATGCGCATCGCCACCGGGAAAATCGCAACGCGCAGTGCCCACGTCCGGCATGAACAGCGTGTCCCCGACGAACACCGCATCGCCGATCTGGTAGGCCATGTCGGCCGGCGTGTGCCCGGGAACGTGCCATGCCTTGCAGGCCAGGCCGCCAACGCTGAATGCCT
This sequence comes from uncultured Duganella sp., assembly GCA_946482335.1. The sequence goes on along the minus strand of CAMLRG010000111.1, from coordinate 12,875 downwards.
CGCCTGGCTCGAACAGGTGGTCGAATTGCGAACCATCCGTGCAAAACCCCGGCTCCAGGTGAAACAGGGCTTTGAACACTTGCTGGACCCGGCGTATCTCCTTCCCGACCGCGATGCGGCCACCCAGCTCGCGCTGCAGATAGGGTGCGGCCGACAGGTGGTCCGCATGGGCGTGCGTCTCCAGGAGCCATTGCACCTGCAGGCCGTTGCCACGCACGAAGGCGATGACCTTGTCCGCATTGGCGGTCGAGGTGCGCCCGGCCTTGTGGTCGTAATCGAGCACCGGATCGATGACGGCGCACTCGGGCCGCCCTTCCTGGTGGACCACGTAGGTGATGGTCCAGGTATCCGGGTCGAAAAAGGGGTGGATGATGGGTCGCATGGCGATCTCCCGTGCTATACACTATACATAATCATATACTATGCTATGATAGATTGTAAGCAGCCCTTACATCAGGACCATGAAGCCCCAGCAGCCGACAATCGACCTCGCATCAATGCACGCATCGGCCGCAACGGCCTGCGCGCTGCTCAAGGTGCTCGCCAATCCGGACCGCCTGCTGCTGATGTGCCAATTGACCGCGGGGGAAGCGACCGTTGGCGCACTCGAAGCGCAGCTCGGCATCCGGCAACCGACCCTGTCGCAGCAACTGACCGTCTTGCGCCAGCACGGCCTCGTCGCCACGCGCCGGGCGGGAAAGCATATCCATTACTCCATCGCGAGTCCGCAGGCGCTGGCGGTCATGAGCGTACTTTATGAACAATTCTGCAATCACGGGTAAACGGCAAACACCATGCAAATCGATTTGACACACTTCACACCCGGGCTGTCCCTGGCCGGCGGAATCATGATCGGCCTGGCCGCGGCGACGCTGGTGCTGTTCAACGGACGCATTGCCGGCATCAGCGGCATTCTGGGTGGCCTGCTGAGCCTGCCTCGCGGGGATATGGCCTGGCGCATCGCCTTCCTGGCCGGCATGCTGTTCGCGCCCGTCATGGCAGCGCTCGCCGAAGTGCCGCCCGTGGTGGAAATTTCCGCCTCCTGGCTGGAAGTGCTGCTTGCCGGACTGCTGGTGGGTGCCGGCACCCGTTATGCGAGCGGCTGTACCAGCGGGCACGGTGTATGTGGCATTTCGCGCGGCTCGGTGCGTTCGGTGGTCGCCACCTTGGTCTTCATGGGTGCCGGAATGCTGACCGTCTACGTGCGCCGCCATTTGATCGGAGCTTGACATGACTGCCGTCTTTGCATTGCTGGCTGGACTGCTGTTTGGCATCGGCCTCATGGTGTCAGGCATGGCCAACCCGGCCAAAGTACAGGGATTCCTCGATCTGGCGGGCCGCTGGGACCCATCGCTGGCGTTCGTGATGCTGGGCGCCATCGCGGTCGGCATGCTGGCGTTCGCCGTTGCCAAGCGCCGTGGGCGCACCTACCTGGGGTTGCCGCTCCAGTTGCCAGCCAATACGCAGGTGACGCTGCGCCTGGTGCTCGGCAGTGCAGCGTTCGGGGTGGGCTGGGGATTGGCCGGTTTCTGCCCGGGCCCGGCCCTGGTCGCATTCGGTGCGGGTTACGGCAAGGCAGGCGCCTTTGTCGCGGCGATGGTCGCCGGCATGGCGGCATTCGAACTGGCCGAGCGTTTTCATCTCATGCCGCGGCGCTCGAACCGGCCGAAGAAGGACGGTTAACCGGCACCAGTGGCGGCACGGGCGACGCCAGCAAATCCTGGATCGCCGCCCGTTCCAGGACTTCGTTCTCCAGCAGTGCATGGGCCAGCAGGTCCAGATGGCGGCGCCGCGCGGCCAGGGTTTCGCGCACCCGTGCCTGGGATGCCGACAGCAGCGCCGCTACTTCGTCATCGGCGATGCGCGCCGTGCGCTCGCTATAGCCGCGCCGCTCGGCCGACGGCAGCGCAAAGCCCCCGACGCCCGGCCCCGCTTCAAACGTGGACAGGCCGAGCCTGTCGCTCATTCCATATTGCAGGACCATATGGCGCGCCATGTCGGTGGCCTGCTGCAGGTCGTTCTGCGCGCCGGTCGAGACATCGCCAAACACCAGCTCTTCGGCGACGCGGCCGCCCAGGAACACATCGAGACGGTCCAGCAGTTCGGCTTTTCGCAGCAGGAAGCGGTCCTCGGTGGGCACCTGGCGCGTATACCCCAGCGCGGCAATCCCGCGCGGAATGATGGAAATCTTGGCGACCCGGTCGGCGTGTGCACGGGTTTCGGCGATCAGGGCGTGTCCCGCTTCGTGGTATGCCACGGTCTCCTTTTCAGTGCGGCTCATGACGCGCGTCTTCTTCTCCAGGCCGGCCAGGATGCGCTCGATCGCCTCTTCAAAGTCGCCCATGTCCACCTGGTCCTTGCGCTTGCGGCCGGCCAGCAGCGCCGCTTCATTGACCAGGTTGGCCAGGTCCGCCCCGGCAAGGCCGGCGGTCCGCGCCGCCAGTCCGGGCACGTCCAACCCGGGCGCCGCCTTGACGCCACGCAGGTGCACTTGCAGGATATGCTGCCGCCCCAGCAGGTCAGGCCGGTCGAGAGCGATCTGGCGGTCGAAGCGTCCAGGCCGCAGCAAGGCCGCGTCGAGGATCTCGGGACGGTTGGTCGCGGCCAGCAGGATGACGCCCTTATTGGTATCGAATCCATCCATCTCCACCAGCAACTGGTTCAGCGTCTGCTCCTGCTCATTGTGGCCGCCTTCCAGGCCGCCGATCCCGCGTGCGCGCCCCAGCGCGTCCAGTTCATCGATAAAGATGATGCAGGGCGCCTTGGTCACCGCCTGGGCAAACAGGTCGCGCACGCGCGCGGCGCCGACGCCGACGAACATCTCGACAAACTCGGAACCGCTGATCGAGAAAAAGGGCACGCCCGCTTCGCCGGCCACCGCCTTGGCCAGCAAGGTCTTGCCGGTGCCCGGTGCGCCGACGATCAGTACGCCCTTGGGTATCTTCCCGCCAAGGCGCCGATAGCGGTCCGGGTTGCGCAAGAACTCGACCAGCTCCATCAGCTCCTCTTTCGCCTCGTCGATCCCGGCCACGTCCGCAAACGTGACGCCGGTGGTGGCCGCCATGTACACCCGCGCATGGCTCTTGCCGATCCCGAGCAAGCCATCGCCCAGTCCGGTGCCGGTACGGCCAACCATGCGCGGCAAGCCAAACAGGAACAGCAGCGGCAGCGTCCACCACAAGAGCGAACTCCACCACGTGCTCTCGACCAGCCCCGTGTAGCGGATGTTGCCCTGCCCCAATTCCGCCACCAGGCCGGGGTCGGCGACCCGCACTGCGGTGAAACGGCATTCGGCGCCCGCGCGGCAAGCGTACTTCGCCGCGCGCTGCGGATCGATCACCGCGGACAAGCCGTCGGCTTCGACCGTGCCCGAAACCTTGTGCTCCGACAGCACGATGTCCTTGACCTTGTCGAGCTTGACCAGCTGTTTGAACTCGCTGTAGGCCAGTTCATTGCTGGTCCAGCCGGACAGGAGGCTGAGCGCGAATGCCACCCCCAGGGGGGCCAGCAGCCACAACCATAGCCCGTACGGTTGCTTGCCCTTTCCGGTCTCCTGTTCCGCCATGACGCGCCGCCCTTCCTCAAGTGTTCACTGGCACCATGCTGCGCGCCGGGGATGGCGCAAGCCATGATCCAGATCAAGCAAACGCCTGCGGGCCCGGTCGCGCCACCCCGCCTGCCCGTGGGACCGGCCTTGATCCAGATCATGGATTGGCCCAGGCTAGCCGTGCAGACTGAAACCTTCCGACTTTGCCCCGCTGTGGAGGTTGCCATGTACAAGACCATCGTTTTGCATGCGGATGCGTCGCGCAATGCGCCCACCCGCATGCAGCTTGCCGCCCTGATCGCCGAACAACAGCAAGCGCACCTGGTGTGTTCCGCCATGACGGGCATTTCCCGCTACGTCTACCGGGGCCACGACCCGCTGCCGCATGACGTGATCCGTGCCGACCTGGCGCAAGCGGCCACGGCGCGCGCCAGGCAGGTCCTGGTAGAGCACGCGCGGCTCGCCAGCACCCACGGCGTGGCGTCCTATGAGGAACGGCTGGTCAACGACGATGCTTACGGTGGACTGGTCCTGCAATCGCGCTACGCCGACCTGCTCATCCTCGGGCAGTCCGACAGCGACGACCCGGCCATCGGGGCGGCGCAGCAGGGATTGCCCGAGTACGTGATCCTCAATGGGTGCTGCCCGGTCCTGGTGGTGCCCTTCGCCGGCCACTTCCCGACCATCGGCACCAGCATTCTGGTCGCCTGGGACGGCAGCCTGCATGCCGCCCGCGCGATCAAGCATGCCCTGCCCCTGCTGGTCAATGCCCAGCGCGTCGTGGTGACGATGGTGGACCCCGTCATCGGCGCCGACGAACATGGCGAGGAGCCCGGCGCCGATATTGCACTGCACCTGGCGCGTCACGGCGTGCCGGTGGAAACCCGGGCCGTCGCCAGCGACGGCGACGTGGGCGAGGCGCTGTTGGGCGCGGCCGACTTCGCCCAGGCGGACCTGATGGTTATGGGCGCCTACGGTCACTCCCGGCTGCACGAGATCATGCTCGGCGGCGCTACCCGCACCATTTTAGAGATGGCAACCCTGCCCGTCCTCCTGTCGCGCTGAAACAGGGAACGCCAACAGTCTTCCCCGCAATCTGACCAGTGAAGAGGTGAACCATGTTAACCGATAGCGACATCAAAAAGTACGTCGAGCAACAATTGATCTGGGAGGCCGATTCCGCCGCCAACGATGTTGCCGTTTCCGTGCGCGACAGGGTTGTCACGCTGAGTGGTTTTGTCCACAGCTACGACCAGAAAGTGCTGGTGGAGCGGGCCGCCCAGCGCGTCATCGGCGTGGCGGGGGTCGCCAACGATGTGGCAGTGCGCCTGGCCGGCGACGCCCGCCTTGACGGGGACATTGCCCGTGACGGCGCCGCGGCGCTCGAATACCAGCTGCCGCAGTCGTCGGCGACAATCAAGGTGGTGGTCGACCACGGCCTGCTGAAACTCGAAGGCCACGTCGAAAGGAACTACCAGCGCGTGCTGGCGGAAAAGGCAATGCGTGCGATCCGCGGCGTGCGCGGCGTGGCAAACCACCTGGAATTGCGCCCCGCCGTTGAACCAAGGGACGTCCAGCGTCAAATCGTGGCAGCCTTCCATCGCATTGCCAACGTCGACGCAGGGCATATCAGGGTGGAAGCGAGCGGCGGCAAAGTGGCGCTTGACGGCAGCGTGCACTCATGGGCCGAACGCATGGCTGCTGAACGTGCGGCCTGGATGGCCCCGGGGGTAACCCATGTCACCAACCGTGTCACCATCGACACCACGCCCGTACCCTGAGCCGTGCGGGGATCGTCCATGAAACGTATCGGGGTGCTCACCGGCGGCGGCGACGCACCGGGCCTGAATGCCGTGATCCGGGGACTGACACTGGCGCTGGAGGGCAGCCAGGTGGTCGGCATCGAAGATGGCTATCTCGGCTTGATCGAGCGGCGCGTGCGGCCCCTGGAACGGGCGGCCGTGGCCGGCATCGAGGCGGCGGGCGGCACCATGCTCGGCACCACCAACCGCGTCAGCCCCCTCAATTACCAGGGCCGCGACTGGAGCGCCGAAGTCGTCGCCTATGCGCGCGAACTCGGCCTCGATGGGCTGGTCGCCATCGGCGGCGATGGCACCATGGCCATTGCCAGCGCCTTGCACGGACGCGGCCTGCCGACGCTGGGCTTGCCGAAGACGATTGATAACGACATCGCCTGCGTCGAGCGCAGCCTGGGCTTCGACACCGCCGTGGCCACCGTCACCGAGGCGCTTGAGCGCAGCCAGACCACCGGCGCCAGCCACGGCCGCGTGATGCTGGTCGAAACCATGGGGCGCACCACCGGCTGGCTGGCACTGGAGGCGGGACTGGCCGGCGCGGCCGACATCATCCTGCTGCCCGAAATCGACTTCGACCTGGATGCCATCGCCGCTGTCTGCGCCGCGCGCGCCACGCACCGCGGCAGCACCCTGGTCTGCGTGGCCGAAGGTGCCAAGCACCGCGGCGGTGAAATGACCGTTCGGGAACGGGTGGCCGGAGCGCCGGAGCCGAAACGGCTGGGAGGCGTGGCCGAGAGGCTGGCCAAGGAATTGGCCGCGCGCCTGCCATGCGAAGTCAGGGCGACGGTACTGGGCCATGTGCAGCGCGGCGGCGTCCCCAGCCCAGGCGACCGTCTGCTCGGCACACTCCTCGGTGAAACGGCCGCCACGCTGGCACATGCAGACCTGTGGGGACGCATGGTCACATACGAAAGCGGCAGTACGGGCACAGTGGCACTGGCTGACGTGGCCGGACGCACGCGCCAGGTCGCGTTGGATCATCCGCTGCTGAATTGCGCGCGCCACATCGGCGTGCATCTGGGCGAAGCCCTCACCGCGCCGCCGGCACACGCCCTCTGCGGCGTGGCAGACCGCGCCGACCGTCCGTTGCACCGGAGCGGGACCGAGCCTCCGGCCTTGCTCGCCTGATCTTCAGGTTGCCGATGGCCGGCGGCGCCAGCCGCTCCTCGGATCCCTGCGCCAACCGCGCGGCCCCGCGCTCAATCGCAGCGCTCAACGTTGGAGCGGGCGTCATTGATCGCGCGCTCCGCCCCCTCGCGGCACGTCGATCTTTGCCCGCAGCTCCTCGCGCTTGCGGTCGACATGGAAGTCCGCTGCACCGATCGGCATGCCGGCCGCCGTCAGCGCAGAGCACGCCAGTTGCAAGCCCGACTCCACCGCTTCGGACACCACCTCGGTCGCCCCTGCCGCTTTCAGCGCACGCCCATGCCGCTCGTCGCGCGCGCGTGCCAGCAAACACAGCTCCGGGTAGTGCCGCCGCAGGGCGGTCACGGCATGCAAGGCGGCCCGTGGATCATCCATTGTCAGCACCACGCACGATGCGTCCGTAATGCCCAGCCGTTGCAGCATCTCGGGCAGGGAAGCATCGCCCGTAAACACGCATTCCTCATGGCGCTCGCGGCGCGCCACTTCGACCAGCTGCCGGTCGCGCTCCACCGCAACATAGCCAAATCCCTGCTTCTTCAACACGTCCGCAACCAATTGGCCGACCCGGCCATAGCCGCCGATGATGACGTGTCCGCTCAATCGCACCGCCGGTTCGCTGGCCGCTGCGGCAGCGCCGTCGTCGCCGCGCTGTCCCTGGCGCACCAGCATGCTGCCGGCTGCCGCAGCCAACGGGGCAAGCAGCATGCTCAGGCCCACCACCAGCAGCAGGAACTGGCTGCCCTCGCGTGAGAGCACCTGGGTGCTCACCGCGTAAGCCAGGATAATGAAGGCAAACTCCCCGCCCTGCCCGAGCAACAGGCCGCCATGCAGCGCGCGCCGCCAGCCAAGGCCGCGCAGCAGCACCGCCACCACCGCCCCCTTCAATGCCAGCAGGGACAGCACCGAGGCCGGCAACAGCAGCGGATACTCGGCCGCGACGCGCAGGTCGATATCCATCCCGACCGACATGAAGAACAAGCCCAGCAGCAGCCCCTTGAACGGCTCGACAATAATCTCGACTTCATACTGGAACTCGCTGTCGGCCAGCAGCAGCCCCGCCAGCAACGCGCCGAGCGCCAGCGACAGCCCGCTCCACGCCGTGAGCGCGGCGATGCCGAGCGTCAGCAGCAGGATCAGGGCGACAAACACTTCCGGCTGCCGCTGCACCACCGGCGACGCGAACAGCGGCTTAGTGACGCGCTTGCCCAGGAAATACAGCACGCCAATGGTCGCCACCGCCTGCAGCACCGCCAGCACCAGCGTCAGCCACAATGCCTGGCCGGCGCCCTGCCCCAGTCCTTCCACCAGGATCAGCGCCGGCACCACGGCCAGGTCCTGCAGCATCAGGATGGCGAAGCATTTCTGGCCCAGCGTGGTACGCAAGGTGTGCTGGCGGCTCATCAGGTCCATCACCACGGCCGTGCTGGACATGGCCAGCGTGATGCCGATGGCGGCGGCCGCAGCGCCGCTATTGCCGAACGCCAGGGCAAACAGACCGATCAGGACGCCGCTCACCGTGACCTGCGCCAGGCCCGTGCCGAACACGTCGCGGCGCAGCGCCCACAGGCGCCCCGGGGACAGTTCGAGCCCGATCATGAACATGAGGAATACAATGCCCAGTTCCGCCACCGGCTTGATCGCTTCCACGTTCTGGAAGCTGGCCCAGGCCAGCGCAGGCATGCCGGGCCACCAGCTGGCAAAGCCATGCGGCCCGAACAGGATTCCCACCAGCAGGAAGCCCACCGTCTGGTTGACGCGCAGGCGCTGCAGCACCGGCACCAGGATGCCGGCCAGGGCCAGGAACAGGAGCGCTTCGCGCAAATGATGGATGGACATCCGGCCCTTCCGCTAAATGCCAGGCCCAGGCGCCGCCGCCAGGGCCGCCACGTACAGGGCATAGCAGCCCAGCATCGTCACGCCGCGCCATCGGCCCAGGCCTTCCCGCTGCGGCACCAGCAGGACCACGGCCAGCACGCCGGCGGCCAGCACCACCCATACCGGCGGCAGCGGTGGATGGATCGGGGTTATCACCGCCGCAGTGCCCAGGATCGCGAGTCCGTTAAACAAATTGCTGCCCAATAGCGTACCTACTCCTATATCGTGGTGCCCGCGCCAACGCGCTATCAATGTGGTCATGAGTTCCGGCATCGATGTGCCCAGCGCTACCACCGTAGCGCCGACAACCGCTTCGGAAAAACCGAACAGCTCCGCCAGCGCCCGCCCGCCTGTGGCAAACAGCTGGCCCGCCACGGCCAGGACCGCCACCCCGCCCGCCAGCAATGCCATCAATGCCAGCGGCCGCAGCGCCGGAGCCTCGTCCGGCTTAGCCGCAACGCCCGCCATGGCGCGGCGGATACCGACGACGGTCATGGTCAGCCACGCCGCGAAACCAAGCAACAGCAGTCCCCCGTCCCAACGCGACAGTGTACCATCGGCCAACAGGCCCCATGTCGCTACCGGCACAGCAATGGCGCAGGCCAGGTGCCAGCGTATGGCGTCGAGATTGGCCGCCATGCGCCCGAACAGCAAAGCTGCCCCCAGGATCAGAAGGATATTGGTGACGTTGCTACCCAGCGCGTCGCCCAGGGCCAGCGCTGAGTGGCCTTCAGCGGAAGCCACGATCGCCACGGTCAGTTCCGGCGCGGAGGTAGCACATGCGGCGATCGTCATGGCCACCATCAGCTCGGACAGCCGCCAGCGCGCGGCCGTGCCAATAACGCCGCGCACGAACATCTCGCCCCCTATCCCGGCCAGGATGCTGGCTGCAAGCAGCGTCGCCGCATGGATCCACGCTGGAGATCCGTTCATGGCGCATCCGTCCTCACCGTAAGCCCGCCAAACGCATCGCGACGCTTCCTTACAGAAGCCGGAAAGCGCAAGCTGCCACCACCGTTGGGACGAGCGCGCCCAGCAACAGGAATTCAGCACGGATCGCGCCGTCCTCGAATCCCTCGCGCAGGATCGCCGCGCCGGCCGGATTGGGCGCGTTGGCAATGATCGTCAAGCCCCCGCCAGTCACAGCGCCGGCCACCAGGGCCGCCTGGAACTGCGGCGTCAGGCCTGGCACCAGCGATGCCAGGTAGGTCAGCGCGGCATTGTCCGTGATGGCGGTCAGCGCCGCCGTCCCGTAAAACACGGCATTCGCGTCCAGGCCCAGGAGCAAGGGTTCGAGCCACCAGGTCTGCTGGCCGCCCAGCACGACCAGCCCTCCCAGGAAGAACGCCACCAGCAGCGCCTCTTTCAGGATCAGCGGGTCCTGGTGCCGGGGATAAGCCTGCGCGATGCCGAGGAAAAACAGGAACGCCCCCATGAACACCGCCGGGTGGTGCGAGAACATCACCACCACCACCAGGAAAAGGATGTGCACCAGCACCATCGGGAACGGCACCGGATCGACGCGCTCGGGCTCCCCGCCGATGCCCGCCAGTTCCTTGCGGAAGAAGAAGGCGGCCAGCGCAGCGTTGGTGACGATGGCGATGGCGGCCTTCCAGCCGAAGGTGGCGAGCATGAACGGCAGGTTCCAGCCCCAGGCGCCGGCGACCATCAGCACGGGCGGCGCCGCGAAGGTGGTCAGCGTGCCGCCGATCGAAACATTGACAAACAAGGTGCCCAGCGTCACGTACTTGAGACGCGATGACAGCGGATGGCGATAGAAATTCTCACGCAGCATCAGCGCAGCCAGCGTCATGGCGGCCGGCTCAGTGATGAACGAACCCAGGATCGGCACCACGGTCAGCACCACCACGTACAGCGCGATGTTGGGCGACAGCGGCAGGCGCCGTGCCAGGAAGGCTACCGCCCGCGCCGTGCACTGCAGGATCGGGCGGGTGCCGGCGATCACCATGATGGCGAACACGAACAGCGGCTCGGTGAAATTGCGGCCATCGATATAGCGCGTCGCGTCCTCCTTGCCGTTGAGGACGAACATGAACAGGACCAGCACCATGGCCCAGAAGCCAAAAACGACCTCCACCTCCCCCAGCAAATGCCAGATGCCGCCGTGGCGGGGATGGCGGTGTGCCAGGCGCTCGAACAGGCCCGTGGAGAACGTGTGGAGAACGGCAATGCCGAACAGTGCCGCGCCAAGCAGCTCGAGGGTGGTAGGGTGCATCAGCAAGTCTGGGCGTCATCAGTTGCGCGTGGCGGCCCGACCGACGCGAATCCTGTCGCACCGATCGTGCGGACACCCTTGCCGGCAATTATACGATAGTTAATACAGCTCCCCGGTCGGAAAGCTGCTCAGTGCACGGGACTTGCGCGCGATGGTTGTGGCGCTTCCCTGGGCGGTGCCGCGGCGGCCGGCGGTGCCTCGGCGGCCGGCGCCGGCATCATGAGCCGCATGGGGATGGCAAGCTCGATGCCGCGCTCGGCCAGCGCGCCCACCACATGCAGGTAAATCGCTTCCTGCGTGTCCATGAACACGAAATAGTCCGGCGACTTGATCCAGTAGACGGTTTCAAAATCAAACGACCATTCTCCCAAGCCCGAGAAATGCGAGCGTTCGAACGTGGCGGTCCCTTCCTGGGTCAGCACTGCCGCCTTCAGGATTTGCGGGATCGCGCGCAATTGCTCTTCGGTGGTACCGTGGCGTACCCGCAGGATGAAGGCGGCGCGGCGCATCTGCATGCGCGTCTGGTTCAGGATGCGGGCCTTGAGGATGTCGCCATTGGAGAAGATGATCTGGTCGCCGCCCAGGCCGCGCAGGCGCGTGGTCTTCAAGCCGATGTATTCGACGGTGCCGAGCTTATCGTCCACGATGATGAAATCGCCCACCACGAAAGGTTTGTCCAGCACGATGGACAGCGATGCAAACAGGTCGCCCAGGATGTTCTGTACCGCCAGCGCCACCGCGATGCCGCTGATGCCAAGACTGGCCACCAGGGTGGTGATATTGAAGCCCAGGTTGTCCAGCACCATCAGGGTGAAGACGATCCAGACGATCATGCGCAGCACGAAGTCGATGATCGCGGCTGAGGTGGCAGAGGCACCATTCTCATTGCGGGCACGGTAATACCCGCGCCACGAGCGCACCAGGCTGTCGCCCCAGACACCGCCCTGCAGCAGCAGCGTGGTAGCCGTGATGCGCCACATCCACATCTGCTGTTTCGGGGCCAGGTCCAGCATCTGGCTTCCCAGCCAAGCGCCGCCCACCACGATGGTCAGCAGCCAGGTCTTGCGCAGCGCCCGCACCAGCCAGTCGTCGATGGCCGTATGGGTACGTTCGGCGATCACCGCCAGCCGCCGCACCGCGACGCATTTCACCAGGTACAGCACCATGACCACCGCTGCCATCACGGCCAACGCCGTACCCCATGCTTCGACAGAGTTTCCGAGGAAGGTATAACGCATCCGCGCAGTGTAGCGAAGCGCGGTGGCCAGGCGCGCACGCGTGACTACAGGCAAGGTTGCGCCACCTCGTCGAAAACTTCGGGATACTCTTGCCACCACGACTCGCAAGCCATAACAATGCCAACAAACAAGCCAACCACCTTAGAACTGTGGGGCGGGCTGGAAGGCACCGTCAACCGCGTATCCGATCAATACTTCAGCCAGATAGCGCAGAACGGCCATGACCGGCGCGAGGATGACCTCGACCGCTTTGCGGCGCTGGGGATCCGTGCGCTGCGCTACCCGGTGCTATGGGAACGGGTGGCGCCGAACAGCCTGGCCGATGCCGACTGGACCCAGCCGGACAAACGGCTGCCGGCCCTGCAGGCACTGGGCGTCACCCCCATCGTGGGGCTGGTGCATCACGGCAGCGGCCCTTTGCATACCAGCCTGGTGGACCCGGCCTTCCCGGAGCAACTGGCCGAATACGCCGGCGCGGTCGCGCAACGCTACCCCTGGCTCGAGTACTACACGCCCGTCAACGAACCCTTGACCACGGCCCGCTTCTGCGGCCTGTATGGCCTGTGGTACCCGCATGGCCGCGACGACGAGACCTTCCTGCGCGCCCTGATCCATCAATGCAAGGGCACGGTGCTGGCCATGCGCGCCATCCGCGCCGTCAATCCGCACGCCAAGCTGGTGCAGACCGACGACCTCGGCAAGACGTACAGCACGCCGGAGCTTTCCGACTGGGCGGACTTCTACAATGATCGCCGCTGGCTGGCCTGGGACCTGCTGTGCGGGCGCGTGAACCATGAGCATGCCCTGTGGAGCTACCTCACCGTACGCGGCGGGCTCACCGAGGACGAGCTGTTGTGGTTCAGCGAAAATCCCTGCCCGCCGGACATCATCGGCCTGAATTACTACATCACCAGCGAGCGCTGGCTCGACCACCGCGCCGAGCGCTATCCGCAGCGTTACGTGGGCGTGGACGGTTTCGCCGATATTGAAACCGCACGGGCCCTGGCCGTTCCCAC
>CAMLRG010000110.1 GCA_946482335.1 uncultured Duganella sp. | reverse complement strand
ACAAATTCGAGCCGGAGCGCGGTTTCCGCTTTTCGACCTATGCCACCTGGTGGATACGCCAGAGCATCGAGCGCGCCATCATGAACCAGGCGCGCACCGTGCGCCTGCCGGTGCACATGGTGCGTGAACTGAACCAGATCCTGCGCGGGAAATACCACCTGGAAGCGCAGCACCACAACGGCAAGGATGCGACGGCGGAGGATATCGCCGACCTGGTGGGGCGGCCGGTGGAGGAGGTGCAGGATATCCTGGCGCTGTCCGAGCATGCGACCTCGCTCGATGCGCCGCTCGATAACGATCCCCAGTCGTCGCTGATGGACATGCTGCCGGGCGATTCCGAAGATTCGCCCGATGCGCGGGCCGAGCACCATGAGATGACGGTGCTGGTGCGCGACTGGCTGACCAAGCTGCCGGACAAGCAGCGCATCGTCATCATGCGCCGCTTCGGGCTCGATAACGACGATCCGGCCACGCTGGAGACGCTGGCCGAGGAAATGGGCGTGACGCGCGAGCGCGTGCGGCAGATCCAGCAGGAAGCGCTGGTCAAGCTGAAGCGGGCGATGGCGGCGCGTGGCGTGGTGCGCGATTCACTGTTGTAAACCAGGAAGTGCGGTGTCTGACCCGCCGGGTCAGACACCTGGCGTGCGGACGTCGCGTTTCGGGTGTCTGACCCTTCGGGTCTGACACCGGGGTGACGGTTTTTGCTATCATAGCGGGCTTTGGGCGCGCCCTGCGCCGGCTGCAACCTTAATCGCTATGCAAGACAACATCGTCGAAATCAAATCGCTGGACATGGATGCCCGTGGCGTTGGCCACATCGAAAACGAAGACGGTTCGCCCGGCAAGGTCGTGTTCATCGAAGGCGCGCTGCCGGGAGAAAAAGTCAGTTTCGAGCTGCTGCGCAAGAAGAAAAACTGGGAGCAGGGCCGCATGACGGTGCTGCACCAGGAATCGTCGATGCGCGTCAAGCCCCAATGCGCGCATTTCGACTATTGCGGCGGCTGCTCCATGCAGCACCTGGAAGCCTCGGCCCAGGTGGCGATCAAGCAGCGCGTGCTGGAAGACAACCTGTGGCACCTGTCCAAGGTCAAGTCCGACACCATGATGCGCCCGATGTACGGCCCGACCTGGGGCTACCGCTACCGCGCGCGCCTGTCCTCGCGCTATGTCGCCAAAAAAGGCACGGTGCTGGTCGGCTTCCACGAAAAGAAGTCGGTCTTCGTAGCCGACATCCAGAGCTGCCAGATCCTGCCGCCGCACGTCTCGGCCATGATGATGCCGCTGCGCGCCCTGATCCACTCCCTGACCATCTTCGACAAGGTGCCGCAGATCGAGCTGGCCGTAGGCGAAGACAATACCGTGCTGGTGATGCGCAACATGGTCCCGCTGGGCGAAGGCGACGAAGAAAAACTGAAGGCATTCGCCGACCAGTACCAGATCCAATGGTGGCTGCAGCCCAAAGGCCCGGACACCGCCTACCCGTTCTACCCGGCCGACAAGGAACTGTATTACACGCTGCCGGAATTCGGCATCAAGATGCCGTTCAAGCCGACCGACTTCACCCAGGTGAACCACCACATCAACCGCGTGCTGGTGCACAAGGCGCTGCGCCTGCTGGACGTGCAAAAGGACGACCGCGTGGCCGACCTGTTCTGCGGCCTGGGCAACTTCACGCTGCCGCTGGCGACCCAGGCGCGCGAAGTGGTGGGGATCGAAGGCTCGACCGCGCTGACCGAGCGCGCCCTGAGCAACGCCAAGGTCAACGGCGTCGACGGCCACACCACGTTCCAGTGCCGCAACCTGTTCGAGATCACCAAGGACGACCTGATCGCCCTGGGCAAGTTCGACCGCATGCTGATCGACCCGCCGCGCGACGGCGCGATGGCCCTGTCGCTGGCGCTGGCGGAACTGAAGGAAACGCACCCGGACCTGCTGCCAAAGCGCATCGTCTACGTCTCCTGCTCGCCCTCGACCCTGGCGCGCGACGCCGGCGTGCTGGTGCACCGCGCCGGCTACAAGCTGTCGCAAGCCGGCGTGATGAACATGTTCCCGCACACTTCCCACGTCGAATCGATGGCAGTTTTTGACCTCGAGTAATTTTGTCCACCCCGGGGTCAGGAACCAAGTGGGACAAACGTGGCAGCAAGAAAAAAAGCCGGCGATCAAGCCGGCTTTTTGTTGGGGCGGGATCGCTTAGTCGCGCTCGCCACCCAGGCCCAGCAGGGCCAGCAGGTTGCTGAAGATGTTGTAGACGTCCAGGTACAGCGCCAGGGTGGCGGAGATGTAATTGGTCTCGCCGCCATTCACGATCTGCTGCACGTCGTACAGGATGTACGCCGAGAAGATCGCGATCGCCAGCACCGAGATGGTGATGGCCAGCGCGCCCATGCCCAGGAAGATATTGGCGACCGATGCCAGCAGCAGGATCATCACGCCGGCGAACAGCCACTTGCCCATCATCGAGAAATCGCGCTTGGTCACGGTGGCGTAGCTGGCCAGGGCGACGAAGATGGTCGCGGTGCCGCCGAACGCCGTCATGATCAGGCTGCCGCCATTGGAAAAGCCCAGGGTGCGCGTCAGCAAGGGGGTGAGCAGCAAGCCCATGAAGAAGGTGAAGCCCAGCAGCAGCGCGACGCCGACGCCGGAATGCTTGTTCTTCTCAATGCCCCAGATGAAGCCGAAGGCCACGGCCATGAACAGGATGAAGCCCATGAAGCCGCGCGGGATCGGCACGCCGAACATGACGCCGATGGCCGCGCCCAGCACGGTCGGGATCATCGACAGTGCCAGCAGCCAGTAAGTGTTACGCAGTACGCGGTTGCGGATCTGGACGTTATCGGTCGCGACTGCACTACCGAAGTGATGTACGTTTTGCATGGTTGAATGCCTCCTTTACTAAAAAGCATAGCATGTACGCGTCCGGTCGGGAACTTTCAGGCTTAGGAAAGGCTTAAAAACGCTGAAGGGGAGCCCTTAACTGCGTTTCCATGGGCATACAGAGTGAACTATGTTAAAATCTAGGGTTGATCGAGAATCTAATTTCTTGTTTTAAACCTTTCTTTTTATTGGAGTTTTTCATAATGGCAATCGAACGCACCCTGTCGATCATCAAACCAGACGCAGTAGCCAAGAACGTGATCGGCCAGATCTACAGCCGTTTCGAAGGCGCAGGTCTGAAGATCGTTGCTGCCCGTATGACCCAACTGTCGCGCGCCGAAGCCGAAGGCTTCTACGCGGTGCACGCTGCCCGTCCTTTCTTCAAGGACCTGGTGGACTTCATGGTTTCCGGTCCGGTGATGATCCAGGTGCTGGAAGGCGAAGGCGCCATCGCCAAGAACCGCGACCTGATGGGCGCAACCGATCCGAAGAAGGCAGAAAAAGGCACCATCCGCGCCGATTTCGCTGACTCCATCGACGCCAACGCCGTGCACGGTTCCGACGCGGCTGAAACCGCTGCCGTGGAAATCGCCTACTTCTTCCCAGCACTGAACGTTTACTCCCGTTAAACCTTGGGAAAAGTAGTACAGTAGTATTTGCGCGTTTGCCCCGGGTCCCTGGCCCGGGGCAAAGCCATTTTTGGAAATTGAGTTAAATAGCATGGAAACCTCCCTCACCAACCTGCTGGACCTCGATCCGGAACAATTAGTCGCCTACTGCGCCGAGTTGGGTGAGAAGCCTTTCCGTGCCAAGCAGCTGCAGCGCTGGATCCACCAGTTCGGTGCGTCCGATTTCGACAGCATGACCGACCTCGCCAAGTCCTTGCGCGAGAAGCTGAAGACGCGCGCCCACATCGTGGCGCCGGCCGTCATCAGCGACCATACCTCGGCCGACGGCACCCGCAAATGGCTGGTGGACGTGGGCAATGGCAATGCCGTGGAAACCGTGTTCATCCCGGAAGAGAACCGCGGCACGCTGTGCATCTCGACCCAGGCCGGCTGCGCCGTGAATTGCCGCTTCTGCTCGACCGGCAAGCAGGGCTTCAACCGCAACCTGACCGTGGGCGAAATCATCGGCCAGCTGTGGATGGCCGAATTCGCCCTGCGCGCGACCAAGGGCATCGAACCCGGCCCGAAAGGCGAGCGCCAGATCACCAACGTGGTGATGATGGGCATGGGCGAACCGCTGCTGAACTACGGCCCGACCGCCACCGCGCTCAAGCTGATGCTGGACGATAACGCCTACGGCCTGTCGCGCCGCCGCGTGACCCTGTCCACCTCGGGCGTGGTGCCGATGATCGACAAGCTGGCGCAGGACGTGCCGGTGGCGCTGGCGGTGTCGCTGCACGCCTCCAACGACAAGCTGCGCGACGAGCTGGTGCCGTTGAACAGGAAGTATCCGCTGAAGGAACTGCTGGCGGCGTGCAAGCGCTACCTGGAGTTCGCGCCGCGCGACTTCATCACGTTCGAGTACTGCATGCTCGATAACTACAACGACTCCGACGAGCACGCGCGCGAACTGATCGCGCTGGTGAACGACCCGGTGGTCGGTGTCAATTGCAAGTTCAACCTGATTCCTTTCAACCCCTTCCCGGAATCGGGCCTGCTGCGCTCCAAGAACCCGCGCATCAAGGCCTTCGCTGAAATTCTGATGAATGCGGGCATCGTGACCACCATCCGCAAGACGCGCGGCGACGATATCGACGCCGCCTGCGGCCAGCTGGCGGGCGAAGTGAAAGACCGCACCCGCGTGGCTGAACGGATGGAAAAGATGGCCGAGTACCAGAAGAAATTCGGCGCCGATTTCGGCAAGATTGTGGAGATCCGTTCCTGATGACCGTATTCGCCCAGCGCCGCTTCACGTGCCTGGCCGCGGTCGCGCTGGCCGGGGCATTGGCGGGCTGCGCGACTTCGGGGCAAGGCCCCAGCGGCAGGGAAGACCTGAAAACCGCATCCGACCAGACCGCCGCGCAAAAGCGCGCCGCGATCCGCATGCAGCTGGCGGCCGGCTATTTCGAACAGGGCAATTACCCGGTGGCGCTGGACGAAGTGAAGAAGGCGATCGCCGCCGATCCGGAAAATGCCAGCGGCTACGGCATGCGCGCCATCATCTATATGCGGATGGAAGAAAAGGAACTGGCGAACGACAACTTCCTGCAGGCGCTGAAGCTGGCGCCGAACGATCCGGACCTGAACAATAATTACGGGTCCTTCCTGTGCCAGAACGATCGCGTCAAGGAATCGTTCAAGCATTTCGATGCGGCGCTGGCGAACCGCACTTACCGCTCGCCGGCGGGGGCCCTGAACAATGCCGGCGCCTGCGCCGTGAAGGTCAAGGATTATGACCTGGCCGAAAAGTACTTGCTGCAAGCCTTGCAGCTGGCGCCGGACGTGCCGGAAACCAGTATCGGCCTGGCCAAGGTGTACTATGCGCGGCGCGATTATCCGCGCGCCAGCTTTTTCGTCGGACAGCTGGGCAAGTTGACCAAACTGGATAGCTTGCCGGCGGACGTGCTGTGGCTGGCGATCAAAGTGCAGCACAAAATGGGCGACAAGGGTCTGGAGCAAGGCTTTGCGACCCAGCTGCGGCGGCACCACGCCGCGTCGCCGGAGTACGCTGCGTATCAACGTGGGGCGTTTGATGAGTGAGAACGGGGAACGAATGGATTCTGAGCAGGACAAGCCGACCAGCCAACAGCGTGCTTCCGCGCCCGGGGCAGCATTGGCAGCGGCACGCGAGGCCATGGGCCTGTCGGTCGACCAGATTGCGGACCAGTTGAAACTGGCGCCGCGCCAGGTGGTGGCGATCGAACAAGGCGATTATGATGCATTGCCGAACCGCGCCGTCACGCGCGGCTTTATCCGTGCTTACGCGAAGGCGGTGCGCCTGGATCCGGCGCCGCTGGTGGCGATGGTGCAGGTGGAGGGCGCGGAAGGCCACGCGGCGGCGACCGTGCGGCCGACCAGGGTGCGGGCTTCGTTCCAGGAGTCGCGCTTCCCCTCGCTCAATGAGCGCAACAATGGCAAGCCGGTTGGCGCCATCGTGGCCGGCGTGGCGGTGCTGGCGCTGGCCGGCGTGGCGGCGGCCTGGCAGATGGGCTTCCTGGCACCGTTGACCTTGGCCACACGCGGCGGCGTGGACGCGCCGGCGACGACGGAAACGCCGGTGCCGATGGTGGTGACGCAACCGGGCACGCCGGCTGCGGAAGGGCCGCTGCAAAGCCCCAACGTACCGCTGATTTCCGTGCCGCCGCCGGCCGGCAGCACCAACATGCCTGCCACTGTGCCAGGCGCCGGCGTGCCGGCTGCGCCAGGCGCGGCCCCGGCCGGCGCTGGCGGCACTGCCGCCGCACCTGCGGGCGCGGCGGCACCGGCCACCGCGCCTGGCGCGGCAGGCGTGGCCCCGGTCAATCGTCCGGCACCGGGCGCAGGCGGCGTGCCGCCCGCGGGCACCGCCCCGGCGCCGGCAGGCGCCACCCCAGGGGCGAATGCCCCGGCGTCGCCGGGCCTGATGCCGGCCAGGCCGGCGGCCGGCGTTACCCCTGGTGCCAACGTGCCGGGTGCTGCGCCTCTGGTCTCGGCGCCGGCCCCTGCGGCCGCTGCGGCGCCGTCCGGGCCAGCCCCGGCGGTCGGCGCGGCGGGCGGCAAGCTGGTGCTGACGGTGAAGGAAAATTCATGGATCGAGATCCGCCGTCCGGGCCAGGCCAAACTGATCGCGCGCGAGGTGAGGGCGGGCAGCACGCAAGCCTTCGACGTGCGCGCGGACGACATCCTGATCGTCGGCAAACCGGGCGGCGTGAGTGCCAGCCTGGCGGGCGCCCAATTGGCGCTGCCGCAGGAAGCCGGCAAGACCTATTCCCTCGTCAACATCAAGTAAGCACAGTAGCCAAGCATGTCTTCTTCGAACAACCCGATCCCATCCGGACCGCTGGCGCGCCGCGCCAGCCGCAGCGTGCTGGTACAGCACGGCGAGCGCAAGATCTGGGTCGGTGGCGATGCGCCGGTGGTGGTGCAGTCGATGACCAATACCGACACCGCCGATGCGGTGGCGACGGCGATCCAGATCAAGGAGCTGGCGCGCGCCGGTTCCGAACTGGTGCGCCTGACGGTGGACCGGCCGGAGGCCGCCGCCGCCGTGCCTTATATCCGCGACCAGCTGGACAAGATGGGCATCGACGTGCCGCTGGTGGGCGACTTCCACTACAACGGCCACACCCTGCTGACCGAGTACCCGGACTGCGCCGCCGCGCTGTCGAAGTACCGCATCAACCCCGGCAATGTGGGCAAGGGCGCCAAGCGCGACACCCAGTTCGCGCAAATGATCGAGGTGGCGGCCAAGTACGGCAAGCCGGTACGCATTGGCGTCAACTGGGGCTCGCTGGACCAGGCGCTGCTGGCGCGCATCATGGATGAAAACGCGGCCCGCGACAATCCATGGAGCGCGCAAGCCGTGATGTACGAGGCGCTGATCACGTCCGCCATCGAGAACGCGGTGCGCGCCGAAGAACTGGGCCTGGGCCGCGACAAGATCATCCTGTCGTGCAAGGTGTCGGGCGTGCAGGACTTGATCGCCGTATACCGCGAACTGGCCAAGCGCTGCGACTATCCGCTGCACCTGGGCCTGACCGAGGCGGGCATGGGCAGCAAGGGCATCGTGGCCTCGACCGCCGCGCTGTCGGTGCTGCTGCAGGAAGGCATCGGCGACACCATCCGCATTTCGCTGACCCCGGAACCGGGCGGCGACCGCACCAGGGAAGTGGTGGTGGGCCAGGAAATCCTGCAGACCATGGGCTTGCGCAAGTTCACCCCGATGGTGATCGCCTGCCCGGGCTGCGGCCGCACCACCTCCACCGTGTTCCAGGAACTGGCGGACGACATCCAGAGCTACCTGCGCGAGCAGATGCCGGAATGGAAAAAGACTTACCCCGGGGTGGAGGCGATGAACGTGGCCGTGATGGGCTGCATCGTCAACGGCCCGGGCGAATCGAAGCACGCCAATATCGGCATCAGCCTGCCGGGCACCGGTGAATCGCCGGCCGCACCGGTCTTCGTCGACGGCCAGAAAGTGGCGACCCTGCGCGGCGACAATATCGTCGAAGAATTCCAGGCCATCGTGCTCGATTACGTACAGAAAAACTACAGCAAAGCAGCTTAAAGAACATGTCCAACAAAGCAGACAAAATTTCGGCGATCAAGGGGATGAACGATCTCCTGCCGGCCGACGCCCACTTGTGGGAAATCTTCGAAAACACCGCGCAGTCAGTGGTGCAGAGTTACGGCTTCCAGCAGATCCGCACGCCGATCGTGGAAGAGACCCGCCTGTTCTCGCGCGCCATCGGCGCCGTGACCGACATCGTCGAGAAGGAAATGTATTCCTTCGAAGACTCGATGAACGGCGACAAGCTCACCCTGCGCCCGGAAGGCACGGCAGGCGTGGTACGCGCCGTGCTGGAACATAACCTGGTGTACGAGGGCCCCAAGCGCCTGTGGTACAAAGGCCCGATGTTCCGCCACGAGCGCCCGCAGCGCGGCCGCTACCGCCAGTTCCACCAGTTCGGCGCCGAGGCCGTGGGCTTCACCGGCCCCGACGTGGACGCCGAAATGATCGCGATGTGCCGCCGCCTGTGGGATGACCTGGGCCTGGAGAACATCCGCCTGGAAATCAATTCCATCGGCGACGCCGCGGAGCGCGCGCGCCACCGCGTCGACCTGATCGCCTACCTGGAGCAGCACGAAGAGCACCTGGACGCCGACGCCAAGCGCCGCCTGCACACCAACCCGCTGCGCATCCTGGACACCAAGAACCCGGCCCTGCAGGCGATCGTCAACAGCGCGCCGAAGCTGCTGGACTACCTGGGCGAGGAATCGCTGGCGCACTTCGAAGGCGTGAAGAAGATCCTGGACGCCAACGCCATCCAGTACACCGTCAACACGCGCCTGGTGCGCGGCATCGACTACTACAACCGCACCGTGTTCGAATGGGTCACCGACGAACTGGGCGCGCAGGGCACCGTGTGCGCCGGCGGCCGTTATGACCCGCTGATCGAAATGTTCGGCGGCAAGCCGACGCCGGCCGTCGGTTTCGCCATGGGCATCGAGCGCCTGATCGAACTGATGAAGGGCGCCGGCGACACCGCCGCGCCGCGCCAGTGCGACGTCTACCTGGTGCACCAGGGCGATGCGGCGCGCATGCAAGCCTTCATCCTGGGCGAGCGGCTGCGCGACGCGGGCCTGGACGTGATCCTGCACTGCGGCGGCGCCAGCGGTGCCGGCAGTTTCAAGTCGCAAATGAAGAAAGCCGACGGCACCGGCGCCACCTTTGCCGTCATCATCGGCGAAGACGAAGTGGCCAACAACACAGCCGTCGTCAAGGCAATGCGCGCCGAAGAAGGCGAGGGGCAGCAGCAGACCGTCGCTTTCGAAGGCGTTGTCGATTACGTCGTGGACCAGATCACATGCGGAGACGATTGTGACCACGACCATCACCACCACCATTAATCCATAACGTAACTGGCAGACATAGAACATGGCATACGATCTCGAAGAACAAGAACAGCTTGCTACCATCAAAGCGTGGTGGGCAAAGTACGGCAACCTGACCACCTGGGTGGTGATCGCAGGCCTGGCGGCTTATTCGGGCTGGAACGGCTGGCAGTACTACCAGCGCAACCAGGCGGCGCAAGCCTCCGTGCTGTTCGACGAACTGCAGAACGCCGCCGCCGCCAAGGACAATGCCAAGGTGCAGCGCGTGGCGGGCGATATCGAGAACAAGTTCGGCGGCTCGGCATACGCGTCGCTGGCCGCCCTGGGCGCCGCCAAGTCGGCGTTCGACGCCAACGACCTGAAGTCTGCCAAGACCCAGCTGGAATGGGTGGTGGCTCACGGCAACGACGAGCACAAGAACATCGCTGCGATCCGCCTGGCAGGCGTGCTGCTGGACGAGAAAGCCTACGACGCGGCGCTGAAGGCGCTGGCCGGCGCAACCCTGCCGCAGTTCAAGTTCGCGGTGGAAGACCGCAAGGGCGACATCCTGGCGGCGCAGAACAAGCTGGAAGAAGCGCGCGGCGCCTACAAGGCTGCGCTGGAAGCGGCCGACAAGAATAATCCGGGCCGCCAGCTGATCCAGCTGAAACTCGAATCCATCGGCGGCACCGTGCCGGAAGTGAAGGCGTAATCGAAGATGCGTGCGACCCGTACCGTAATCGCGCTGGGCGTGCTGGCGCTGGCTTCCGGCTGCAGCACCCTGAGCAACCTGAACCCGTTCAAGAAGGAAGACAAGTTCGCCCCGGCCAAGCTGGAAGAGCTGAAGTCCGGCGTGCCGGCCCGCATGGCCTGGAAGCACAGCATCGGCAAGGCCGGCGTGAACGTGTTCTCGCCCGCACTGGCCGACAACAGCGTGTTCGTCGCGGATGCCGACGGCAATATCGAACGCCTGGAAGCGGCCACCGGCAAAGTGCAGTGGCGCAGCAAGGCAGGTGCCGACCTGACTGCCGGTGTCGGCGTCAGCCCGGACGGCAAGCTGCTGGCCGTGGGCGCCGTGAAAGGCGAGCTGATGGCCTTCGACGGCAGCGGCAAGGCGCTGTGGAAGGTGCAGGCATCGAGCGAGATCCTGTCCGCGCCTGCGGTCGGCGCGGATGTCGTCATCGTGCGCACCGTCGACAACAAGGTCACCGCCTATGACGCGGCCGACGGCAAGAAGCGCTGGTTCATCCAGCGCGTGACGCCGCCGCTGACCCTGCGCAACATGCCGGGACTGGTGATCGCCAACAGCAACGTCTACGCGGCGCAGCCCGCGGGCCGCATCCTGGCGCTGGCACTGAGCAACGGCGTGCCGCGCTTCGAAGTGCCGCTGTCCGAACCGCGCGGCGCCACCGAACTGGAACGCGTGTCCGACATCAGCGGCACGCCGACCGTTTTCGAGAACGACCTGTGCGCGGTGAGCTACCAGGGCAAGGTGGGCTGCCTGGACCTGAACACCGGCGTGGCGCGCTGGACCAAGCCGGCTTCGTCGGACGTGGGCGTGGGCGTGGACCAGCGCTTCGTGTTCGTGTCGGACGAGAAGGGCGCCGTGCAGGCCTTTGCCCGCGAAGGCGGCGCATCGGTGTGGAAGAACGACAAGCTGGCATACCGCCGCTTGTCGGCGCCGGTTTCCTATGGCCGTTTCGTGGCCGTGGGCGACCGTGAAGGTTATGTGCACTTCCTGTCGCGGGAAGATGGCACGGTATTAGGTCGGATCGCCACCGACGGCAGCGCCATCAAGTCGGCGCCGCTATTGGCCGGTCCGAATGTGATTTTCCAAACCCAGAATGGGACTGTGGCCGCTATCGCGGTCGAATAAAAATAAATGAAGCCGGTAATTGCACTTGTTGGTCGCCCGAACGTCGGGAAATCGACCTTATTCAATCGACTGACCCGCTCGCGCGATGCGCTGGTGGCGGACCTCCCTGGCCTGACGCGCGATCGTCACTATGGCGAGGGCCGCGTGGGCAATCGCCCGTTCCTGGTCATCGATACCGGCGGTTTCGAGCCGGTCGCCAAGGAAGGCATCATGTTCCAGATGGCCCTGCAGACCAAGCAGGCCGTGGCCGAAGCCGACGTGGTGGTGTTCCTGGTCGATGGCCGCCAGGGCATGACCCCGCACGACAAGACGATTACCGATTTCCTGCGCAAATCCGGCCGTCCGGTGCTGCTGGTGGTGAACAAGGCCGAAGGCATGCGCTATACGGCCGCCGTGTCGGATTTCTACGAGCTGGGCCTGGGCGACCCGTATGCCATTTCCGGCGCCCACGGCGACGGCGTGCACGACCTGGTGCAGGAGGCGCTGGACAAGGCGTTCGCCTCGCGTCCGGCCGACGAGGAAGAATTGCTGCCGCAGGAACGCGGCATCAAGATCGCCCTGGTGGGCCGCCCCAACGTCGGTAAATCCACCCTGATCAACACCCTGGTGGGCGAAGAGCGCGTGATCGCCTTCGACATGCCCGGCACCACCCGCGATTCGATCGAGATCCCGTTCGAGCGCGACGGCAAGCAGTACACCCTGATCGACACGGCCGGCATCCGCCGCCGCGGCAAGGTGTTCGAAGCGATCGAGAAGTTCTCGGTGGTGAAGACGCTGCAATCGATCTCGGAAGCCAACGTCGTGATCCTGATGCTCGATGCGCAGCAGGACATCTCCGAGCAGGATGCGCACATCGCCGGCTTCATCCTGGAATCGGGCCGCGCCCTGGTGGTGGCGGTCAACAAGTGGGATGGCTTGCAGTCGGACGACCGCGACCAGGTCAAGATGGACATGGACCGCAAGCTCGACTTCCTGTCCTTCGCCAACACCCATTTCATTTCGGCCCTGCGCGGCACCGGCATCGGCCCGCTGATGAAGTCCGTGAACAGCGCCTACGCCGCCGCCACGGCCAACCTGCCGACGCCGAAGCTGACCCGCGCCTTGCAGGAAGCGATCGAAAAGCAGGAACCCAAGCGCAAGGCCGGCGTGCGGCCGAAAATGCGCTATGCGCACCAGGGCGGCCAGAACCCGCCCATCATCGTCATCCACGGCAATTCGCTCGATGCGGTGTCCGAGCCCTATAAGCGCTATCTGGAAAAGCATTTCCGTGATAGCTTCAAGCTGGTGGGCACGCCATTGCGCATTGAGTTGCGAAATGGCAAGAACCCTTTCGATAAGCGCGAAGGTAAGTGAATCTTAAGCCTTAGTGGGCTGCAAGATTTAAAAAAACAAGGTACAGTGTCTTTGGAGCAGCATCCCCAGCACTTGAAATACAGCGCAGCGTCTCCAATTCGTACACAACAACATAAAACGGAGCTGTTATGAGCAATAAAGGGCAATTGTTACAAGACCCATTCCTGAACGCGCTGCGCAAAGAGCACGTTCCCGTCTCGATTTACCTGGTCAACGGCATCAAGCTGCAAGGCCATATCGAGTCTTTCGACCAATACGTGGTCCTGCTGCGTAACACCGTGACCCAGATGGTGTACAAGCATGCGATTTCCACCGTGGTGCCTGCCCGCGCCGTCAACCTGAACATCGACAACTCCTCCGAGGCAGCGGAGTAAGCCCCTTCGTATGCGTGCAGCTTTAGTCGGGGTAGATTTCGGTCAGGGCGACTTTGCTGCCAGTATCGAGGAGTTGATGCTGCTGGCCCGCTCCGCGGGCGCAGATCCGGTCACCACCATTACCGGCAAGCGGTCCGCGCCGGATGCGGCGTATTTCGTCGGCAGCGGCAAGGCCGACGAGATCGGCCATGCGGTGCAGGACCACCAGCTTGAAATCGTCATCTTCAACCATGCGCTGTCGCCAGCCCAGCAGCGCAACCTGGAAAAACGCCTCAATGTGCGGGTGCTCGACCGCACCAGCCTGATCCTCGACATCTTTGCGCAGCGCGCGCAAAGCCACGAGGGCAAGCTGCAGGTCGAGCTGGCCCAGCTGCAGCACCTGGCCACGCGCCTGGTGCGCGGCTGGACCCACCTGGAACGCCAGAAGGGCGGTATCGGCCTGCGCGGCCCCGGCGAAACCCAGCTCGAAACCGACCGCCGCCTGATCGGCGAGCGCGTGAAGATGCTGCGCGCCCGGCTGGCCAAGCTGCGCAAGCAGCACGAGACCCAGCGCCGCGCGCGCGGCCGCAGCCATACCTTCTCGGTGTCCCTGGTCGGCTATACCAATGCCGGCAAATCGACCCTGTTCAATACGCTGACCAAGGCTGGCGTCTACGTGGCGGACCAGCTGTTCGCGACGCTGGACACCACCTCGCGCCGCGTCTACATGGGCGAGGAGATCGGCAACGTGGTGGTGTCGGACACCGTCGGCTTCGTGCGCGAACTGCCGCACCAGCTGGTGGCCGCCTTCCGCGCCACCCTGGAAGAGACCATCCATGCCGACCTGCTGCTGCACGTGGTGGACGGTGCCTCGCCGGTGCGCATGGAGCAGATCGAGCAGGTCAACCTGGTGCTGCGCGAGATCGGCGCCGACCATATCCCGCAAATCCTGATCTGGAACAAGATCGATGCGGCCGGCCTGGAGCCGGCAGTCGAGCGTAATGAGTATGATAAGATTTCCCGCGTATTCATCAGCGCACGCACCGGGGCCGGCCTGGACCTGCTGCGCGAGGCGATCTGTGAGGCAGCACGGGATGAGCAAGAGGCGCTCGCCAACCCCAAGGAAGAGGTGGCGCCAGACAGTATTCTCACCTTTACCCAAGTAGGATCTCACTAAAAAAATATGCCTTTTTCCTCTCTCAAGAAAAGACTTGGCCTGAAGCTGTCCTTGAACGACCATAAATGGGGCAACGACAAGGACAACCGCAAGGCCCAGGAAGGCAAAAAGCCCGGCGAAGGACCACCGGACCTCGATCAACTCTGGCGCGATTTCAACCAGCGCCTGAATGGCCTGTTCGGCGGCGGCAAGAACCGCGGCGGCAACTCGGGCGGCGGGGGCGGTGGCGGCGGCGACATGAAAGGCGCCGGCTTCACCTTCGGCGCGGTCGCCTCGGTGGCGTTGCTGGTCTGGCTGGCCTCCGGCGCCTTCATCGTGCAGGAAGGCCAGACCGGCGTGGTCACCACGTTCGGCAAGTTCAGCCATACCACGCCGGCCGGTATCAACTGGCGCTGGCCGTATCCGTTCCAGGCCAACGAAACCGTCAACGTGTCGCAGGTGCGTACCGTGGAAGTGGGTTATCGCGGCAGCGCCAAGACCAAGATGGCTTCCGAAGCGCTGATGCTGACCGAAGACGAGAACATCATCGACATCCAGTTCGCGGTGCAGTACAAGCTGAAAGACCCGGTGGCTTGGCTGTACGCCAACCGCGATGCGGAGGACACCGTGCGCCAGGTGGCGGAAACGGCGATCCGCGAAGTCGTGGGCCGCGGCAAGATGGACTTCGTGCTGTACGAGGGCCGCGAGAAGGTGGCGGCGGATACCCAATCGCTGATGCAGGCCATCCTGGACCGCTACAACTCGGGCGCGCAAGTGACCAATGTGACGATGCAGGGCGTGCAGCCGCCGGAGCAGGTGCAAGCCGCCTTCGACGATGCCGTCAAGGCGGGCCAGGACCGCGAGCGCCAGAAGAACGAGGGCCAGGCCTATGCCAACGATATCGTGCCGAAAGCGCGCGGTGCGGCCTTCCGCCTGATCCAGGAAGCCGAAGCCTACCGCGCACTGACGGTGCAAAGCGCGACCGGTGACGCCGACCGCTTCAAGTCGGTGCTGGTCGAATACCAGAAAGCGCCGGCCGTGACGCGCGACCGCATGTATCTGGACACCATGCAGCAGATCTTCGCCAACACCAGCAAGGTGATGGTCGATTCCAAGGCTGGCAGCAACCTGCTGTACCTGCCGCTGGACAAGCTGATCGCCCAGGTGGCCGCTACCGAGGCACGTGCCGCCAATGTCTCCGCGCCGCCGCCAGCCGCCGTGCTGCTGCCGCCGGAGCCCACTTCCGACCCGAACCGCCGCGATGGCCGTTCGCGTGAATCTTCCCGTGACAGGGAGAGCCGCTGATGAACCGTTTTGCCACTATCCTGATTGCGGGCTTCATTGCCCTGATGCTGCTGTCCTCCACCGTGTTCGTGGTGGACCAGCGCAAGTACGCCATCGTATTCGCGCTGGGTGAAGTGAAGCAGGTGATCTCCGAGCCCGGCCTGCACTTCAAGCTGCCGCCACCGTTCCAGAACGTGGTGTACCTGGACAAGCGCATCCAGACCCTCGACCCGAAGGAAGCCGACCGCTTCATCACGGCCGAGAAGATGAACATCCTGGTCGACGCCTTCGTCAAATGGCGCGTGACCGATCCGCGCCTGTACTTCGTCTCCTTCGGTGGCGACGAGGGCAGGGCGGGCGACCGCATGCAGCAGATCGTGAAGGCGGCGCTGAACGACGAGATCACCAAGCGCACCGTGCGCGAAGTGATTTCCGGCCAGCGCGGCAAAGTGATGGAGTCGATCCGCAGCAAAGTGGTGGACGAGGCCAAGCAGATCGGCGTGCAGATCGTGGACGTGCGCCTGAAGCGCGTCGACTACGTCGAACAGATCAACAACTCGGTGTATGAACGCATGAAGGCCGAGCGCGTGCGCGTGGCCAACGAGGCGCGCTCCACTGGTGCCGCCGAATCGGAGCAGATCCGCGCCGATGCGGACAAGCAGCGCACCGTGATCCTGGCCGAAGCTTACCGCGAAGCGCAGAAGATCAAGGGCGAGGGCGATGCCAAGGCGTCGCAGATCTATGCCGAGGCGTTTGGACGCAATCCGGAGTTCTACAAGTTCTACCGGTCGCTGGAGGCGTATCGCGCTTCCTTCAAGAACAAGGCTGACGTGATGCTGGTCGATCCGCAGTCGGACTTCTTCAAATACTTCAAGAGCGCGGGGGCCGGTAAGTAAAACCGGCAAAGCGGGGTCAGGCCCGAAGGGCCTGACCCCGGGCCCGCGGCCGCCGCCGGCCGGGGTCTGACCCTCGGGTCTGACCCCGGTTTACCGGTTTAGAATTTTCCCGCACTGCCACAAATTCGCGTAAAATACGCGGTTTGGTCACCCGCTTTTCGGGTGGCGCAGTTGCGCCTGCATTGTTTATATTTCAATAGCACCAACCATGCCGAATTGGCTTTTGCCTGAACATATTGCCGACGTCTTGCCGTCCGAAGCACGCAAGATCGAGGAGTTGCGCCGCCTGATGCTGGATAACTTCCGGCGCTACGGCTACGAGCTGGTGATGCCGCCGCTGCTGGAATACGTCGAGTCCCTGATGACCGGCGCCGGCGCCGACACCGACCTGCGTACCTTCAAGCTGGTGGACCAGATTTCCGGCCGCATGCTGGGCCTGCGCGCCGACATGACGACCCAGGTGGCGCGCATCGATGCCCACCTGCTGAACCGCGCCACGGTGACGCGCCTGTGCTATGCCGGCTCGGTGCTGCACACCCGTCCCTCCGGCCTGCATGCCACGCGCGAACCGTTCCAGATCGGCGCTGAAATCTACGGCCATGCCGGGCTGGAGGCGGACGCCGAAATCCAGGAACTGGCGCTCGGTTCGCTGGCCCTGGCCGGCTTCACCGAGGTGCGCCTGGACTTGACCCATGTCGGCGTGCTGCACGCGATCCTGGAGCAGGACGCGGCAGCCAAGAAGGATTACGAAGCCATCGTGCAGCTGTTGCGCGGCAAGGATGTGCCGGGCCTGCAGCAGCAGACCGCCGGCTACAACGACACCACGCGCGCCGCGCTGCTGGCGCTGCCCAACCTGTACGGCGACGTCGAAGTGCTGAAGCGCGCCCGCGAAGTGCTGCCCGCGCTGCCGGGCATCACCCATGCGCTGGCCGAACTGGCCGCGCTGGCGGCATCGGCCATCGGCCGCGCCGAGGTGGCGATCGACCTGGCCGACCTGCGCGGCTACCAGTACGAGAGCGGCGCCATGTTCGCGCTGTACGTGCCGGGCCTGCCGAACGCCGTCGCCAGGGGCGGGCGCTACGACCATGTGGGCGAAGCCTTCGGCCGTGCGCGTCCGGCCACCGGCTTCTCGCTCGACCTGCGCGAACTGGCACGCCTGCTGCCGACCGCGGAGCGCAAGCATTCGATCCGCGCACCGTGGGGCAATGCGCCCGAACTGAAGGAAAAAATCGCCGAGCTGCGCAAGGCCGGCGAAGTTGTGATCCAGTCCCTGCCGGGTCATAACGATGAACAGGACGAGTTCGAGTGCGACCGCGCGCTGGTGCTCGACGAAAGTGGTAGTAACTGGATTCTCAAAAACTTAGGTACATTGTGATGTCAAACAAAACTGCAAAGAACGTCGTTGTCATCGGCACCCAGTGGGGCGATGAAGGCAAGGGCAAGATCGTCGATTGGCTGACCGAGCACGCCCAGGGCGTGGTGCGCTTCCAGGGCGGCCACAATGCGGGCCACACCCTC
>CAMLRG010000109.1 GCA_946482335.1 uncultured Duganella sp. | reverse complement strand
GTCCGGTTGCCAGAGCTGACCCCGACTTTTATTCAGGCAGTGACGTCGAGGTTGGCCAGCTGGCGCTTGAACAGCTGTTCCTGGACGCGGATGTCGTCGCCGTTGTAACCGTCGTAGGCGCGGGTGGTGCGCGACCAGACTTCGGGCATCACTTGTTCGATCAGGTTGCGGCCCGCATCGGTCAGGGTGATCATCACGCAGCGGCGGTCGCCCGGGCGGTTGCCGCGGGTAATCAACCCTTGCGCTTCCAGGTCGTTACAGACCCGCGTCAGGTTGGCCGGCTTCTCCATGCAGGCTTCGCCCAGGTTGGAAGCGGTCGAAGTCTCATTCTCCGATCCATACAGCACCGCCAGCACCATGTAGCTGGCATCGACCAGGTCATACTTGCGCAGTACCGAATTCGCCAGATCCTTCATGCGTTTCTGGACGTGATAGGTCATGCGCAGCAGGCGTACCAAGTCTTCCGGAAATTCCGGGATGCGAGTATGAATGTTTTTCAGGCGCTTGTTGGTGGCTTCAAAACTACTCATTCTGCAGGCACTCCTGTGCAATTTGTTCAAGCCTGAATTGTACTAGTGTTGACCTAAGGTAAAGGCTCTTTTGATCTATATCAAACGGCAAACGTAAGTCTCGTGTAAGGAAAACTTACGTATTTTTTGAAAGTCCCCTCTTGGGAAAACCTTGTACTTACACGGTAAATTCGGCGCAAACGAGATCTTGCCGAACAAGTTTTTGCTTTCTTGATTTCTTGTCATAGTGTTGGCATCTTCCAACACTGCGCCGCTTGCCCCCCAAAATCCTTAAATTAAAGGAAACAGGAGGACATCATGTCAGGAACCAGTACCCTCGATCCGGACAATATGCCGGTCCAGTCCGACCGTGAGTTGCGCAAGGGACACGGCACCGGGGCGCTCGGCCCCAGCGATTCATCCGATTCCGGCAGCGACCTGCAAGGCGCACGGCCGCCGGGGCCGGGCGACACCGAACTCGACAGCGATTCCGATGCCCAAGGCACCGGCGAGCGCGCCAGCGTGGGCCGCGATGGGCCGGCTCCCGATGGCGGCGATATCGATGTCGACCACGTCGAATCGCTGCCCGATGAGCAACGCCCCGAGCGCGACGACGTCGAACGCGGCCGCTGACGCTGTGGCGGCGTCGCAGCATCGCACCGCGAAGAAAGGTGTGCAATGTAACAGCCGGCGCGGCCATGCTGGAGCGTGCCCGCGCCCGCGACTGACCGCTGGTGCCCATAGGCACCAGCCTGTTCGCGCTTACATCTTCCAGCGTAAGCCAGCCGAGACCGAACGTCCGATCTGGACCGTACCGAAATTGGTCAGCTGCGCGTTACCCGCATTACCGAAGCGATAGTACTGCTGCTGCATTTCGTTCGTCATGTTGACGCCACTGATATCGAACGACATGTTGTCGTTGATCTTGTAGGAGATCTGGAAGTCCACGCTCTTTTCCGGATGGCGCCAGATACCGATCGGATTGGCGAACAGGGCGGCTTCGTTGCCGGCCAGGAAGCCGGAGCGCCAGATATAGGACAGGCGCGCGCTGACCGGGCCCTTCTCGTAGGCCAGGGTGGCGTTGTAGGAGCTCTTCGACACGCCGAAGAACGGTGTCTCGAGCTGGGCGACGATGACGCCGGCATCATTGGCCTCGGGCACGTTCTGCGACGAGGTGAGCCGTGTATAGCTGCCCTGGAATCCCAGGCCGTCCAGCAGGCTCGGCAGCCCTTTCGGGAAGTAGATCAAGCCGAGCTCGGCGCCCTTGATCGTGCCGTCGGAGGCGTTGACCGGCGAGTTGATGACGTAGTCGTAGCCGTTCGTATGGTCGCCGCCCGAGGTCGAATTGCGGAACGGGTCGTTCGCCGGATCGACGTGGACCTTGCGGCGCAGGTTGACGACCAGGCCGTCGATCTTGCGCTTGAACAGGGTGCCGTAAAGTGCGCTGTCCTTCTGGAAATACCACTCAGCCGTCAGGTCGAGGTTCTTGGAGCGCGTCGGTTCCAGGTCCGGGTTGCCGCCGCTGCCCGAGCCATAACCCACTTTCGACACGTCGTCAGCGAGTTGCAGGACAGGGTTCAGGTCGCCGAAGTTCGGGCGACGCAGGGTTTCGCCATAATTGGTGCGCAGCACGACGTCCTGGGAGGCGTCGTAAATCAGGGTCATGCTGGGCAGGAACTTGCTGGTCGACTTGCTGGCGCGGGACGGCGTGACCGCCTTGGTGCTGGCATCGACCTTATAGAAGGTCATGTCGGTATCGACCTTGACGTAGCGCACGCCGAAATTGCCGCGCAGGCGACGGCCAAACAGCTCGTTCCGGGTGTTCCCCATCAGGAAGAGGTTGGTCGTCTTTTCATCGACCTTGAACGTTTTCTGCAGGCTCAGTTTATCCGTCGTCAGGAAGTTCGCATCGGCCGAGTTATAGAGCTTGCGCCACTCGTCGATATGGTCGCGGATGTAATAGGCATTGGGCTCCACCCATGAGCGCGGAACGTCCGAGATGGCCGTGCCGAAGTTCGCGTTGGTGGAGGAATACTCCGGACCCAGCGAGGCGAGGTTGCGGTTCAAGTTGCCCGATTGCGTACGGTTCGCCTCCGACGCTTTGCGGTCGTCGAAGCGCACGCCGAATTGGAGCGTCTCCAGCGCACCCCAGTTGGCATCGTAGACGCCCGACAGGTTGGCCGTTGCGGCGCTGCCCTGGTTGCGGTTGGCGTTATCGAAGAACTGCGCAACATTCCACTTGGCCGGGTCGGCCAGGTCGGCATCGTTGTTGAAATGGAAGGCGGTGTTGTTGCTGCCGTCATTGAAGTCGACGTCGATCGACGGTGCAACCCGGTCAATGCGGGTGGCGGTGAATTCCGAATGATAGCTGCTGGATTGGTAGGACAGGTCACCTTCCAGCCGCAGGCGGTCGCCCAGGTCCCACTTGCCGTTCAGGGCATAAATGCGGGAATCGGTGGCCGACGTGGTGTAGTCGCCGCTGTTGAAACCATAGACGTTATTGACGTGACGGCTCTTGATCACGTTGGTGCCCGGGAACGTCGTGATGGTCCCCGCAGGGTTGCTGCCGAGATCCCCCCACCAGTCAACGAAGCTGAACAGCAGCCGGTTGAAGGACTTGTCGCGATAACCGTTGTACATCGATTCGAAGGTGTAGACCGAATCGCTGTTCGGTTTCCACTGTAAGGCGATATTGGCGGCAGGACGCTTGCGCTCCCCGTGAACGTCGCTCTGGAAAACGGCGTCGCGCGCCAGGTAATACGGATAAGCCTTGCCGTTGAAATCCAGCGTAGACCCCTGTGCCATCGGCAAGCCGGTATGGGTACCAGGCGTCCAGATTTTGTTGTCGAAGATGCGCTGCAAGGGCGTGTAACCTGGGGGGACTTCGGCGGCATTCGGGCTGGTAAACGGCACCATGGCGCCTGGCGTCACGCTTTCATTGCGGTATTTCGTCCTGGTCGCCGACAGGTTGACCAGGGCGCCGATTTCGCCGATGCCGGTTTCCCAGCGGTTGCTGAACATGGCGCTCAGTTGCGGGTTCGCCTTTTTTGCGGGATCGAGATAGGTTTCACGCGCCGCAAGCGAAACTTTCGGCCCCTTGAAATCGAACGGCCGCAGCGACTTGACGTCTACCTGGCCGGCAATACCGGTGTCCAGCTGGCTGGCGTCGCGCGTCTTATAGACGTCAATCTGGCGCACCAGGGTCGAGGGAATGTCCTGCAGCGCGACCTGCGTGCCGGACGCGGTAAAGATATTGCGGCCGTTCCAGGTGGTCTGGACGTCGGGCAGGCCGCGGATCGACAAGGTGCCGACTTCGCCGCCGGCGCGGTTGGTGACCTGGATCCCCGTCACGCGCTGCAGCGCTTCGACGACATTGTTGTCGGGCAGCTTGCCGATGTCTTCGGCAACGATCGATTCCACCACCTGGTCGTTGGTGCGCTTGATCGCCAGGCTCTTGATCAGCGATGCCTTGACGCCCGTGACCACCACGGTCGCGTTGTCAGCCGGCTCCGCCGTGTCGGCGGCCGCTTGCGCCCATACCGAGGCACTGCTGAGCAGGCCGGCGCCCATCAGCGCAGTCACGGTCAGCTTCAGGGCCAAAGGGCGTGCAGATACTTGCGAAGTCATACGTCTCCTCAGTTTCTAGTTTTGGAAAATTCTTGCTTCTCTAATTGACATTGCTCCAAATCATGTTAGAGATACGGCACAGATCGAACAAATGACTTTTTCCGGGATTCCCATACAGGTTTCGATATCGAGGCAGGGGGCGGGCCGGGGCAACAGGACGCCGGTCGCCCGAAATTGCATTCTGTCGGCGCATTCGACGGTCTGTCGCAAAGCCGGGACAGCCGGGCAGTGGGATCCCCTATGCTGCCGGGCATGGCTAAAAAGACGAAGAATCTGCTGCTGCTCATCTTCCGGATGACGGTGCGCGACTGGCGTGCCGGCGAGTTGCGGCTGTTGCTGGCCGCCTTGCTGGTGTCGGTGGCCGCCTTGTCATCCGTGGGTTTCCTCACCGAGCGCACGCGCGCCGCCATCGCGGGCGACAGCCTGCGCATGCTGGGCGGCGACCTGGTGCTCAGCACCGATACGGCGCCCGATCCCGCCATCGTGCGGGCCGCGCAGGCGCCCGGCTTGCGCAGCGCTGCCACCATCACCCTGGTCAGCATGGCGACCCCGCTCCCGCCGGCGTCGGCGGAGGCGGGCACCGCGGCCATGCCGCGCCTGGTGTCGCTGAAGGGCGTCGGCCCCGGTTATCCCTTGTTCGGCGGCCTGGCGCTGCGCGGCGTGCATGGCGCGGAGGCGCTGCGGCCGGGCACGGTCTGGATCGACGGCGCGCTGGCGGCCAGCAGTGGCTTGGGCGAGGGCGATGCATTGCAGGTAGGGGGGCGCCGTTTCACCATTGCGCGCGTCATCGACATGGAGCCGGACCGCCGGCCTTCGATGCTGAACCTGGCGCCGCGCGTGATGGTCGGCCTGTCCGAGCTGGAGGCGATGGATCTGGTTGGTCCCGGCACGCGCGCCGTCTGGCGGCTGCAGGTTGCCGGCGAGCCGGGCGCGGTGCAAAAGTTGCGCAGCACCGCGCTGGAAATCCAGGGCGGCAAGCCGGGCCTGGGCATCGAAACGCCCGAGTCGAGCCGTGCGGCCATGGCCGAAGTGCTGGACCGTGCGCACAGTTTCCTGTCGCTGATTTCATTGCTGGCCGTGGTGCTGGCCTCCATCGCG
Organism: uncultured Duganella sp.; assembly: GCA_946482335.1. The sequence continues at coordinate 12,712 of CAMLRG010000109.1, read as the reverse complement.
CTGGCCATCGCCACGCGCCGCTATGTGCTGCGCCACATCGACACCTGCGCCATGCTGCGCTGCCTCGGGCTGCGGCAGCGGGAGGTGGCGCTGCTGTTCCTGGGCGAACTGGTGCTGCTCGGCGTCGTGGCCGGGGCACTGGGTGCGGCCCTTGGCTACGCCGCCCACCTCGCCCTGCTGGAAATGCTGGGCGAGTGGAAGGATGCCTTTGCCGCCACGTCGGCAAGCTGGCGTCCCGCGCTGCAAGGCCTTGCCGCCGCCCTGGTGCTGTTGGCCGGGTTCGGCTTGCCGCCATTGCTGCAAATGCTGGGCGTGTCGCACGTGGCGCTGGTGCGGCGCGAGTCGCGCCAGCCGCGCCTCCCGGCGTTGCTGACGGCCGGCCTGGGGCTGGCCATGCTGGCGGCGCTGTTCCTGTGGCAGACCGGCGATGCCGGCATTGCCCTGGGCGTGATGCTTGGCTTGCCTGTGCTGGCCGGTGTCTTCGCGCTGGCCGGCTGGTGTGGCCTGTTGCTGCTGGAGCGCAGCCCGCTGCGCCGCACCAGCCTGGCCTGGCGACTCGCGCTGGCGTCGCTGTGCCGCCGCAAAACGGCGGCGGTGGTGCAGATGGTTGCGCTGGCGCTTGGCCTGGCGGCCTTGCTGCTGCTGACCGTGGTCAAGGTCGATTTGCTGGCAGAGTGGCGCGCCGCCACGCCGGCCGGTGCGCCCAACCATTTCGTCGGCAATATCCAGCCCGACCAGATGGAGGAAGTGCACCATGCGCTGGCGCGCATCGGCAAGGCAAGCCCGCATGCATCGATCCGCGCGCGCCTGGTGGCCGTCAACGGCCAGGCGCCGGAAGGGAAGAAGGGGCCCGCCACGCTGCAATCGCGCGAATGGGAAATCTCGACCGCCACCGCGCTGCCGACCTGGTACCAGGTCACGGCCGGTGCCTGGCCGGGGGCCGGCGCAGCGCCGCAGCTGTCGGTGGATGAGGGCTTGGCCAAGGGCGAAGGCTACAAGCTGGGCGATGTGCTGAGCTTCGACATCGCGGGCGAACGCGTGGACGCCCCGGTCACCAGCCTGCGCAAGACCGACTGGCGCTCGCGCCAGGGCAGCTATGTGCTGCTGTTCAATGAAGACGCGGTGACGCAATTGCCGCGCACGTTCACCACCACCCTGCATGTGCCGCCCGGCGGCGAGAAGGCCATGGCGGCATTGGCGGCACGCCATCCGAACCTCGTGATCTTCGATATCGGCGTCTACGTGGCGCAGCTCGAACGCGTGATTGCCCAATTGACGGCTGCCGTCGAATTCCTGTTCATGTTCGTGCTGGCCGCAGGCATGCTGGTGCTGTACACCGCGCTCATCGCAACCCAGGACGAACGCGCCAACCAGGCGGCGCTGCTGCGCGCCCTGGGCGCCGCGCGCCGTACGCTGGCCGCCGCGCAATGGCTGGAGCATTTGCTGGCCGGCGCCACGGCGGGCCTGCTGGCGACCGGCGGTGCCACGGCCGGCCACTGGGCGCTGGCAAAATTTGTTTTCAAGCTGGAATGGCAACCGTCGCCGCTGCTGTGGGCCTGCGGGCTGGCCGCAGGCATCGCCTGCGCTGTCGCGGGCGGCTGGCTGGCGCTGCGCCCCGTCCTGAACCAAGCCCCGCTGCAAACCTTGCGGCAAGCATGAGGAGTCAAGCAATGAAATCGATCGAAGTAAAAGGGCTGGGCAAGCGCGTCACCGATGCCTCCGGCGAATTGACCATCCTCGACAATGTGCACCTGGACGTGCAGGCCGGCGAAACGCTCGCCATTGTCGGCGCATCGGGTTCCGGCAAATCGACGCTGCTGGGCATCCTGGCCGGGCTCGATACGCCCAGCAGCGGCACGGTCGCGCTGAACCAGGTCGACTTGTTCGCGCTGGACGAAGATGGCCGAGCCCGCTTCCGCCAGCAGCATGTCGGCTTCGTGTTCCAGTCCTTCCAGCTGTTGCCGCACTTGAGCGCACTGGAAAACGTGATGCTGCCACTGGAGCTGCGCGGCGAGAAGCAGGTGCGCGAGCGCGCCGCCGCCATGCTGGCGCGTGTCGGCCTGTCCAGCCGCCTGGGCCACTATCCGAAATACCTGTCCGGCGGCGAACAGCAGCGCGTCGCCCTGGCGCGCGCCTTCGTTTGCGAGCCGCCGCTGCTGCTGGCCGACGAACCGACCGGCAGCCTGGATGCCGCGACCGGCGAAGCCGTGATGGAATTGATGTTCGCACTGAACCGCGAACGCGGATCGACCCTGGTGCTGGTGACCCACGACCTGGCCATCGCCGCGCGCTGCGGCCGCAAAGTGACCATGGCCGCCGGCCGCCTGCAGGAAGAAAGGGAGCTTGCATGCGCCTGACCGCCGCCGCCACTTCCGCGCTATTGGGCCTGGCATGCTGCAGCGCGCAGGCCGACGGGCTGTCCGACCTGAAGGGCGCGCTGGCGCGCATGCAGGCGCAGTCCGGCGCCCCGCTGAAGGCATCCATCGAGGCCAAGACCATGCACCGTATGGGCGAAGGCAAGAGCGCCATCGAAGACAACGGCCAGGCCAGCATCGACGTCGAGGATGGCGCCAGCGGCCTGCGCCTGTTCTACGGCAAGGACATGCTGTCGCGCCTTGACAGCGAGGCCCAGGCCCAGGTCGCCAATCCGAATGCGCGCACCCCGACCACCAATGCGGCGCGCGAATTCACGCCCAACGATTTGCGTCCCATGATCGGTGCCGCCTCGGTGCTGGCGCGCTCGATAGAGCGTTCCAGCTTCAAGGGCGAGAAGCCCGCCAGCTACGACGGCAAGCCGGCGCGCCAGCTCAGTTTCAGCGTGCCGGTGGAGACGCTGAGCGACCGCCAGCGCAAATACATCAAGGAGTTCAGCGGCGGCTTCGACGTCTGGATCGCCGCGGATGGTTCGCCGCTCGCCAGCCGCCTGCAGATCAATGCTGCCGGCCGCGCCTACCTGGTGGTCGGTTTCGATTTCTCCTCCGATGAACAGAGCGTGTACACCCAGGCGGGCGGCAGGCTGCTGGCTGCGCGTCATGAGGTGCTGCAGCGCCAGTCCGGCGCGGGCGAGAACAGCCTGCGGCGTACCGTCAGGACGCTGCGCGTCGATTAGCGTGGCGGTTTCGCCGCGGCCGGCACGGCGGGATCGGCCAAGGTGCGGGCCAGGTAGATCGGGGTGACTTCGAGCAGCTTGTCGATTGCCACGCGCAGCTTGGCCGGCATATAGGGCGTGTGCGGCCATACCAGGTGCATTTCGGTCGCCTGCATCTCCCCGCAATCGTAGACCACCTCCAGTTCGCCCCGTTTGACGTACGGGGCGACCAGCCAGCACGGCAGCCAGGCCAGGCCCATGCCGCCGGCGGCCGCGTCGGCAATCACTTGCAGGTCGTCCAGCAGGATGCGCTGCCGCGGCATGATGGTGCGCGGCTTTTCGCCCGGCTCGCCGAATATCCATTCCTTCACGCTGCGGCCCCGCGTGTACAGGATGCCCGGATGCCGGGTGAATTCCTCGACCTGTTGCGGCCTGCCGTGCTGCGCCAGGTAAGCCGGGGATGCGCAGACCAGCATACGCTGGTGCCCCAGATGGCGCGCCGCCAGGCTGCTGGTGTCGGGCAGCGGGCCCACACGCAGCCCCAGGTCGAAGCCTTCATCGATCAGGTCGACCACGCGGTCGCTGAACGAGATGTCCACTTCCAGCCGCGGATGGCGGCGCGCCAGGTCCAGCATCAGCGGCGCCACGAACTGGCGCCCGAACAGCACCGGCACGCTGATGCGCAAACGCCCGATCGGTTCGCTGCGGCCGCTGCCGATGCAGGCTTCGCCGGCATCCAGTTCAGCCAGTGCGCGCACGCAGCGTTCGTAATAGGACTGGCCGGCCTCGGTCAGGTTCTGGCTGCGCGTGGTGCGGTGGAACAGGCGCACGCCCAGACGCTCCTCCAGCCTCGCGATGGCCTTGGCCACGGCGGAGCGGGTCTGGTGCAGCCGGGTGGCGGCTGCCGAAAAGCTGCCGGCCTCCACCGCCTGCACGAAGACGTTGATGCCGTTCAGGCGTTCATGCATATTGTTTCCAATGTGGCGACAATCTGTTGAGGAAACTCCACCACTGTGGAGTATGGGGAAACTATATAGTTCTTTCCACTTCACCACAACCTCTAAGGAGTTCCCAATGCATGCTTACCAAATCACCCCCGGCGGCGGTATCGACAGCCTGGAAGCCATTCAGCTCGCCAAGCGCGACCTGCAGTACCATGAAGTGCGCGTCAAGGTGCGCGCCGTGTCGCTGAACTACCGCGACCTGATGGTGGCGCAAGGTACTTACCCGACCAGCGGCGCGGGCCCGGTGGTGCCGGGATCCGATGCGGCCGGCGAGGTGATTGAAGTGGGACCGGGCGTCGAGCGCTTGCGCGTCGGCGACCGCGTCGCGACCACCTTTTTCCCGGAGTGGGCGGAAGGGAAAGTCTCACCGGCCAAGACGGCAACGACGCTGGGCGCTGGCGGTACCGGGGTGCTGGCGGAAGAACTGGTGATCCACGAAGACGGCCTGTCAGCCATCCCGGCCCACCTCAGTTACGAGGAAGCCGCTACGCTGACCTGCGCCGGCGTCACGGCGTGGAATGCGCTGTTCGTGGAAGGTGACGTGAAAGCCGGCGACACGGTGCTGCTGCTGGGTACCGGCGGCGTGTCGGTCTGGGCCTTGCAGCTGGCGCGGGCGGCCGGCGTGCGCACCATCGTCACTTCCTCCAGCGACACCAAACTGGAACGCGCGCGGGCGCTGGGCGCCGACGTCTTGATCAATTACCGCAGGACCCCCGAGTGGCAGGAAGAAGTCTTGCGCGCCACCGACGGCAAAGGCGTGGACCTGGTGCTGGAAGTGGGCGGCCAGGATACGCTGGCGCGCTCGATCGCTTCGGCCAGCATGGGCGGCAAATTGGCCGTGATCGGCGGGCTGGGCGGCGGGTTCCAGACCGAAATCCAACTGATGGGCCTGCTCGTCGGCGGCAAGCGCATGAGCGGCATCTATGTCGGCAGCCGCGCCATGCAGGAGGACCTGTCGCGCCTGGTCTCCCAGCGCAACATCAAGCCCGTGGTCGACCGCGTGTTCGACGTGCACCAGGCACGCGCAGCGTACCAGCACCTGGCTTCCGGCCAGCACTTCGGCAAGGTCGTGATCAACGTCTGAGCGCGAAAAAAAGCTCGCCGCCCGGCGAGCTTTTTGCATAGTCGGTGTCAGGTCTGTCAATCGGACACGCTAACGAATTCTTTGATCTTTCTCAATACAAGAATTCAGGGGATTTCGCGTATTGAGAAAGATCAAAGTGGAGGGCGAACTGTCCGATTGACAGACCTGACACCGAATTTAACTGTCCGATTGACAGACCTGACACCGAATTTGGTCGCGAAAAAAAAAGCTCGCCGGGCGGCGAGCTTTGCGGCGTGCGGCCAGCGCTTAAGCGAATTGCTTGGCCACGAAGTCCCAGTTCACCAGGTTCCAGAACATTTCCACGTATTTTGGACGGGCGTTGCGGTAGTCGACGTAGTAAGCGTGTTCCCACACGTCGCAGGTCAGCAGCGGCTTGTCGGCGCCGGTCAGCGGGGTGGCGGCGTTGGACGTGTTGACGATCTCGACCGAGCCATCAGCCTTCTTCACCAGCCAGGTCCAGCCGGAACCGAAGTTGCCCACGCAGGACTTGGTGAATTCAGCCTTGAAGTTGTCGAAGGAGCCGAATTTGGCATTGATGGCATCTGCCACAGCGCCGGTCGGCGCACCGCCGGCGTTCGGCGCCATGCAGTTCCAGTAGAAGGTGTGGTTCCAGACCTGGGCTGCGTTATTGAACACGCCGCCGGAAGACTTCTTCACGATCTCTTCCAGGGACAGGTTTTCGAACTCGGTGCCCTTGATCAGGTTGTTCAGGTTGGTGACATAAGCCTGGTGGTGCTTACCGTAGTGGAATTCCAGGGTTTCCTTGGAGATGTGCGGCTGCAGCGCGTCCATTGCATACGGCAGTGGTGGCAGGGTATGTTCCATGAATGTTTCCTTTTGATTGAGACGAAAAGTTATTTTTGCCGAAACGGCCACTATTGTAATACGAACGCTAGGTAAGCGTTGGCTGCACGGTGGCCACGCCGATTTCGGCGCTGCCCTCGGCCAGGCGTACGCCCAGCGACTGGCCCGGCCGGATATGCGCCGGGTCGCGCAGTACGGCGCCGGCGGCATCGGTGACGATGGCGTAGCCGCGTTCCAGCGTGCGCTGGGGATTCAATAATTCCAGTTGCGCCGATAGCGCCTGCAGGGCGTCGCGCCGCTGCGCCAGCTGGTTGCGCATGCTGGCGCCGGCGCGGTGCTGCAGGGCGCCGATGGTGGCGCGCGCTGCTGTGGCGTCCGGTTTGCGCGCCGCCAGGCGGGCGGCCAGGCGGTCAACGCTGAAGCGCGCCTGCTGCAGCGGGTTGCGGGTGGCGTGCAGCATGGCCGTGGCATGCGCTTGCAGCTGCAGGCGCTGCTGGCCGATGCGGGCCGTCGGGCTGAGTAGGCGGCGCTGCAGGTTGTCCAGGGTTTGCGCCGCGTCGCCGAGGGCGCGGCGCATGGCGCGGCGCAGGTCGGTGGCGTCGGCGCGCAGTGAGCCCATCCAGTCGGCGCGTGGCGTGGCCGCCAGTTCGGCCGCGGCGGTGGGGGTGGCGGCGCGCACGTCGGCGGCAAAGTCGCAGATGGTGAAGTCGGTTTCGTGGCCGACGCCCGACACCACGGGAATCGCGCTGTTGGCTACCGCGTACGCCACAGCTTCCTCGTTGAAGCACCACAGGTCTTCCATGCTGCCGCCGCCGCGTACCACCAGCAGCACATCGCATTCGGCGCGGCGCGAGGCGGTGTCGATGGCGGCCGCGATCTGGGCACCGGCCTGCTGGCCTTGCACCAGGGTAGGGTAGAGCACGACCCGTACGTGCGGCGCCCGGCGCCGCAAGGCGATCAGCACGTCGCGCAAGGCCGCTGCCTGCGGACTGGTGACGATGCCGATGGTGCGCGGGAACAGCGGCAAGGCGCGCTTGCGTTCCGGCGCGAACAGGCCGGCGGCCGCCAGCCTTTCCTTGAGCCGCTGGAAAGCTTCAAACAGCGAGCCCACGCCGGCGCGGCGGATCGCTTCGACATTGATCTGGTAGTCGCCGCGCGGCCCGTACAGGGTCACCAGGGCGCGCACCTCCACCTTGTCGCCCTCGCGCGGTACGAAGCCGGCATATTGCGCGCGGCCGCGGAACATCACGGCCCGCACCTGCGCCGCATCGTCCTTGAGCGTGAAATACCAGTGGCCCGAACTGGCGCGGGTGAAATTCGAGATTTCCCCAGATATCCACTGCAAGGGGAAAGAACGCTCCAACAGGCGCGCGACGGCCTGGTTCAGGGCGCTGACGGTGATGACCTGGCTGGCTTCGGGGGCGTTGAGCATGGGACCTGTCCACAATTTTGAAAGCGGTCATGCTTATGTCATATATCACTTCATACCGCAAGCATTATTTGTAAACACCTGATTATTAACGGTAAACGGCAATGCTACATTAGCGGGCAGTTTATGAATTTCCTTATAGATCAAGGACTTTGGTATAGCGCATGTCTGTTACGCACAAAGATATCCACAGAAGTTGTGAGGAAGTATCGGGCCGGAAAATTGCGTGATGAAAATGTTTGCATGGTAACTTTCATTTTAGAAATCAAGCACTTGGCACGCCAGTCTGTCCCTTGCTCACAATTTTATCCACAGAAGTTGTGGGAAAAAGTGCTGCCTAAAATTTGTGCATGAACTGATTGTGCTTGCGGATCAAATACTTGCATCGCCTGCCGTGGCCTTGCTCACAATATTGTCCACAGAATTTGTGCAGAAGGGGGCTGGGGCGGGCTAAACATTCCAGTGCGAAATTTTTGCGCATGAAAAGAAAGTCTTTTTGAATCAAGCACTTCACCCCTCTCGCATGGCCTTGCTAACAATCTTATCAACAGATTATGTGCAGAAGTGAAGCGCCGCGACACCGTGGAAAAATGCCGGTGCGCATTTTTTGTGCTTGAGAATAATTCGCTTTGCGATCAAAGGCTTAGGATATAAAAGCCACCATTCCCCACAATATTGTCCACAGAATATGTGCAGAACCTGGGCTGGCCGCGGCTGATGAAAATTTTTGCATTAGAAAAAATCATCATGAAATCAATAGCTTGGCGCCTATTGCTTGGCTTGCCAACAATGTTGTCCACAGAAAATGTGAAGAATGCACACACTTGCCGGATAGCTGACGACAGGCTACATTGCGCGTTTAGGTTCTCATTCACAGGAGTACGTCTTGCTCGCAATTTTCCAGGCCGCCGGCTGGCCCATCTGGCCCTTGCTGATCGCATCCATCGTTGCCACCGCGCTGATCATCGAGCGCCTGATGTATCTCCGCCGTTCCCGCATTATTCCCAAGACCTTGCTGGATGAGGTGGTGCGCGTCTACCGCAGCGGCAGTATCAATGCCGAGATCATCGACAAACTGGAAAAATCGTCGCAGTTGGGCGTCGTGCTGTCGGCGGCCTTGCGTAACGTCAACGCCCCGCGCGATGTGATGAAGGAATCCATCGAAGAGGCCGGCAGCGGCGTCGCGCACCAGCTGGAGCGCTTCCTCACCACCCTGGGCACCATCGCCACCCTGGCACCATTGATGGGCCTGTTCGGTACCGTGGTGGGCATGATCGAGATCTTCGGTTCGCAGAACGCGGCCGGCGCCAATCCGGCCCAGCTGGCCCACGGTATTTCGGTGGCCTTGTACAACACCGGTTTCGGCCTGGCGATCGCGATGCCGACCCTGGTGTTCTACCGCCACTTCCGCGCACTGGTGGACTCCTTCGTCATCGACATGGAGCAGCAGGCGGTCAAGTTCGTGGACGTCGTCCACAACTCCCGCAAATAAGCGGGGGACCGGTTTATGGCGATGAATTTCCGCCGCGGCCAGAAGCGCGAAGATCCCGAGATCAACCTGATCCCGTTCATCGACGTGCTGCTGGTGATCCTGATCTTCCTGATGATCACCACAACCTACAGCAAGTTCACCGAGCTGAAAATCACGCTGCCGACGGCGGATGCGGAAAAGTCGGTGGAGCAGCCGAACGACTTGAACGTGACCGTCGACGCCAAGGGTAATTACACCGTCAACGGCACGCCGCTGTCGTTCCGCGACGTGCCTGGCCTGGCCGAGCAGATGAAGGCGGCGGCCAAGGGCGCCAATCCGGTGGTCAAGATCAACGCCGACCAGTTCGCGATGCACCAGATGGTGATCAACGTGATGGAGGCGGCGCGCCTGGCCGGCTTCGAACGCGTGACTTTCGAGGCGCAGACGGCCCAGGCCAAGTAAATGGCTTCTTCCCTGGAGAGCACTTTCTCGCGCGAGTGGCTGCGGCGCGGGCCGCTCGCCTGCAGCCTGTGGCCGCTGTCGCTGCTGTTCCGCGGCCTGGCCGCGCTGCGCCGCGCTGCCTTCGCGGCCGGGCTGGCGCAAGCCGAACGGCTGCCGGTGCCGGTGGTGGTGGTGGGGAATATCTTCATCGGGGGCACGGGCAAGACACCGCTGACCATCTGGCTGGTCCAGGCGCTGCGCGCGGCCGGCTTCAGGCCGGGGGTGGTGTCGCGCGGGTTCGGCGGCAAGGATGCGGCGCCGCGCGCGGTTGGCGCTGGCTCGACGCCGGCCGAAGTCGGGGACGAGCCGGTGCTGATCGCCGCCCGCACCGGCTGCCCGGTATTCGTGGGGCGCGCGCGCGCCGCCGCGGGGCGGGCCTTGCTGGCGGCGCACCCGGAGGTCGACGTGATCGTCACCGACGATGGTTTGCAGCATTACGCCCTGGCGCGCGATGTGGAAATCGTGCTGTTCGACGGGCGTGGCGTCGGCAATGGCTGGACCCTGCCGGCCGGGCCGCTGCGCGAACCGCCTTCGCGCCGGCGCGAGTTCACCGTGGTCAATACGACCGAGCTGACGCCGGAACTGGCAGCGGCCGTCGCACCGCCCGGCGCCACGCGTGCCCCGGCGCCGCGCGCCGCCGCCGCGCCGGCCCTGCCGTGGCAAATGCGCCTGGCCGGGGACGTGGCGGAGCGCCTGGGCGAGCGCGGCGAACGGATGACGCTTGCCGAACTGGCGCGTCGGGCGGGGCGGGGTGCCGGGCTGCGCATCGCGGCGGCGGCGGGGATCGGCAACCCGGGCCGCTTTTTCGCCATGCTGCGCAGCGCCGGCCTGCAGCCGATCGAGCTGCCGCTGCCCGACCACCACGACTTCAGCGACCGTCCCTTCGCCGCCCTGGAGGCCGACATTATTCTGGTGACGGAGAAGGATGCAGTAAAATGCTGGCAAATTGAAGAATATCGCAACGATCCAAGGATCTGGGTCGTTCCGGTCAGCGCCCGCATCGATGCCGCGCTGGCTGACCAAATTGTGGAGAAACTACGTGGATGCACGCCTGCTTGATATCCTGGTCTGCCCTGTGTGCAAGGGCCCTCTGGAATACGACAAGAAAGCCCAGGAAATGATTTGCAAAGGCGACCGCCTGGCATACCCGATCCGCGACGGCATCCCCATTATGTGGGCCGACGAAGCGCGCTCGCTGCCGGACACCACGGAGTAAGCGGTGTCCTTCATCGTCATCATTCCGGCCCGGTTGGCCTCGACCCGCCTGCCCAACAAGCCCCTGGCCGACCTCGGCGGCAAACCGATGGTGGTGCGCGTGGCCGAACGCGCGCTGGAAGCCGGCGCCGCCCGTATCATCGTCGCCACCGACCACGTTTCGATCAAGGCAGCGTGCGAACAGCACGGCGTGGAAGTGTGCATGACCCGCGCCGACCATCCATCCGGCACCGACCGCATCGCCGAAGTGGCGCGCGCCATGGACTTGCCGATGGACGCGGTGGTGGTCAACCTGCAGGGCGACGAACCCCTGATCGACCCCAGCCTGCTGCAGGCGGCCGCCGCCCGGATCGGCGCCGACGTGCCGATGTCCACCTGCGCCCACCCGCTGCATGACGCGGCCGATGCCTTCAATCCCAATGTGGTGAAGGTGGTGCTGGACAAGCACGGCCGGGCACTCTATTTCAGCCGTGCCACCGTCCCGTGGCACCGCGATGCCTTCGCCAGGGACAAGTCGGCGCTGCCGGCCGGCTACGTGCCGCTGCGCCATATCGGCTTATACGCCTACCGCAACGATTTCCTGCAAGCCTACCCGGCGCTGGAAGTGTCGCCGCTGGAAGGGATCGAGGCGCTGGAGCAGCTGCGCGTGCTGTGGCACGGCTATCCGATTGCCGTACACGTGACCGATTCCGCCCCGGCTGCCGGCGTGGATACGCCGGAAGATCTGGCCCGCGTGCAGGCGCACTACAAAAGTGGCGGTTAAACCAACTTTTGTGGTAAGTTTCCAGCAAGGTGGCAAGGGCATCATCAAAAATTATTATTAAATCGTTTAGGAACATTCATGCGTCTCATTCTGTTAGGAGCACCAGGAGCCGGCAAGGGCACCCAGGCCAACTACATCAAGGAAAAGTACAACATCCCCCAGATTTCCACGGGCGACATGCTGCGTGCCGCCATCAAGGAAGGGACTGATCTGGGCCTGGCCGCCAAGAAAGTGATGGACGCAGGCCAGCTGGTTTCCGACGACATCATCATCGGCCTGGTGAAAGACCGCCTGAAAGCGGCCGACTGCGCCAATGGCTACCTGTTTGACGGCTTCCCGCGTACCGTCGCGCAAGCCGATGCGATGAAGGACGCAGGCGTCAAGATCGACTACGTGCTGGAAATCGCAGTGCCGGACGACCAGATCGTCGAACGCATGAGCGGCCGCCGCAGCCATCCGGCTTCGGGCCGTGTGTACCACGTCAAATTCAACCCTCCCAAAGTCGAAGGCAAGGACGATGTCACCGGCGAGCCGCTGGTGCAGCGCGACGACGACAAGGAAGAAACCGTCAAGAAACGCCTGGACGTTTATCACAACCAGACCGAAGTGCTGCTCGGCTACTACGGCGAGTGGGCCAAATCGGGCGAACCTGGTGCGCCGAAGTACCGCAAGATCGAAGGCGTTGGTCCAGTCGAGGAAATCCGCGACCGCGCGTTTGCGGCGCTGTCCAGCTAATTCTGCCGAAACCCGGTAAACCGGGTCAGACCCGAGGGTCGGACCCTTGGGTCTGCCCCGCCTTACTGGGTTCAGGGAACGGCCCCCTGGCCGTGAAGTGTCAAAGTTTTGCAGTACGCAGTTCGGGTAGTACCGAGTTCGTTTTGTAGCTTTTGATTCTAATAACGTAAGGGGGCAATTCTATGGCAGCAAGTTTGTGGTTCGCGATTGCGTGCGGCGTGCTCGCGGTGGTGTATGGGCTGTGGGCACGCAGCTGGATTCTTGGACAAGACGCGGGCAACCCCCGCATGCAGGAAATCGCGACAGCCATCCAGCAAGGTGCGGCGGCCTACCTGGCCCGCCAGTACCGGACCATCGCTATCGTCGGGGTCGTGCTGCTGGTAGCCATCGGGGTGGCAATCAATTGGCAGACTGCCTTCGGCTTCCTGATCGGTGCCGTACTGTCCGGTGCCTGCGGCTTCATCGGCATGAACGTGTCGGTGCGCGCCAACGTGCGCACCGCGCAGGCGGCGACGGTCGGCATGAACGAGGCGCTGAACGTCGCCTTCAAGGGCGGCGCCATCACCGGCATGCTGGTGGTCGGCCTGGGCCTGCTGG
>CAMLRG010000108.1 GCA_946482335.1 uncultured Duganella sp. | reverse complement strand
TTGCAGCCGACGCCCACTTCGGCCACCAGCGGCACTTTGAGCTGGGCCACGCCCGACATCAGCTTGGGCAACATCTCGCGCACCAGCTCCAGCTCGGCATCCGGCACTTCCAGCACCAGTTCGTCATGCACCTGCATGATCATCTTCGACGCCAGCCCTTCCCGTTCGATCCAGTCCTGCACCGCAATCATGGCCAATTTGATCAGGTCGGCGGCCGTGCCCTGCATCGGCGCATTGATCGCCGCCCGCTCGGCGCCCTGGCGGCGCGGGCCATTGGGCGAATTGATCTCCGGCAGCCACAAGCGGCGGCCGAACACGGTCTGCACGTAGCCGCGCGCCTTGGCTTCGGCCCGGGTTTCGTCCATATAGCGCTTGACGCCGGAGAAGCGCGCGAAATAGCGGTCGATGTAGTTCTGCGCCGCGGTGCGGTCGATCCCCAGGTTGGCCGCCAGCCCGAACGCGCTCATGCCGTAGATCAGGCCGAAGTTGATCACCTTGGCGTAGCGGCGCTGCTCCGGCTGCACCTCGGCCGGCGCCACGCCGAAGATTTCGGCGGCGGTGGCGCGGTGGATGTCCTCGCCCTCGGCAAAGGCGCGCAGCATCGCCTCGTCGCCCGAGATATGCGCCATGATGCGCAGTTCGATCTGCGAGTAGTCAGCCGACACGATGTGCGATCCGGGCGGCGCCACGAAGGCTTCGCGGATGCGGCGTCCTTCGGCGGTGCGCACCGGGATGTTCTGCAGGTTCGGGTCGTTCGAGGCCAGGCGTCCGGTGATCGCCACCGCTTGCGCGTAATTGGTGTGCACGCGGCCGGTGACCGGGTTGATCATCTTGGGCAGCTTGTCGGTGTAGGTCGACTTGAGCTTGGCCATGCCGCGGTATTCCAGCAGCACTTTGGGCAGCGGGTAATCCTCGGCCAGCTTTTGCAGCACTTCCTCGTCGGTCGACGGCGCGCCGCTCGGCGTCTTCTTCACCACCGGCAACTCCAGCTTGGTGAAGAAGATTTCCCCGATCTGCTTGGGCGAGCCGAGGTTGAAAGGCTGGCCGGCCAGCTCGTAGGCCTTCTGCTCCAGTTCCAGGATGCGCGCCCCCAGCTCGTTCGATTGCGTGGCCAGCAGGCCGGCGTCGATCAGCACGCCGTTGCGCTCGATCTTTTGCAGCACCACGGCGGTCGGCAGCTCGATGCTGCTGTAAATGCGGGTCAAGCCTTCGTCGCCGGCCACCTGGCCGTGCATCGCCAGGTGCAGGCGCAGCGTGATGTCGGCATCTTCCGCCGCGTAGTCGGTGGCGCGGCCGATCTCGACCTGGTCGAAGCCGATCTGGCTGGCGCCCTTGCCGCACACTTCCTCGTAGGCGATGGTCTTGTGGTTCAGGTGGCGCAGCGCCAGGCTGTCCATATCGTGGGTGCGGTGCGATTCGAACACGTACGATTGCAGCAGGGTGTCGTGCACGATGCCGCGCAGGGTCACGCCATGGTTGGCGAACACGTGGGCGTCGTACTTGAGGTTCTGGCCCAGCTTGGGCTTGCCGGCATCTTCCAGCCACGGCTTGAGGCGCGCCAGCACCCAGTCGCGCTGCAGCTGGGCCGGCGCGTCGGGGTAGCGGTGCGCCAGCGGGATGTAGCAGGCGATGCCCGGTTCGGTGCACAGGGAAATGCCGACCATTTCGGCCAGCATCGGTTCCAGCGACGTGGTTTCCGTGTCGAGCGCGGTCAGCGCGGCGGCGTCGATGCGCGCCAGCCAGGCCTCGAACTGGGCTTCGGTCAGCACGGTTTCGTAGCTGACGGTGGCCGGCGGCGCTGCGAACAGGTCGGCCGTGGCGCCCGGCGCCGGCGCGGCGGCCGTGGCGGCGGCGGCGCTGCCCGGGGCCGGCGCGGCCGGGGTCAGGCCGGACAGTTCGCGCAGCAGGGTCTTGAAGCCGTACTTGGTGAAGAAGGCGATCAGCAGTTCGCGGTCTTCATCCTTGGCGCCCAGCGATTCGGAAATCGACATCATGTGCGCCGACAGGTCGCAATCGCACTTGACGGTGATCAGTTCGCGCCCTCTGGGCAGCCATGGCAGCGCGGCGCGCAGGTTGCCCCCAACTACGCCGCCGATCTTGTCGGCATTGTCCATGATGCCGGCCAGGCTGCCGTATTCCTGCAGCCACTTGAGCGCCGTCTTGGGGCCGCACTTGGCCACGCCCGGCACGTTGTCGACAGTGTCGCCGATCAGGGTCAGGTAATCGATGATGCGGTTGGGCGGCACGCCGAACTTGGCCAGCACGCCCGCCTCGTCCAGCTTCTCGTTGGTCATGGTGTTGATCAGGGTGACGTGCGGCGTCACCAGCTGGGCCAGGTCCTTGTCGCCGGTGGAAATCACCACGTCCATGCCGGCCTGCTCGGCCTGCACCGACAGGGTGCCGATCACGTCGTCCGCTTCCACCCCTTCCACCATCAGGATCGGCCAGCCCATGGCGCGCACCGCCTCGTGGATGGGCTCGATCTGCAGGCGCAAGTCGTCCGGCATCGGCGCCCGCGTGGCTTTATAGTCGGGATACATATCGTCCCGGAAGGTCTTGCCCTTGGCGTCGAACACGCAGGCAATGTAGGCCGCCGGGTAATCGGCGCGCAGGCGGCGCAGCATATTGACCATGCCGTGCATGGCGCCGGTCGGATGGCCTTCGGCGCTGCGCAAGTCGGGCAAGGCGTGGAAGGCACGGTACAGGTAGCTGGAACCATCGACCAGCAACAGGGTCTTTTGCATAGCGTTGGGGGTGTGGTGTAAAACTCAATATTCCATTATCGCAGAGTTTTGCAGCCGGACAGGGGGGCTTTTGATACAATGGTCAAACCAATAAATTGAACGAAATCCCATCATGCGCGCCCCCACTTCCTGGCTTGCCCTCCCCCTCGTCCTGTTGGCCGCCGGCGCCGCCGCGCAATCGGCACCGCCGCAGCAACTGGAACGCATTGAAGAAGTGGACAACCCGGTCACCGTGACGGCCAAGCCCGGCACGGAAACGAAGATCGTGGAAAAGCGCGAAGGTGGCCGCGTGACCGAAGCCAAGGTCAAGAGCGGCAAGAGCACGTATACCGTCAAGCCGAATACCCCGGCTGGCAGCGCACTGCCCGGCGATGCCGCCGGCTCGGCCAACCGCGGCCCGCAGTGGACCGTGTTGGAGTTCGACCTCCTGGCCAAGAAGAAGAAACGCTCGGCCGAGGAAGCGGAGAAGGAGGACGGCCCGCCGCCCCCGCCGCCAGCCCAGCCGGCCGCGCCTGCCACGAAGTAAGCGCGCGCCCCCGTACGAACACTTAACCTGGTTTCCCATGGCAGTTTTTACCCCGGTCACACTGGAAGATGTCGGCCACTGGATCACGCAATTCCCCCTTGGCAAGGCCGTCGCGCTGAAAGGCATCGCGTCCGGCATCGAGAACAGCAATTTTTTCCTGACAACCGAGCGCGGCGAGTACGTGCTCACCCTTTTTGAAAACCTGACGTTCGCGCAGCTGCCGTTCTACCTGCAACTGATGCGCCACCTGGCCGAACATGGCGTGCTGGTGCCGGCGCCGGTGGCCAACGACCAGGGCGCGCTGTGCGTGCCGCTGCACGGCAAGCCGGCGGCCATCGTCTCCAAGCTGGAAGGCAAGCCGCAATTGGCGCCGCAGCCGGTGCACTGCGCCGCGGTCGGCGCCATGCTGGCGCGCATGCACCTGGCCGGCCAGGACTTCCCGCTGGCCCAGCCCAACCTGCGCGCGCTGCCATGGTGGCGCGAAGCCACCGCCGCCGTGCTGCCGCACCTGGCGCTGGAACAAGCCCACTTGCTGCACGCGGAAATGACGTTCCAGGAAGCGCTGCACGCCTCGGCTGACTACCAAGCCTTGCAGCGCGGCCCGGTGCACGCCGACCTGTTCCGCGACAACGTGATGTTCGACGGCGAACGCCTGACCGGCTTTTTCGATTTCTATTTCGCCGGCTGCGACAGCTGGCTGTTCGACGTGGCGGTGACGGTCAACGACTGGTGCATCGACCTGGCGACCGGCGCGCTGGACGAAGCGCGCGTGCGCGCCCTGCTGGACGCCTACCACGCGGTGCGCCCGTTCACGGCCACCGAACATTCGCTGTGGCCGGCCCTGCTGCGCGCCGGCGCGCTGCGCTTCTGGCTGTCGCGCCTGTACGATTTCCACCTGCCGCGCGCCGCCGAAATGCTGACGCCGCACGACCCGACCCACTTTGAGCGCATCCTGCGCAGCCGCATCGCCGTACCGGCCCCGGAGTTGTATTAAATGAGCAAGTTACCCGCCAGCGCAGGCGTGGCCTGGATCCGCGAAGGCTTCGTCATCTTCCGCAAGCAGCCCGGCGGGCTGATGCTGCTGATGCTGGCCTATCTGCTGGCGGGGGTGGTGCTCGGCATCATCCCCCTGTTGGGGCAATGGCTGCCGATGGTGCTGGCGCCGGTGTTCACCGCGGTGTTCGTGCAGGCGTGCGCGGCGGCCGACCGCAACCAGCGTGTGACGCCCGAGATGCTGCGCCCGATCTTCCAGAAGCCGGCCTTGCCGCGCCTGGTGGGGCTGGGCGCCCTGTTCGTGCTGGTGCTGGCCGTGCTGGCCATGCTGTTCGCGGCCGTGGTGGGCAGCGACACCATGCGCCAGTTGGCCGAGCAGCAGCTGCAGCCCGACGCGGCGGCGGCGCGCGGCAATTTCGGCTGGGCCATGCTGGTGGTGTTCCTGCTCTCGCTGCCGGCCAGCATGGCGATGCTGTTCGCAGCACCGCTGGTGTTCTGGCAGCAGATGGGCGTGGGCAAGGCCCTGTTCTACAGCTTCTTCGCGGTGTGGCGCGCGCTGCGCGCCTTCCTGCTGTACTTCCTGTGCTGGGTGGCAATCGTGATGCTGGCCACCAACCTGGTGCTGCTGTTGGTCGGCAAGACCCTGCTCGGCATGGCGCTGCTGCAATCGCTGCTGATGGTGATTGTGATGGTGATCCAGTGCTCGGTGTACGCGGCGTACCGCGCCATCTTCGGCGCGCCGCCGCTGCCCGGGGATGGCCATGGGGCGTAACCCGCGCGCGCTGGCCAGCGCGGTGTCCTCGCACGACAATGGTTTCAACCTGGTGCGCCTGGTGGCGGCACTGCTGGTGGTGGTGTACCACGCCTGGCAGCTCAACCAGCGTACGCCCAATGCGCACGACCCGCTGACGGCGCTGCTGTCGCCGGTGACCGACCTCGGCATGGTGGCGGTCGGCGTGTTCTTCCTGGTGTCGGGCCTGTTCGTGTCGCACAGCTGGCTGCGCGACCCGCACTTGCTGCGTTTTGCCGTACGCCGCGTCACGCGCATCGTGCCCGGCCTGTTCGTCTGCCTGCTGCTGAGCACGGCGGCAGCGGCCACCTTCTTTTCGCCGCACGGCATCGCCACCCTGTTCAGCGCCGACGCCTGGCATTACATCATCAGCAATACCACGCTGCACACGCTGCGCTACCTCGACCCGCCCGCGGTGCTGGCGATCCCCGGCGTGCTGGACGGGCGCCCGCTGAACGGTTCCTTGTGGACGCTGTACTGGGAAGCGCGCATGTACGTGGTGCTGGGCTTATTGGGCCTGGCCGCCGTGGCGCCGATGCGCGTGTGGCTGCTGGTGACCTCGCTGGCCCTGCTGGTGGCGGCGCACGCCTTCCCCGCCATCCTGTCCGGCTACGTGTGGGAAACCGCATTCTGGTCGCTGTTCCTGGGCGGCATCGTGCTGCAAACGCTGGCGCGCCACCTGCGCTTCGGCCTCGGCCTGGTGCTGGCGACGGGCGCCCTGCTGGCCTTGAACTGGACCCGCAACGCCGCCTTGACGCCGAGCGGCTTCACCCTGGTGGGCGTGCTGCTGTTCGCCTGTGCACTGGCACTGTGGGTGGGCAGCGCGCGCCTGCCGGCCTGGCTCGGCCACATCCAGCGCCATGATTATTCTTATGGCATCTATATCTACCACTGGCCGGTGATGCTGATGCTGGCGCAGTGCCTGCCCGAGGCCGGCGCACTGCGCCTGCTGGCCGCCGCCCTGCCCGTCACCGTGGCCTGCGCCGCGTTCAGTTGGCATTGCGTGGAATACCCGGCGATGAAGCTGGCGCGGCGCATGCCAAAACGGCAAGTTCCCCCGCTGCGCGCGGCCGCCTGAAGCGGGCGGCGCCGCGCCCGCGCCGGTATAATGGCGGGATGCAAAATCTCCTCCACAACCTCAATCCCGAACAACTCGCCGCCGTCACCCTGCCACCGCAACATGCCCTGATCCTGGCCGGCGCCGGCTCGGGCAAGACGCGCGTGCTGACCACCCGCATCGCGTGGCTGATCCAGACTGGCCAGGTGTCCCCGGCCGGGGTGCTGGCGGTGACCTTCACCAACAAGGCGGCCAAGGAAATGTTGACCCGCCTGTCGGCCATGTTGCCGATCAATACACGCGGCATGTGGATCGGCACCTTCCACGGCTTGTGCAACCGCCTGTTGCGCACCCATTACAAGGATGCCGCGCTGCCGCAGACCTTCCAGATCCTCGATTCGCAAGACCAGCTGTCGCTGATCAAGCGCCTGCTCAAGCAGCACAATATCGACGACGAGAAGTTCCCGCCCAAGCAGGTGATGTACTTCATCAACAACAACAAGGAACAGGGCTTGCGTGCGTCGCAGGTGGACGCTTACGACGCGCTGGAACGCAAGCTGGTCGAGCTGTACCAGCTGTACGACGACCAGTGCCAGCGCGAAGGCGTGGTGGATTTTGCCGAACTGCTGCTGCGCACCTATGAACTGTTGCTGCGCAACGAGCCGCTGCGCCAGCATTACCAGCAGCGCTTCCGCCACATCCTGGTCGACGAGTTCCAGGACACCAACAACCTGCAGTACGCCTGGCTGAAACTGATGGCCGGCCATGGCGCAGCGCACGGCGGTGCCCTGTTCGCGGTGGGCGACGACGACCAGAGCATCTACGCCTTCCGCGGCGCCAACGTGGGCAATATGCAAGCCTTCGAAAGCGAATTCCGGGTGCAGAACCTGATCAAGCTGGAACAGAATTACCGTTCGCACGGCCACATCCTCGATGCGGCCAACCTGCTGATCGCCAACAACAGCCGCCGCCTGGGCAAGAACCTGCGCACCGACGCCGGCCACGGCGAGCCGGTGCGGGTGTACGAAGCCAGTTCGGACTTGCAGGAAGCGCAGTGGATCATCGAGGAAGCGAAATCGCTGATCGCCGAGGGTGCGCTGCGCCGCGAAATCGCGATCCTGTACCGCTCCAACGCGCAATCGCGCGTGATCGAACATGCGCTGTTCTCGGCCGGCATGCCTTACCACGTGTACGGCGGCCTGCGCTACTTCCAGCGCGCGGAAGTCAAGCATGCCATCGCCTACCTGCAGCTGATGGACAACCCGCACAACGATTCGGCCTTCCTGCGCGTGGTGAACTTCCCGGCGCGCGGCATCGGCGCGCGCTCGATCGAACAATTGCAGAATGCGGCCGCGACCTACGGCTGCTCGCTGTATGCGGCAGTGCCGTACATGGTCGGCAAGGCCGGCAGCGCGCTGGGCGGCTTCACCAAACTGATCGAAGGCGTGCGCTTCGAAACCCAGCAACTGGCGCTGCCGGAATTGGTGCGCATCACGCTCGACGCATCGGGCCTGATCCAGCATTACCAGAACGAGAAGGAAGGCGCCGACCGGGTGGAAAACCTGGAGCAGATGGTCAGCGCGGCGACCCAGTTCGTGTCGGAGGAAGGCTTCGGCCAGGGCGCCCCGGCGCACCTCGGGCCGCAGGCGTCGGCCGCGGCGGGGGCGCAAGTGGTGGTGGCGGACGGGGTCGAAATCATCGACGCCGACGCGCCGCTGGCCACCGTGATGTCGCCGCTGTCGGCCTTCCTGGCGCACGCTTCGCTGGAGGCGGGCGACAACCAGGCGCAGGAAGGCCAGGACGCGCTGCAGCTGATGACAGTGCACTCGGCCAAGGGCCTGGAATTCGACAACGTCTTCATCACCGGCCTGGAAGAAGGCTTGTTCCCGCACGAGAGCAGCTCGAAGGAGGAAGGCGGCGTGGAGGAGGAGCGGCGCCTGATGTACGTGGCGATCACGCGCGCGCGCAAGCGGCTGTACATGTCGTTCTGCCAGACACGCATGCTGCACGGCCAGACGCGCTACAACATGAAGTCGCGCTTCTTCGACGAATTGCCGGAGGAGTCGCTGAAATGGCTGACGGCGCGCGTGCAGCACAACTGGTTCGGCACCGGCGCGCGCAAGTCGGCATGGGATGAGATGCCATCCGTGCCGAGTGCCGACAACCGCCTGGCGGCGCGCATGAACGAACGCTCGGGCGGCTCCGGCGGCTGGCGCATCGGCGAATCGGTGGCGCATGCCAAGTTCGGCGAAGGCGTGATCATCAATCTGGAAGGCAGCGGCGCCAATTGCCGCGCCCAGATCAACTTCGGCAGCTCCGGCATCAAGGTGCTGGATTTGTCGGTGGCCAAGCTGGAACGGGTCTGAAACGCCAGGGCTAAGCCAGCACCTTCGTCATGGGGATTTCGTCGTACGCGACGCCGTCCACCACCAGCGCGGCGGGTTCACAGCCCCAGGCTTTGAATCCCAGCGATTCATATAGCGCCTGCGCAGGAGCGTTGCCAGCCGTGACCGCGAGGTTGACGTGGGTGACGCCCGGCAGCGAAGCGGCAAAATCGACCGCATGCTGCATCAGCTTGCGCGCGGCGCCCTTGCCGCGGTGGGCTGCCGCCACATACACGCCGCGGATATGGGCGCGATGGCGCTGCTTGGCGCTGCGGTCGCGGTCGACGTGCGCGATGGCGACCAGTGCCTCCCCATCGAATGCACCGAAGTGATGGCGTCCCCCTTCGCTCGCCAGCCGGCGCGCGACCCCGCTGAGCGGCGTGCCACTTTCTTCTTCATAGCTCGCAGTGAATGCCGAGGGCGCTTCGCGCAAGCCTTCCAGGCGCAAGGACTGGAAGGCGGCGGCGTCGGTCGAGATCAGGCGGCGGATGTGCATGAAGCAATTGTATGCGAAGCGACGCGATGCTACCGGCCGACCACGCCCTTCGTGACGTTTTCTCTCTTTTGCCCTTCTCGTTTTCTCTCGTTCTCTCTTTTTGAACCTTTTTTGCGCTGGGCTGGCAAAAGAGAGAAAACGAGAGGAAAAGAGAGAAAACGATATGGAGGAAAGAGAGAAAATGAAACGAAGACCTGCCAACAACATCCCATACCCTGTGCTCGCCGAGCTGCGCGATTACCTGCATCAGTCCGACAGCGCGCTGTCGCAGACTGAAGCGCTGACCCTGGCCGTCCGGCATTGGATCAGCGCGCAACAGGCAGCCGCCGTGCCCATGCGCGGCTACCAGTGGAAGTCGCTCTTCCTGCCCGCAGGCACGCGCTTGCGGGTGCATAACGCCGGACACGTCCACTATGCCGAAGTCGTCGGGGAACAATTGATGTATGCCTGCCGGTCCACGACACCGCGCCAATTCACCATCGCGGCGCTGGGGCCGGGGCGCAATGCATGGGCCGAGATCTGGCTGCGGCGGCCGGGCGATGCGGACTGGATGCGCGCGAGCGCGCTGCGCGACCCGCCGCCCCAACCAAGCGGGGAATCAGTGCCAGCCTCCCCGACCGAGGCGATCCAGGCGGCGGCGAAGAGCATGAGCGATGCCCTGCAAACGGCGCTGATCCTGGTCGACCATACGCGTGTACGTGCCGAGCAACATGTGGAACGCCGCGTTGCCAAACATCGCCGGCACGACGATATCCTGCAGGACGACTGCAAGTTCGACTAGGCATGCCGTGTGCGCCGCCCGCCGTGGCCGCCGCGCGCGCAGCGGCCAGCGGGGCGCCGGGCTTACATCACCGGCTTGGCGCTGCCGTTGCTGATGGCTTCCTCGATCAGGGCGCGCGAAGCCTTGTCCGCTTCGCGCGACAGGCGGCCCTGTTCGCGCCCCAGCTCACCCATCTTGCGGCCCAGTTCATGCAGCGGCTTGGACGCTTCGGCGATGCGCGCATGCATGGCGGCCATCGGCGCCTGGCGCGCAGCCAGTGCGGCGTGGCGGGCGGCGATTTCACTGCCCTGGCGCGCCATTTCGGCAGCCAGCGGTTCCATCTGCTTGCGCAATTCCTCCATGTCGCGTTGGAGCTGGGCACGGGTCGCGTCGTCCGCAAACTCCATCTTGCGGCCGGCTTTCTCCATGGCGCGGCCGATGCGCTCTTGCTGGCGCGCCGCCTTTTCCATCTTGCGCTCGACGTCGCGTTCCATTTCGCGCATGGCACGCTGGTGTTCCTTGCTGCCCATGGCTGCTTCAACTTCCTTCTCGATTTGCGCACCGATGGCTTCCACTTGCTTACTCTGGGCTTCCATCAGCGTGCCCTGCTCTTCCAGTTTCTTGCCATGGGATTCGGCCGGCTGCCAGGCTTCCTTGACCTTGGCCAGCACGGCCGGATCCTGGATCAGGTAGGCCTTGCCTTCCTTGCGCACGTAAATGAAGTCGCCCTTGGTTTCCTGCTTCAGGCGCTGCGCTTCGGTCAGGTCGGCGCGGCGGCCATGCACCTGCATCGCTTCCTGGCCGTCGCGTACGATGGCGTAGGCGGTGCGGCTGCTGTCATCCAGGTAGATATGGCTGCCGCGTTCGAAGCCACTCAATTCCTTGGGCGGCTTCGGTGGCTTGGGCGCCTTGGGTGGCTTGGGCGGGGCCGGCATGTCGGCCGCCATGGCAGGCACGGCGGGAGGTGCCGGCGGGGTGGCCAGGTCCGCTGCGGCTGGCGGCGCCGGCGGCGCCAGCGGTGCGGGCGGGGCCGGGGGCGCGGGCGGGGCCGGCTCGGCATCGTCGGCGTCATCGGGGGCGCTCACCTGCACTTGCGGCGAAGGCGATGGCGATGGCGACGGTTCCGGCGCCGGGGCGGCGTCCGGCGCATCGGCCGCATCGGGGACCGGCGCAGCCAGCGCCGCTGGTGCGGCAACGGCGCTGGCGGCCGGGAGCGTGACCGCTTGCGGCATCGCGTGGGCATACAGCGCGGCGCAGGCGGCAAAAATACCTAACAGGGGGGTTGCCATCTTCCAGCTCAGCGGTTGTGCAGCGGGGCGGATCAGGCGTTTGATTCGGGACATGAGGTCTCCTCCGTGTGCCGCGGGGGCAGCAAAGTCAGGGGTGGTGAACTGGAGCTTGTCCAGCTCGGAAAGTGCAAGTGCCAGGCGCCGCGGTTCGCCGAGCGTGCTTGCGGCCAAGTCGTCTGCAATCTCTTCCCGTTCGCGGCGGATGCAGTGCGACAGCATCCACACGCTCGGGTGGTAAAACAGGAAAATCTCGATGCCGCTCTGGACCAGGTTGACCAGGTAATCGTGGCGCCGCACGTGGGCCAGCTCGTGCGCCAGCAGCGCTTCCAGCAATTCGGGCGGCATGCCGCTGACCAGCGAGGCGGGCAGCAGCACGATGGGGCGCAGGATGCCGGCGGTGATCGGGCCGTCCAGCGCGTCGCCGGACACGCCCAGCCGCACCGGTCGCGCAATGCCCATGCGCCGGGCCAGCGCCGTGGCGCGCGCCTGCCAGGCCGGGTCGGCGTGGTAATGGCTGGGCAGAGTGTGGCGCCGCACCCATTGCAGGCCGAGCGACAGGCGCAGCGTCATCAGGGCGGCGCCGGCGGCCCACAGCAGCACCAGCCAGGGCATCTGGCGGCGCAGCTGGTATTCCCAGGAAGCCATGGCGTCGACGTCGACCAGCACGGTTTCGGCGCCCTGCCCGTCGGCGGCGCCGGGGATGGCGGCCACCGCAGCCGCTTCGAGCGGCGCCGGCAGCACATAGCCGGTGTCGGCGGCGTCGGCCAGGCGCCAGGCGAAATTGGCCAGCGGCAGCGCCGCGCACAGCAGCAGCGCGCCGCACGCCACCAGGTAACGCGCCTGCGGCCGGGCATTGCGCAACGCATGCAGGGCCAGCGCCGCCACGCAGCCGATCAGCAAGCCTTGCCACAGGAAATGCAGCAGGGACCAGCCCAGGGCGGGGATGACAGCGTTCAGCAGGTTGCTCATGGCGGCGGCTCCAGGTCTTGTTTGGCGTCCTTGCAATCTAGATTAAATGATCTAGATCTTTGTGTCTAGAACTTTTTGTCTAGATGCGGGTGCGGGGGTGCTGGAGCTAATGTAGCCGCCGGCGGCGGGGACGGTGGGGGAATTGCGATGGATGGGGGATTTGGCGGGCTGGGCTGCTTGAAAACCGGTAAACCGGGGTCAGACCCAAGGGTCAGACCCCGTCAATTCCGCAGTCTGCGGCTTCGGCACGCCGGTGTCTGACCCTTCGGGTCAGACACCGGTTTAGCGGTTTTCAGTACACCACCACGGAACGGATCGACTCGCCCCGCTCCATCAAGTCGAACCCTTCATTGATACGCGCCAGCGGCAAGGTATGGGTAATCAGCTCATCAATCTTGAGCTTGCCCTCCATATACCAATCCACGATCTTCGGCACATCGGTGCGGCCGCGCGCGCCGCCGAAGGCGGACCCCAGCCAGTGGCGCCCGGTGACCAACTGGAACGGCCGGGTCGAAATTTCCTGCCCCGCCGCCGCCACGCCGATCACGATCGACTTGCCCCATCCCTTGTGGCAGCACTCCAGCGCCTGGCGCATCAGGGTGGTGTTGCCGACGCATTCGAAACTGTAATCCGCCCCGCCATCGGTCATCTGCACGATCGCATCGACCACGTTCTCCACCTCGCGCGGGTTGATGAAATGCGTCATGCCGAACTGGCGCGCCATCGCTTCGCGCGCCGGATTGATGTCAACCCCAATGATCTTGTCGGCCCCCACCATTTTCGCGGCCTGGATCACGTTCAGGCCGATGCCGCCCAGGCCGAACACCACCACATTGGCGCCCGCCTCCACCTTGGCGGTAAACAGCACGGCGCCGACGCCGGTGGTCACGCCGCAGCCGATGTAGCACACCTTGTCGAACGGCGCGTCGGGGCGGATCTTGGCCAGCGCGATTTCCGGCACCACAATGTAGTTGGAAAAGGTCGAGGTGCCCATGTAGTGGAACAGCGGCTGGCCGCCCAGCGAGAAGCGGCTGGAACCGTCCGGCATCAAGCCCTTGCCCTGGGTGGCGCGGATGGCCTGGCACAGGTTGGTCTTGCGCGACAGGCAGAACTTGCATTGCCGGCATTCCGGCGTATACAGCGGGATCACATGGTCGTCGCGCCGCAGCGAGGTGACGCCGGGCCCGACGTCGACCACCACGCCGGCACCCTCGTGGCCGAGGATGGCCGGGAACAAGCCTTCCGGGTCGGCGCCGGACAAGGTGTAGTGGTCGGTGTGGCAAATGCCGGTGGCCTTGATTTCCACCAGCACTTCGCCGGCGCGCGGGCCCTCCAGCTCGACCTCTTCAATCGTCAGCGGGGCGCCCGCCTTCCATGCAACTGCCGCTTTCGTCTTCATCGCGCCACTCCGTGTGTGATAAAGACGACAGCATAGCTTAACTTCTCATGGCCAGCATGGACTCCAGCCCCAGCATGTGCGACACCGTGCGCCACAGCTGGCGCGGCGAAGTCCAGGGCTTGGGCAGGAAGGCGTGGGCCTGGTGATGCAGCATGGGCTGGCTGGCCGAGTACAGCAGCACGGGCGTGTACTGGTCGCGCTGGCGCAAGGCGCGCACCAGGGTGTGGCCGTCGCCGTCCGGCAGGTCGGGATCGATCACCAGCAGCGCGAATTCGCCCTGGGCCAGCAAGCGTTCGGCCTGGGCATAAGTGGCGGCGTGCACCACGTGGATTTCCGGCGCCAGCAAGGTTGCCAGCACCACCGCGCTATCCTCGTCGGGATCGACGTGCAGCACCCGTGGCGCCGGATGCAAATCAAAAGACTGGTTCATGAAGCGGTTCTCCGCACTGCAGGAAAATGGTCGGCGGAGCTGGGCCGAAGGAAGGTGACGGGCCGCGATGGAAGGGGCGGCCGCTTGAGGGTGCGGCAGTGGGCAAGATGGGGCCCACCGCCATAGTCTACTGCAAGGACATACTTGCCGAAAAGTTTTATTTTTTCAAGCGTGCGTTAAACGCCGCATGCAAACCGTTCAACATTTCCTCGGCCGCCAGCAGCTGGTCGGCCACCTCATTGATCTTGCGCCGGCTGGAGCGGGCATGGTCGCGCAGCACTTCGAACGCGGTATTGCGGTCGGTCTGGTACTTGCACATCAGCAGGCCCACCGCCAGGCTGGTTTCGCGCCCGGCCGCCAGGGCGGCGTTGAGGTTGATTTCCGTGCGGCGCAGCTGGCGGATTTCATCGGCGCGCGCCAGGCCCGCTTCGAAGGCCGGCATCAAGTGCTGCTCGTCGACCGGCTTGACCACGAAGCCCACGGCCCCGTAGGCCGCCGCCTGCTTGCCGGCGTCGGCATCGCCGCGGCCGGACAGGAACATGAAGGGCACCGAGGTATTGCGGTTGAGCTGTTTGGCCAGCTCCAGCCCCGACATGCCTGGCATGTGGATATCGAGCAGCGCCAGGTCCGGCTCACGCTCGGCAATCATGGCCAGCGCCTGGTCGGAGGAATGGGCCAGCATGGTGTCGTAGCCGGCGCGCGCCAGCAGCTCGCCCAGGAATTCGGTCAGGATCTTATCGTCGTCCACGATCAGGATCAGGCGCTTGTGCGGAGGCTGGGCGTTCATTGGGCGGCAACCTTATGGCGATGGCAATGGGCCGATTATAGTCTGAAATTCCCGCACCGCAGCCGCCGCGTCGTCGGCCAGGTAAACACTGCTGATGGCCGCCACCAGGTGCGCGCCGGCGGCCACCAGCGGCGCGGCATTGTCCGGTGTCATGCCGCCGATCACGCACAGCGGCAGGCCGATCGCTTCGCGCGCGTGGCGCAGGATGTCGGGCCGCGTGGTCACGGCATATTGCTTGACCCGCGACGGGTAAAAGCCGCCGAAGGCGACATAGCTGGCACCGGCCGCCTGCGCTGCCTGGGCGCGCGCCAGCTCGCCGTAACAGGAGGCGCCAATCAGCTTGTTGGGCCCCAGCATGGCGCGCACTTCGGCCAGCGGCGCGTCGGTGCCGCCCAGGTGCACGCCGTCAGCGCCCAGTTCACGGCACAGCGCCACGTGGTCGTTGACCAGGAACGGCACGCCGTACTGGTGGCACAGCTCGCGCAGCGCGCCGCCCTGGATGCGCCGCAGCGCCGGGCTGGCGTCCTTGTGGCGGTATTGCAGCAGCGCCACGCCGGCGCGCAGCGCCTGCTCGGTGACGGCCAGCAGTTGGTCGGTGTCGTCCCAGTTGGGGGTGACCAGGTAAAGTCCTTGCATGCTTGCTCCTTATCGCTGCGGGATGCGCTGGCCGGGCGCGATGGCGTAGGCGGCGGCCAGCGTGCGCTGGGTGTAACCTTGCGCCTTGGCCAAGGCTTGCGCCATCGGGTTGCCCAGCGCCAGCAGGGCTGCGGCGGCGGCCGCCAGCGTGCAGCCGCTGCCGTGGAAACTGCCGGCCAGGCGCGGCCAGCTCCAGTTCTGCTGGCGCTCCGGCCCCAGCCAGCGGTTGATCACCACCTCGCTGCCCTCGTCGTGGCCGCCGGTCACCAGCACATGGCCGCAACCCAGGCCGCGCAGCATGCGCGCATGGGCCAGCGCATCGCCATGGGCGGTGCCGTGCCAGATGGGCGCCACCTCGGGCAGCGCGGCACGCGGCGCCACGCGATGGCGCGCGGCGGCAGCGGCCAGGGCCGCCGCTTCCGGGCCGTTGGGCGTGATCAGGGTCGCCAGCGGCAGCAGCGGCGCCAGCGCCTGCACCGCGTCATCGCGGCCCAGCGCGTCGCCGTGGCCGCTGCGCAGTACCGGGTCCAGCACCACCGGCGGATCGCTGTACAGGCGCTGCGCCCAGCCCGGTGCCGCGCCGGCGGCCTGGCGGTGCGTGGCGCGCAGCTCGCCGATCAGCGTGGCGATCGCCTGCGCATTCTCGGCGCTGCCCGGGATGCCGATCTTCACCGCCGCCACCGGCACTTGCGCCAGCAGGGTGCGCGCCTGTTGCAGCAGCACTTCCGGCGCCACCGGCAGCACCGCATGCACGCGGTTATTGTCCTGCACCGTGATGGCGGTCAGCACCGGCAGCGCATGCGCGCCCATGGCGCTGATGGCCTGGATGTCGGCCGCCATGCCGGCGCCGCCTGAGGGGTCGGCGCCGGAAAACACCAGCACGCAGGGCCGGTCGCTCATGCCAGCCTCCCCGCCATCGGCGACGAAGGCGAGGCGGCGAAACGGCGCGGCATGCGCCCGGCCAGGTAGGCTTCGCGCCCGGCCTGCACCGCCAGCCGCATCGCGCGTGCCATGCGCACCGGATCGCCCGCCGCCGCGATGGCGCTATTCATCAGGACGCCGTCGCAGCCCAGCTCCATGGCGATGGCGGCGTCGCTGGCGGTGCCGACGCCGGCGTCGACCAGCACCGGCACCCGGGCTTGCTCGATGATCAGCGACAGGTTCCACGGGTTGAGGATGCCCATGCCCGAGCCGATCAGGGAAGCCAGCGGCATCACCGCGCAGCAGCCGATGTCTTCCAGCATACGCGCCTGGATCGGGTCGTCGCTGCAATAGACCATCACGTCGAAGCCGTCGCGCACCAGCTCGCGCGCCGCGGCCAACGTTTCCGGCATATTGGGGAACAGGGTTTTCTCGTCGCCCAGCACTTCCAGCTTGACCAGCTTGTGGCCATTCAGGAGTTCGCGCGCCATCTGCAGCGTGTAGACCGCGTCCTTGGCAGTGTAGCAGCCGGCCGTGTTGGGCAGGATGGTGAATTCATGCGGCGGCACATAGTCCAGCAGGCTGGGCGCCTGCGGGTCCTGGCCGATGTTGACGCGGCGGATCGCCACCGTGATGATCTCGGCGCCGGCCGCCAGCGTCGCTTCGCGCGTTTGCGGCAAGTCCTTGTATTTGCCGCTGCCTACCAGCAGGCGCGAGCCGTATTGCTTGCCGGCGATGGTCAATGGTTTGTCCTGCATTGCTGTCTCCTTGTTTATCCGCCGCCGATGGCGCGGACGATATCGACCTGGTCTTGCGGGCGCAGCTGCACCTGCGGCCAGCGCTGGCGCGGCACCACTTGGCGGTTGACCGCCAGCGCCAGCGCCTGGCCGCCCAGCTGTAGGGCCTCGACCAATTGCTCCAGCGTGTGCTGCGCCGGCACCGCGTGCGGCGCGCCATTCAATTCAATCTCGATCATGGCTGCTCGCGGTAGATCTGCGCGCCCGAGCGCACGAACTCGATGGACTTCTCCTGCATGCCCTTGGCGGCGAAATCGCGCACTTCCTGCGTGATCTTCATCGAGCAGAAATGCGGGCCGCACATGGAGCAGAAATGTGCCACCTTGGCCGAATCCTTGGGCAGGGTCTCGTCGTGGAATTCGCGCGCGCGGTCGGGGTCCAGGCCCAGGTTGAACTGGTCCTCCCAGCGGAATTCGAAGCGCGCCAGCGACAGCGCGTTGTCGCGGATTTGCGCGCCCGGGTGGCCCTTGGCCAGGTCGGCTGCGTGCGCCGCGATCTTGTAGGTGATGATGCCTTCCTTGACGTCGGCCTTGTTGGGCAGGCCGAGGTGCTCTTTCGGCGTCACATAGCACAGCATGGCGGTGCCGTACCAGCCGATCTGGGCGGCGCCGATGCCGGAGGTGATGTGGTCGTAGCCGGGTGCGATGTCGGTGGTCAGCGGGCCCAGGGTATAGAACGGCGCTTCGCTGCACTGCGCCAGCTGCAAGTCCATGTTCTCCTTGATCAGCTGCATCGGCACGTGGCCGGGGCCTTCGATCATCACTTGCACATCATGCTTCCAGGCGACCTGGGTCAGCTCGCCCAGGGTTTTCAGCTCGCCCAGCTGGGCCGCGTCGTTGGCATCCCACACCGAGCCGGGGCGCAAGCCATCACCCAACGAGAAACTGACGTCGTACGCCTTCATGATGTCGCAAATCTCTTCGAAGTGCGTGTAGAGGAAGTTCTCCTGGTGGTGGGCCAGGCACCACTTGGCCATGATCGAGCCGCCGCGCGACACGATGCCGGT
>CAMLRG010000107.1 GCA_946482335.1 uncultured Duganella sp. | reverse complement strand
ACTCGACCAACAACTTCCCCGAGTTCACCGGCCGCATCTGCCCGGCACCGTGCGAGAGCGCCTGTACCCTGGGCATCAACGAACTGCCGGTCGGCATCAAGTCGATCGAGCACAAGATCATCGACGAAGGCTGGGAGCACGGCTGGGTCGTGCCGCAGCCTGCGGCGCAGAAAACCGGCAAGAAGGTTGCCGTGGTCGGTTCCGGCCCTGCCGGCCTGGCCGCTGCGCAGCAGCTGGCACGCGCCGGGCATGACGTGACCGTGTTCGAAAAGGCTGACCGCGTCGGCGGCCTGCTGCGCTACGGCATCCCCGACTTCAAGATGGAGAAGCACCACATCGACCGCCGCGTCGAGCAGATGGAGGCGGAAGGCGTGAAGTTCCGTACCTCCGTCCTGATCGGCAAGGACTTCCCTGCGACGGTCGCCAACGGCTCCAAGGAAACCATCTTCCCTGAAGACCTCGAGAAGGACTTCGACGCCATCGTCATGGCCGGCGGCGCCGAACAGCCGCGCGATTTGCCGGTGCCGGGCCGCGAACTGAAGGGCGTCCACTTCGCTATGGACTTCCTGCCGCAGCAGAACAAGGTCAACGCCGGCGATAAGATCAAGGACCAGATCAAGGCCACCGGCAAACACGTGGTCGTGATCGGCGGCGGCGACACCGGTTCCGACTGCGTCGGCACCTCCAACCGCCATGGCGCTGCCAGCGTCACCCAGTTCGAACTGATGCCGATGCCGCCGGAGCAGGAGAACAAGCCGCTGGTGTGGCCGTACTGGCCGACCAAGCTGCGCACCTCCTCTTCGCACGAAGAAGGCTGCGAGCGTGACTGGGCTGTCGCCACCAAGCGCCTGGAAGGCAAGAACGGCAAGGTCGAAAAACTGATTGCCTGCCGCGTCGAATGGAAGGACGGCAAGATGACCGAAGTGCCGAACTCCGAATTCGAAATGAAGGCCGACCTGGTGCTGCTGGCCATGGGCTTCGTCTCGCCGGTGCAGCAAGTGCTGGACGCGTTCGGCGTCGACAAGGATGCACGCGGCAATGCCCGCGCCGCGACCGAAGGCGACAACAGCTACAAGACCAGCAAGCCAGGCGTGTTCGCAGCAGGCGACATGCGCCGCGGCCAGTCGCTGGTGGTGTGGGCGATCCGCGAAGGCCGCCAGTGCGCCCGTGCTGTCGACGAATACCTGATGGGTTCTTCCGTCCTGCCCCGCTAATCCGTCAACTAGCCGGACGTGCCTCGACGGTACGTCCGGCTGCTCTCCTGGTTTTTGGTTTCCCCCTGCGCATAGCCCAGTGCGCTTGACGTCCCTCCTCATCAGCGTAAACTGGCACCACGCACATCAAAGCGAGGTCGCCAAATGAACAGCGAAAACACCTGCAAGCCGAGCGGTGACCTTGAGTGTCGTGTGGTCAGGATGGAATCATCGCTGGAACACCAAGCGGAAACGCTGAAGGATTTCAAAGATGAAACGCGCAAGAATTTCGATCGCGTCCATACGGAAATTCGCGTCCTTACGGGCATGCTCTTTACTGTGGTGATCGGAGTCCTGGCGATGCTGGCGAAAGTTTATGGGTAGTGCCGAGCGCAGGTCGGTGCCGGCCTTCCAGTCGCGCCCCTGGGCATGCCTTGGCATGGTTACGAACGGAGATCGTTCAGAATGGTGAGGGCTGCGCGCTCAGCCTCGATTTCCGCCGCGTGTTGGTCGAGCAGTTGAAGATCGGCGGACACGCGTCGTTTGGGGACGATGTGCGCCAAGTGCATGGGGTTGGCAGAAGGGGCGAAGATTGAAACGTAGGCGCCCCATTGGCCAGTGCCCTCCAGTCGTTCACCGGTGAACTCCACCTCATAGCCGTCAATGATTTTGGTAGGCATAGCGGCTCCATGCAGTTTTACGTCGTCCGGGGGTTTCAGGCGCGGGGCGTCTTGCTCAGTCGCGCCGCCCTGAAACTGAACTTCGATTTCCACAATACCATGCAAAGCCATTGAGTGTGCTTTGCCTGGCTTGCGTCCAGGGTTGGCGCGCTCAGAACTTGGCGGCAATGCTCATGCCGATGCTGCGCGGCGCCAGGCGGTAGCCTTGCACAATCGAGGCGACCTGCGGGTGCTGGATCACCTTGTCCTCATCAAAGGCGTTCTTGATGAAGGCCGTCAACTGGTAGCGGTCGAGCGTGAGGCCGGCGCTGAAGTTGACCGTGTGGTAGCCCGGGCGGTCGTAATCGGTGGACTCAGGATTGAGCGAGCCTTTGCTGGAACCGACCCATTGGATGCCGCCCATCACGAACGCGCTACGGCCGCCGGCGGTGGAGAAATTGTATTGCGCCGTCACGCTGCCGTTGTACTTCGGTACGCCCTGCACCTGCGCGCCGCGCACGGCGCCGAGCACGCCATTGGCGACGCCCTCGTCATTGGTCAGTTCGGCCTTGACGTAGCCGCCGGCGGCGCTCAGGGTCAGGCCGGCAACTGGTTTCGCCTTGATGTCGAACTCGAAGCCCTTGCTGGTCGCGTTGCCGGCGTTGGCGTTGTAAGTATAGGCGCAGGTCGGCAGGTACACGCCCTGCTGGATGTTCTTCCACTTCACATAGAACACGTCGGCGTTGACGGCAACGCGGCCGCCCATGAAGCGCGATTTGCTGCCGACTTCATAGCTCCACAGGCTGTCCGGTGCGTAAGTGGCCGGCCCTTCGGTGAGGCCGTTTTCTTCCAGGTCCGGGCCGCAGGTGGTCGGCGGGACGAAGACGTTTGAGCCGCCCAGGCGGAAGCCTTTGGCAATCGAGCTGTAGATGGTGTGGTCGGGCGTCGCTTCCCACGTCACCGCGTATTTCGGCGTGAAGGCGTGCGAGGACAATTCGGTGCTGCTGTTGTTGCCGGCGCCGGCCAGGTAGTTGCTGTTGCGCTGGGCCAGGTTGGATTTGCCTTTGAGGTAGCGCGCGCCAACCGTGGCGTGCAGCGTCGGGGAGAAGTAGTAGTTCACTTCGCCGAAGATCGAGCTTTGCTTTTCGCGATAGCGGAATTCGCCGGCGAAGGAGTTATCGTTCGGGAAGGCACCAGGATAAGCGTCCGGCAGCAGCTCCGGATCGTCGATCGAGAAGCCGAACTTCCTGAAGGTTTCCGTCACGCCGTGAATCGGGTCATTCTCGTTCAGGTTGGTGTGCTGGTTCGAGAAGTAGAAGCCACCCAGCCAGGTCCATGGTGAGCGCGCCGCATCATACGGCTTGGACGCCAGCCGGAATTCCTGCGATACCTGCCGTACGGCGTTATTCAGGAAGACCGTTGACGGCAGCCCGGCAATCGCCTCGATCAGTTCCGGCGGCGCCTTGCCGCCGTCTTCGGTCGACGTCAGGAAGGTCGACAGCGAATAGCTGTTGTAGGCCGAACCATTCTGCTGGCGGTCGAACTTGCGCTCGAAGTAGCTGGTGCTGGAGGTCAGGTCGGCACCGCCCAGGTCCCAGTTGACAGCCAGGTTGGGCGTCAGCAGCCGGTCGATCGATGGCTCGCGCACCTGTTTCTGTGCCTGGTACGGCGGCCGGTCCAGGCTGAAGGCGGCGATATCCTTGGCGTCCACGCGCTGGTAGTAGATGGAAGGCGTCACCGTCAGGTCACGCGTCGGCGCCCATTTCAGCGCCACCCGCACTTCCTGGTCGCTGATCTTGTTGATGTCGCCGGCCAGTACCTTGCCGTCGCCGTCGACCTGGTCGATGAAGCCGCCCGTGCGCTGGGCCTGCGCGCCGATGCGCAGGGCGAGCTCATTCGACACCAGCGGGAAATTGCCCACCACATTGCTGGAAAAGTTCGGGCTGCCGCCACGCGTCGACGACGCTTCGGCATAGGCCGAGATTTCGCGCTCCTTCAAGTCCGGCTCATTGGGCACGAACTTGATGGTGCCGCCCATCGAGCTGGCGCCATACAGGGTGGCTTGCGGCCCGCGCAGTACTTCCACCCGGTCGATGTCGAAGAACTTCGGCTCCACCGTCCCCATGGTGTACAGGTTCCCCACGGTCAGCGAGACGTCGCCCAGGTAGATACCGACGGTGGCTTGCCCGGCCGCCGAGCTGATGCCGCGGATTTCGATATTGGAGGTGCCCGGACCGGCGCCGCCATTGCCGGTGGCCGCCGTGAAGGAAATATTGGGCACCGCCCGCGTCAGGTCGGTGATGTCATCCACCTGTTGCGACAGCAGCGAGGCACCGCTGATGGCGGAAATACTCATCGCCACCTTGTTCGGATCCTCCTTGCGCTTTTGCGCCGTCACTGTCACAACTTCGATCTTCTCGCTCTCGGCGAAAGCCTGGGCCGAGATGGCCGCCAGGGAGCAAGCCAGCACCGTCCGACGAATTTTCATGCGTTTTATCCTTCAAATGAATCAAGATTATAAAAATAGCACGAAATTGCTGCCTCGCAGCAGAGATCTGCCGATCAACAGGCGTTTCAAATTGTAAATTGCTGACTCTGCGGTTAGTAGTGTTGTATGATTTGACTCTTTGGGCCGGCCATCCGGGCCGCTCCGGGCCTGCAAGCAGAGATAACCGTTTCTGAATTACAATGTGGCCTTAATAATAAAGAGCGACATCTGTGCCAAATCTCGTCGAAATCCGCGACTTACACTTCAGCTATGGAAAACGGTCCATCCTGTCCGGCCTCCATATGGATTTCCCGCGTGGGAAAGTGGTGGCGGTCATGGGTGGTTCCGGGAGTGGCAAGACGACGGTCCTGCGCCTGATTGGCGGCCAGTTGCGCCCGCAAAAAGGGACGGTCAACGTCGACGGCCAGGTGGTGCACCAGCTGAAGACCAAGGACTTGTATGTGCTGCGCCGCAAGATGGGCATGCTGTTCCAGCACGGCGCGCTGTTCACCGACTTGACCGTCTATGAAAACGTGGCCTTCCCGCTGCGCGAGCACACCGACTTGCCGGAAGAATTGATCCGCGACCTGGTGCTGATGAAGCTGCACGCCGTTGGCTTGCGCAATGCTGCCCGCCTCAAGCCGGGCGAGATTTCCGGCGGCATGGCACGCCGTGTCGCCCTGGCGCGCTCCATCGCGCTTGACCCGCAGCTGATCATGTATGACGAGCCGTTCGCCGGCCTGGACCCGATTTCCATGGGCGTGACTGCCAACCTGATCCGCAACCTGAACGATGCGCTCGGTTCGACCACCATCCTCGTGTCGCACGATGTGAAGGAATCGTTCCAGATCGCCGATTACGTCTATTTCCTGTCGCAGGGCAAGATCGTGGCCCACGGCACCCCCGCTGACATGATGGTTTCGACCGATCCTTACGTGAAGCAATTCGTGCACGCGGAAGCGGATGGGCCCGTGCCCTTCCACTATCCGGGCAAAACGCTGGCCGAAGACCTGGGCCTGGGAGCACGCCGATGATGCGCCGTTTCCTGGTCAGTGTCGGCGGCGGCGCCCGCGACTATGTGGAAAGCATCGGCCTTTCCGCCCGCACCTTCTTTATCATGCTGGGGCTGTCGCCCGGCCTGCTGCGCCGTCCGCGTTTGCTGGTCGAGCAATTGCACGTCATCGGCAACTATTCCCTGCTGATCATCATCCTGTCCGGCCTGTTCGTCGGCATGGTGCTGGGCTTGCAGGGTTACTACACACTGAATAAATATGGCGCGTCCGAGTCGCTGGGCCTGCTGGTGGCCCTGGGCCTGACCCGCGAACTGGGCCCGGTGATCACCGCCCTGTTGTTTGCCGGCCGCGCCGGCACCTCGCTGACCGCCGAAATCGGCCTGATGAAGGCGGGCGAGCAACTGTCGGCCATGGAAATGATGGCCGTGAACCCGATCCAGCGCGTGCTGGCACCGCGCTTCTGGGCGGGCGTAATTTCGGTGCCGCTGCTGACCGCAATGTTCAGTGCCGTGGGTATCCTGGGCGGTTACCTGATCGGCGTGGAGCTGATCGGCGTCGACGAAGGCGCGTTCTGGTCGCAGATGCAAGGCGGCGTCGATGTCTGGAAAGACGTATTCAACGGATTCGTGAAGAGTGTGGTGTTCGGTATCGCCATCACTTTCATCGCGCTGTACCAGGGCTATGAAGCCCAGCCGACACCCGAAGATGTGTCTGGTGCGACGACGCGCACTGTGGTCATCTCCTCGCTGATGATCTGGTGGCTCGACTTCATGCTGACGGCGCTGATGTTTAGCAAGTAACAACCGGGGTCAGGTCCTGACATGCGACACGCGCAGCGTGTTGTATGTTTGGCCCTGACACCGCTGATTATAGGATCAAGTATGCAACGTAAATCTCTCGATATCTGGGTTGGCCTGTTCATTGTGATGGGCGCTGCCGCGCTGATGTTCCTGGCATTGAAAGCCGGCAACCTCGGTTCGATTTCGTTCGGCAAGACTTACCAGGTCACAGCCCGCTTTGACAATATCGGTTCGCTGCGCCCACAGGCGGCGGTGAAGGCGTCCGGCGTGGTGGTGGGCCGTGTCGCGTCGATCGGTTTCGACGATAAGGTGTATAAAGCCGTGGTGACGCTGGACATGGAAGAAGGCTTCAAGTTCCCGAAAGACAGCTCGGCCAAGGTCCTGACCGCCGGCCTGCTGGGCGAACAGTACATCGGCATCGAAGCCGGCGGCGACGAAAAGAACCTGGTCGCCGGCGACCGCATCGCCCGCACCCAGTCCGCGACCGTGCTGGAAGACTTGATCAACCAGTTCATCTATAGCAAGGCAGCTGAAGGAAAGGACTCCCAATGAGCAAATTCCGTACTCTTGCCCTGAGTCTGGCGGTAGCGGGCGCCCTGAGCGGTTGTGCCAGCAACAACCCGCGCGACCCGCTGGAAGGCTACAACCGCGCCGTCTTCAAGTTCAACGATAAGGTGGATGAGGTGGCCCTGAAACCGGCGGCCACCGTGTACAAGAACGCCACCCCGGGCTTCTTCCAGACCGGCGTCAGCAATTTCTTCGGCAACCTGGCCGACGTCTGGACTGGCGCCAACAACCTGATGCAAGGCAAGGTGGGCGACGGCATGTCGGACCTGATGCGCGTGGCGCTGAATTCGACCCTGGGCCTGCTGGGCGTGCTCGACATTGCTTCCGAAGCAGGATTGCAAAAACATAAAGAAGATTTCGGCCAGACCCTGGGTACCTGGGGTGTGCCGTCCGGCCCTTACCTGGTCCTGCCGCTGCTGGGCCCGTCGACGGTGCGCGACACCGCGGCCTTGCCGGTGGACATCTATGCCGACCCATGGCAGTACAAAGATCCTGTCAACGTGCGCAACATCGGCACCGTTACCCGTGTTGTGGACCAGCGTGCAGCGCTGCTGGATGCGTCCACGCTGCTGGAAGATGCCGCCCTTGACCGTTACGAGTTCATCCGTGACGGCTGGATGCAGCGCCGTAACAGCCAGGTCTACGATGGCGAAGACGGCCCCAAGGGCAAGCAGAAGAAGGCTGAGCTGGAGGACGAGGCTTCCAACCCGCCTCAGGCTATAATCGCGGAACCGGCTGAGAAGAAAACCAGCCTGTGACCCGGAATACAACCAACATAGGTAAGCAAACAATGAAACTGATCAAGCAACTGATCGCCGTCGCCACCGTGGCTTTTGCCACCAGTGCCCTGGCCGCGCCCGCCCCTTCCAACGAAGCGCCGGATGCGCTGGTTAAGCGCATCAGCTCCGAAGTGCTGGAAACCGCCAAGAACGACAAGGATATCCAGGCCGGCAACCAGAAGAAGGTGATGGACCTGGTGGAAACCAAGATCCTGCCTTACGTCGACTTCCAGCGCATGACCTCGCTGGCCGCCGGCCGCTACTGGCGCGAAGCCACCCCGGAGCAGCAAAAGCAGCTGGCCGCGGAATTCCGCACCCTGCTGATCTTCACCTACTCGGGCGCGCTGTCCCAGGTGAAAGACCAGACCATCGAGTTCAAGCCGATGCGTTCCTCGCCGGGCGACACCGAAGTGGAAGTGCGTTCCCAGGTGAACCAGGCGCGCGGCGAGCCGATCCAGCTGAACTACCGCGTCGCCAAGGCTGACAGCGGCTGG
Source organism: uncultured Duganella sp. (assembly GCA_946482335.1). The sequence goes on along the minus strand of CAMLRG010000107.1, from coordinate 10,122 downwards.
AAGATTTACGACATCAACGTGCTCGACGCCTGGCTGGTGGAAGCCTACAAAGGCACCTTCGCGTCGGAAATCAGCAAGGGCGGCATCGATGGCCTGATCAAGACCCTGTCGGAAAAGAACAAGAAGCTGGCATCCAAGCCGCTGAAGACCGCAGGTAAATAATGCCTGATACCACCGTTTCCAACCAACTGTCCCTGCAGTCGCTGACCGTGGCCAACGCCACGGAAGCGCTGGCGCAGGGGATGGCTGCGCTGCGCGCCGGCCAGACCGTGTTCGACCTGGGCCAGGTGGAAACCGTGGATTCCGCTGCCGTGTCAGTCATGCTGGCATGGCAGCGCGCTGCCGCCCAGAACGGCAGCCAGCTGGAACTGCGCAACCTGCCGGACCAGCTCAAGAGCTTGACCAAGCTCTACGGCGTGTGCACGCTCGTGTCGCCCGCCGACCTGCATCATCATTGACCCCCGCCCCGCCCCCCGCCCGTGTTTCACCGGTCCGGCGAAGCCGAACCAAATTTCCAATATAATTGACCGTCTACCGCGCCTGATGAGCGCGCGCCTTTACAACGGTCATCGTTGTCCCAGTTATCTATACAAGTAAGCATGACAGCAATCGAAATCAGCAACGTCCAGAAGCGCTACAAGGCGCTGCAGGCGCTTGGCGGCGTGTCGTTGAAAATCGAGGAAGGCGAATTCTTCGGTCTGCTCGGGCCGAACGGCGCGGGCAAGACCACCCTGATATCCATCATCGCCGGCTTGATCCGCGCCGACGCCGGCAGCGTCAAGATCCATGGCCACGATGTGGTGTCCGATTTCCGCGCCGCGCGCCGCAAGCTGGGCGTGGTGCCGCAAGAGCTGGTGTTCGATCCCTTCTTCACGGTGCGCGAAACGCTGCGCCTGCAGTCCGGCTACTTCGGCCTGGGCAACAACGACAAGTGGATCGACGAGGTGATGGAAGAGCTGGGCCTGGCCAACAAGGCCGACACCAATATGCGCGCCCTGTCCGGCGGCATGAAGCGCCGCGTGCTGGTGGCGCAGGCGCTGGTGCACAAGCCGCCCGTCATCGTGCTGGACGAACCGACCGCCGGTGTCGACGTCGAGCTGCGCCAGACGCTGTGGAACTTCATCACGCGCCTGAACCGTGAAGGCCACACCATCGTGCTGACCACCCACTACCTGGAAGAAGCGCAAGCCATGTGCAAGCGCGTCGCCATGCTCAAGCTGGGCAAGGTGGTCGCGCTGGACACCATGTCGCAGCTGATCCGCCGCATCTCCGGTTCGCAACTGGTGCTGCACTTGCCGCACAAACAGCTGCCTGAGGATCTGCAGCCTTTGCTGAACCACCCGCCGGACGACAACAAGTATTCGCTGCGCATCAACGATTATGCGGAAGTGGAAAAGATCCTGGCGCGCCTGCGCGAAAGCGGCATCGCCATCGACGAAATGCAGCTGCAGCAGGCCGACCTCGAAGACATCTTCCTGCAAATCATGGACGAGAACATCGTATGATCACCACCGGCTTCCGCACCCTGGTCTACAAGGAGACGCTGCGCTTCTACAAGGTCGCCACGCAGACCATCGCCGCGCCGATCCTGACGGCCATGCTCTACCTGCTGATCTTCGGCCACGTGCTGTCCGGCCACGTCGAGGTCTATCCCGGCGTGACCTACACCGCCTTCCTGATCCCCGGCCTGGTGATGATGAGCGTCCTGCAGAACGCCTTCGCCAACTCGTCGTCTTCCCTGATCCAGTCCAAGATCACCGGCAACCTGGTGTTCGTGCTGCTGACGCCCTTGTCGCACTGGGAGATTTTCTCCGCCTACGTGCTGGCGTCGATGGTACGCGGCATCGTGGTCGGCTTCGGCGTGTTCGCCATTACCGCCTGGTTCGCGCACCTGAGCTTCACCGCCCCGCTGTGGATCCTGGTGTTTGCCCTGCTGGGTGCGGCCATCCTTGGCACCATGGGCCTGATCGCCGGCATCTGGGCCGAGAAATTCGACCAGTTGGCGGCGTTCCAGAATTTCCTGATCGTGCCGCTGACCTTTTTGGCCGGCGTGTTCTATTCCATCAAATCGCTGCCGCCATTCTGGCTGACCGTATCGCACCTGAACCCGTTCTTCTACATGATCGACGGCTTCCGCTACGGTTTCTTCGGGCAGTCCGACGTGAACCCGTGGACCAGCGCCGCCATCGTTTCCGCCTTCCTGGCGGTGCTGGCGCTGCTTGCCATCCGACTTCTGCGCAGCGGCTACCGCCTGCGCCACTGATTGATTGAGGTATCCAAAGTGACCACTACTCCAGAAGCAATCCACAGCTATATCGCTGCCGGCCTCGAATGCACCCACCTGCAGGTGGAAGGCGACGGCCAGCACTTCCAGGCGCTGATCGTGTCGCCCGCCTTTGCCGGCAAGCGCCTGATCCAGCGCCACCAGCTGGTGTATGCCGCGCTGGGCGACCGCATGCGCGAAGAGATTCACGCATTGTCGATGAAGACCCTCACCCCGGACGAATACCAAGGATAAGACACATGGACAAACTGCTCATCACCGGTGGCAAGCGCCTGGTCGGCGACATCAAGATTTCCGGCGCCAAGAACGCGGCCCTGCCCATCCTGTGCGCGGGCCTGCTGACTGCCGGCGACCTGGAATTGACCAACGTGCCGCTGCTGCACGACGTGGCCACCATGCTCAAGCTGCTGCGCCAGACCGGCCTGTCGGTCGAACAGGACGGCGAGAAGGTCACGCTGAACGGTTCGAAGATCAGCAAGTACGAAGCGCCGTACGAGCTGGTGAAGACCATGCGTGCATCGATCCTGGTACTGGGGCCGCTGCTGGCGCGCTTTGGCGAAGCCAAGGTATCGCTGCCGGGCGGCTGCGCCATCGGATCGCGCCCGGTCGACCAGCACATCAAGGGCTTGCGCGCGCTGGGCGCCGAGATCAGCATTGACGGCGGCTACATCTACGCCAAGTGCAAGAAACTGAAGGGCGCCCGCATCGTGACCGACATGATCACCGTGACCGGCACCGAAAACCTGCTGATGGCCGCCACCCTGGCCGAAGGCGAGACCGTGCTGGAAAACGCCGCGCGCGAACCGGAGGTGACCGACCTGGCCAACCTGCTGGTGGCGATGGGCGCGAAGATCGAAGGCATCGGCACCGACCGCCTGGTGATCCAGGGCGTTCCGGCGCTGAACGGCGCCAAGCATGAAGTGATTTCCGACCGTATCGAAGCGGCGACCTTCCTGTGCGCGGTGGCGGCTGCGGGTGGCGACATCACCATCCGCAACACGCGCACCGACATCTTCGACGTGGCGCTGGACAAGCTGCGCGAGATGGGCGTGGAATTGACCGTTGGCGACAACTGGATCCGCGCGCGCATGGACCAGCGCCCGAAGCCGGTCTCCTTCCGCACCACCGAGTACCCGGGCTTCCCGACCGATATGCAGGCGCAGTTCATGGCCGTGAACCTGATCGCCAGCGGCAGCAGCAAAGTGACCGAAACCATTTTCGAGAACCGCTTCATGCACGTGCAGGAAATGAACCGCCTGGGCTCGAAGATTTCCATCGACGGCAACACGGCCTACATCGACGGCGTGGAGCAATTGATCGGTGCGCCCGTGATGGCGACCGACTTGCGCGCTTCGGCTTCACTGGTGATTGCCGGCCTGGCCGCCAAGGGCGAAACCCTGGTCGACCGTATCTATCACCTGGACCGCGGTTACGACCGCATGGAAGTCAAGCTGTCCGCCGTTGGCGCCAATATCACCCGTATCAAATAAACAATGGAACTCATCCTCGCCCTGTCGAAAGGCCGGATCTTCGAAGACACCATGCCGCTGCTGGAAGCGGCCGGCATCACCGTCACCGAGAATCCGGAAACCTCCCGCAAGCTGATCCTGCCTACCTCGGACCCCGGCATCCGCGTGCTGATCGTACGCGCGTCCGACGTGCCGACCTACGTGCAGCATGGCGCGGCGGACTTCGGCGTGGCGGGCAAGGATGTCTTGCTGGAGCATGGCGGCGAAGGCCTGTACCAGCCGGTGGACCTGCAGATCGCCAAATGCCGCATGTCGGTGGCGGCGCGCTCCGGTTTCGACTACGAGACGGCGGTGCGCCAGGGCGCACGCCTGCGCGTGGCCACCAAGTTCACCTCCATCGCGCGCGAACACTTCGCCAAGAAGGGCGTGCACGTCGACCTGATCAAGCTGTACGGCTCGATGGAGCTGGCGCCGCTGGTCGGCCTGTCCGACGCCATCGTCGACGTGGTGTCGACCGGCAGCACCCTGCGCGCCAACAACCTGGTGGAAGTGGAAGAGATCATGGATATCTCTTCCCGCCTGGTGGTCAACCAGGCTGCGCTCAAACTCAAGCGCGCCCGCCTGCAACCGATTATCGAAGCATTTGAACGCGCCTCCGCGGCGAAGGCGAAATGAGCATGATCCGCAAACTCGACTCCACCCAAGACGACTTCCAGGAAACGCTCGACGCGCTGCTGGCCTTTGAAGCCGAAACCGACGACGCCATCGAAGGCGCCGTGGCGAAGATCATCGCCGACGTGCGCGCGCGCGGCGATGAGGCCGTGCTGGAATACACCAACCGCTTCGACCGCATGAACGCCGCCGGCATGGCGGACTTCGACATCGGCCAGGCCGAGCTGGAAGCCGCGCTGGCCTCGCTGCCGGCCGCGCAGCGCGCCGCGCTGCAGACCGCCGCCGAGCGCATCCGCGCTTTCCACGAGCGCCAGAAGCAGGAGCTGCAAGGCTTCACCTATACCGAAGCCGACGGCACCATCCTGGGCCAGCGCATCACGCCGCTGGACCGGGTCGGCATCTACGTCCCGGGCGGCAAGGCCGCCTACCCTTCTTCGGTGCTGATGAATGCCGTGCCGGCCAAGGTCGCCGGCGTGCAGGAAATCATCATGGTGGTGCCGACGCCGGACGGCGTGAAGAACCAGATGGTGCTGGCCGCCGCCGCCATTGCCGGCGTGACCCGCGTGATCGGCATCGGCGGCGCCCAAGCGGTGGCCGCGCTGGCGCACGGCACCGAGACCATCCGACCGGTGGACAAGATCGTCGGCCCGGGCAATGCCTACGTCGCCTCGGCCAAGCGCCGCGTGTTCGGCACCGTCGGCATCGACATGATCGCCGGCCCGTCCGAAATCCTGGTGATCTGCGACGGCACCACCGATCCCGGCTGGGTGGCGATGGACCTGTTCTCGCAAGCCGAGCACGACGAGCTGGCGCAAGCCATCCTGCTGTGCCCCGACGCGGACTACATCGCCAAGGTCGAAGCCAGCATCGCCAGGCTGCTGCCCACCATGCCGCGCAAGGCCGTCATCGAGACCTCGCTGCGCGACCGCGGCGCGCTGGTGAAAGTGCGTGACATGGCGGAAGCCTGCGCCATCGCCAACAGCATCGCCGCCGAGCACCTGGAGATCTCGGCCGAAAACCCGCAGCAGTGGGCCGACCGGATCCGCCACGCCGGCGCCATGTTCCTGGGCCGCTTCTCGTCCGAATCGCTGGGCGACTATTGCTGCGGCCCGAACCACGTGCTGCCGACCTCGCGCACCGCGCGCTTCTCGTCGCCGCTGGGCGTGTACGACTTCCAGAAGCGCTCCTCCGTGATCCAGGTCAGCGAAGCCGGCGCCCAAACACTGGGCAAGGTGGCGGCCGAACTGGCCTATGGCGAAGGCTTGCAGGCGCACGCCCGCAGCGCGGAGCTGCGCCTGAAATGAGCGATTGGAAGAACCAGGTCTTCTGCGGGGACGCGCTGGCCGGCCTGGCCCGCGTGCCCGACGGTTCCGTCGACCTGATCCTGACCGATCCGCCCTACAACCTGGGCAAGGATTACGGCAACGCTTCCGACCAGCAGTCGGTGGACGACTACCTGGCGTGGACGGAGGCGTGGATCGATGCGGCGCTGCCGAAGCTGAAGCCGAACGGCAGCCTGTACATCTTCCTGACCTGGCGCTATTCGCCGGAGATTTTCGTCATGCTGAAAAAGCGCATGACGATGATGAATGAAATCATCTGGGACCGCCGCGTGCCTTCCATGGGCGGCAGTACCCGCAGCTTCTCGTCGGTGCACGACACCATTGGCTTCTTCGTGCGCCGCAAGGATTATTACTTTGACCTCGACGCCGTGCGCATCCCGTACGACGCCGAAACCAAGAAGGCCCGTTCGCGCTCGATCTTCGTCGGCGCGAAATGGCTGGAAGTGGGCTACAACCCCAAGGACCTGTGGAGCGTATCGCGCTTGCACCGGGAGCATGCGGAGCGGGTCGATCACCCGACGCAAAAGCCTTTGGAAATTATCGAACGCATGGTCAAGGCCAGCTGCCCGCCGGATGGGGTGGTGATGGATTTGTTCATGGGCAGCGGGACCACGGCGGTCGCGGCGCGCCGGTGCGGGCGGAATTTTGTGGGCTTTGAGTTGAATCCCGAGTATTGCGACATAGCTCGGGCGCGCCTGGCGGCGTTGCCTGGAACCGGTAAACCGGGGTCAGACCCGAAGGGTCAGACCCCAGCTCGCAAGGGGCGCAGGGCAAAAGATGCGCCGGCGCTTAGCGAGGCTTTAGAACAGGAGTAATGCAGATGTCCCTCGACAGCCTTATCGCCAACACCATCCGGTCCGATGTGCGTTCCGACCACATCTACCATGTGCCGGATGCCAGCGGATTCGTGAAGCTGGATGCGATGGAGAACCCGTATGTGCTGCCGAGCGAACTGCATCATGAATTGGCGGAGCGCCTGGCGGCCGTGGCGCTGAACCGCTATCCCGTGGCCAGCTATGAAACCGTCAAGCAACGCATCCGCACCAAACTGGGCGTGCCGGCGGGCTACGACGTCATGCTGGGCAATGGCTCGGACGAGCTGATCGCCATCATGGCGCAAGCCTGCGCGCTGCAGCCGACGGAAGGCCGCCGCGCCGTGATGCTGGCGCCGGCGCCGAGCTTCGTCATGTTCCAGCGCTCGGCCATGGTGGCCGGCATGGATTTCGTCGGCGTGCCGCTGAAAGACGACCTGACGCTCGACATGCCGGCCATGCTGGCCGCCATCGCCCGCCACCAGCCGGCGCTGGTCTTCCTGGCCTACCCGAACAATCCGACCGGCAACCTGTTCGACGCCGGCGATATCGAACAAGTGATCCGTGCCCTGGGCGACAAGGGCCTGTGCGTGGTCGATGAAGCCTATGAGCCATTTGCGCAACAGAGCTTCATGGGCCGCCTGCCCGAATTCCCCAACCTGATCGTCATGCGCACCCTGTCGAAACTTGGCCTGGCGGGCATCCGCCTGGGCTATATGTCGTGCGCGCCAGCCCTGCTGGAGCAATTCGACAAGATCCGCCCACCCTACAACGTCAATGTCCTGACCCAGGCCGCCGCCGAATTCTGCCTCGACCACCTCGAGATCCTGAACCAGCAGGCCGCCCTGCTGCGCCAACAGCGCAGCGAGCTGTCGGCCGCCATGGCGAAATTGCCGGGTGTCAATGTTTTTCCCTCGGCGGCAAACTTTATCCTCATTCGCGTCCCGAGCGCCGAGCGCGTGCATGCTGCACTGCTCGAACGCAAGGTATTGATCAAAAATGTGGGTAGAATGCACAATGTACTGGCCAACTGCCTGCGCATCACCGTCAGTACGCCCGAGGAAAACGCAATCATGCTGGACGGCCTGAAAGCCGCTCTGGCAGCCTAAGCGAAACCCAACATGAACCGCACCGCAGAAATCACTCGCCACACCAGCGAGACCCAGGTCCGCGTTGCCGTCAACCTTGACGGCACCGGCGTCCAGAAGTTGAACACGGGCGTGCCTTTCCTCGACCATATGCTGGACCAGATCGCCCGTCACGGGCTGATCGACCTCGATATCGAAGCCACCGGCGACACCCATATCGACAACCACCACACGGTGGAAGACGTCGGCATCACGCTCGGCATGGCGATCGCCAAGGCGATCGGCGACAAGAAAGGCATCCGCCGCTACGGCCACGCCTACGTGCCGCTGGACGAGGCGCTGTCGCGCGTGGTGATCGACTTTTCCGGCCGCCCCGGCATCGAATACCACATCCCGTTCACGCGCGCGATGATCGGCGCCTTCGACGTCGACCTGACGCTGGAATTCTTCCGCGGCTTCGTCAACCACGCGCAAGTCACGCTGCATATCGACAACCTGCGCGGCACCAATGCACACCACCAGTGCGAAACCGTGTTCAAGGCTTTCGGCCGCGCGCTGCGCATGGCCACCGAGCTCGATCCGCGTGCCGCCGGCGCCATCCCGTCCACCAAAGGAAGCCTGTAGCGAAAACACGGCTGACTGACATGAAAAAAATCGTAGTAGTCGATTACGGCATGGGTAACCTGCGCTCCGTGGCGCAGGCATTGCGCGCGGTCGCGCCCGAAGCCGATGTGCTGATCTCCGGCGATCCCGCCGCCATCGATGCCGCCGAGCGCATCGTGCTGCCCGGCCAGGGCGCCATGCGCGACTGCATGGCCAGCCTGCGCGAATCCGGCGTGCAGGAAGCGCTGATGCGCGCCGCCGCCGCCAAGCCCATGATGGGCGTGTGCGTCGGCGAGCAAATGCTGTTTGACGCCAGCGAAGAGGGCGGCAATACGCCGGGCCTGGGCCTGTTGCCGGGCAAGGTGGTGCGTTTCCAGCTCGACGGCCGGCTGCAGGAAGACGGTTCGCGCTTCAAGGTGCCGCAGATGGGCTGGAACCAGGTGCGCCAGCGCGTGCCGCACGCCATGTGGGAAGGCATTCCCGACAATGCCTGGTTCTACTTCGTGCACAGCTATTTCGCGCAGCCCGAAGTCGATGCGCACAGCGTCGGCGAAACCATGTACGGCCAAGCCTTCTGCTGCGCCGTCGCCCGCGACAATATTTTTGCCACACAGTTCCACCCTGAAAAGAGTGCCGCCACCGGCTTGCAACTGTACAAAAATTTCATCCACTGGAATCCTTAACCTCAAGAACAACATCATGCTGCTCATTCCTGCTATCGACCTCAAGGATGGTCACTGCGTTCGCCTGAAACAGGGCGATATGGAAAATGCAACCGTCTTCTCCGACGACCCGGGCAAGATGGCGCGCCATTGGCTGGAGCAAGGCGCGCGCCGCCTGCACCTGGTGGACCTGAACGGCGCCTTTGCCGGCAAGCCGAAGAACGAAGGCGCGGTGAAGGCCATCGTCAAGGCCGTGCAAGACTATGCCGAAGAATTCGACCTGCCCGAGATTCCGGTGCAGCTGGGCGGCGGCATCCGCGACCTGGACACCATCGAGCGCTACCTCGACGACGGCATCAGCTACATCATCATCGGCACCGCGGCCGTGAAGAGCCCCGGCTTCCTGCAGGATGCCTGCGGCGCCTTCCCGGGCCACATCATCGTCGGCCTCGATGCCAAGGACGGCAAGGTGGCCACCGACGGCTGGAGCAAGATGTCCGGCCACGAAGTGATCGACCTGGCGCAGAAATTCGAAGGCTATGGCGTCGAATCCATCATCTACACCGACATCGGCCGCGACGGCATGATGGGCGGCGTGAATATCGAAGCCACCGTGCGCCTGGCGCAGGCGGTGAAGATCCCGGTCATCGCTTCCGGCGGCGTGCACACCATCAAGGACGTGGAAGCCCTGTGCGCGGTGCAGGACGAAGGCATCGAAGGCGTGATCTGCGGCCGCTCGATCTACGAAGGCACGCTGGACCTGGCATCGGCCCAGGAACGCGCCGATGAACTCTCCGAGTAATCAATATGCTGGCTAAACGCATCATCCCCTGCCTCGACGTGACCGACGGCCGCGTCGTCAAAGGGGTCAATTTCACCGAATTGCGCGACGCCGGCGATCCGGTGGAAATCGCCCGCCGCTACGACGAGCAGGGTGCCGACGAACTGACCTTCCTCGACATCACCGCCTCGAGCGACAACCGCGACCTGATCCTGCACATCATCGAAGCGGTGGCCTCGCAAGTGTTCATCCCGCTGACCGTGGGCGGCGGCGTGCGCCAGGTGGCCGACGTGCGCCGCCTGCTCAACGCGGGCGCGGACAAGGTCAGCATGAACACCTCGGCGGTCAACAATCCGCAACTGGTGTACGAAGCGTCGCAGAAGCACGGCAGCCAATGCATCGTGGTGG
>CAMLRG010000106.1 GCA_946482335.1 uncultured Duganella sp. | reverse complement strand
TTCGACTGCATGATCATGGACCTCAAGCTGCCCGACATGCAGGGCGGCGAACTGTTGCAGAAGATGTCGCAGCAAGAGATTGCCAGCTTCCCCCCGGTGATCGTCTATACTGGACGCAGCATGACCCGCGCCGAGGAAGCCGAGCTGTCGAAATACTCGCGCTCCATCATCATCAAGGGCGCCCGCTCGCCGGAACGGCTGCTGGATGAAGTCACCCTGTTCCTGCACAAGGTCGAGTCCCAGCTCTCCAGCGAACGGCAGACCATGCTGAAGGCAGTACGCAGCCGCGACCGCGTATTCGAAGGCCGCCGCATCCTGCTGGTGGACGACGATGTCCGCAATATCTTCGCCCTGACCAGCGCGATCGAACAGAAAGGCGCACTGGTGGAAATTGCCCGCAACGGCCGGGAAGCCCTCGACAAGCTCGATGCCGTGCCCGACATCGACCTGGTCCTGATGGACATCATGATGCCGGTCATGGACGGCCTGGAAGCCACGCGCCGCCTGCGCGCCGACCCCCGCTTCGCGCGCCTGCCCGTCATCGCCATCACCGCCAAGGCCATGAAGGACGACCAGGAGCAATGCCTGGCGGCCGGTGCCAACGATTACCTGCCCAAGCCGATCGACCTGTCCCGCCTGTACTCCCTGCTGCGGGTGTGGATGCCAGCCATGGACACGGTGTGATGGGCGAGGATGCCACAATCAGCAGCGTCGAAATCGAGCTGCGCATGCTGATGGAAGCCATCTTCCTGAAGTACAGCTACGACTTCCGCGATTACACCGGCGCCTCGCAAAAGCGCCGCGTGCTGCATGCCATGAACGAAATGGGCTGCAAGACCGTATCGCAACTGCAATCGCGCGTGCTGCACGAACCGAACGCCTTCAGCGAACTGCTGCAATACCTCACCATCCCCGTCACGGAGATGTTCCGCGACCCAGGCTATTACGTCTCCCTGCGCGAACATGTGATACCGGTGTTGGGGACCTACCCTTCGCTGAAGATCTGGGTCGCCGGCTGCAGCACGGGCGAAGAAGTGTATTCGCTGGCCATCCTGCTGAAGGAAGAGGGACTGCTGGATCGCAGCATCATCTACGCCACGGACATCAACCCGCAGTCGCTGGAAAAAGCCAGGAAAGGCGTATTCCCGCTCGAGAACGTGCGCCACTACACCGCCAACTACCAGGCAGCCGGCGGACGGCGCGCCTTCTCCGACTACTACACGGCAGCCTACAACGCCGCCCTGTTCGACCGCAGCCTGTGCGAAAACGTGACGTTCGCCGACCATAGCCTGGCCACCGATGCGGTGTTCGCCGAAACCCAGTTCATCAGCTGCCGCAACGTGATGATCTACTTCAACCGCAAGCTGCAGGAAAGGGCGCTGGGCTTGTTCCACGAATCCCTGTGCCACCGCGGCTTTCTCGGCCTGGGCGGCAAGGAAAGCATCGACTTTTCCCCGTATGGACCGAAATTCGAAGTATTGTCCAAGCGCGAACGCCTGTTCAGGAAACGATGATGGAAACCGCCGCCACGCTGGAAATGGCAGTGCAGGGCCGCGCCATGGACGCGGTGGTGATTGGCGCCTCAGCCGGCGGCGTGAATGCGCTGCTGCAGCTGTTGCCGGGGCTGCCGTCGGGTTACCGCTTACCGATAGTCGTGGTGCTGCACGTGAGGAGCGGCCGCCAGAACCAGCTGGTGGAAGTGTTCCAGCAAAGGGTTGCGATACCCGTACGTGAAGCGGGCGACAAGGAAGACGTGATTCCGGGTACCCTGTATTTCGCACCGGCTGGTTACCACCTGCTGCTCGAGAATGACCGCAGTTTTTCGCTTAGCTGCGACGCGCCGCTCCACTTCGCCCGCCCCGCCATCGACATCACCATGGAGGCGGCGGCGGACGTCTATGGGGCGCGGCTGGCAGGCATCCTGCTGACCGGCGCCAATGACGACGGCGCCGCAGGCATGGCGGCCATCGGCAGGGCGGGCGGGCTGACCGTGGTGCAGGATCCGGAAGAAGCCAACGTGGGCGTGATGCCGCGGGAAGCGATCCGCATCCGCCCCCCCGACCTGGTCCTGCCGCTGGAACAAATCAAGCGACTATTGCTGATGCTGGAGACGCATTGATGGAACCGACCAATGTCCTGCTGGTTGACGACCTGCCGGAAAACCTGCAGGCGCTGAACGCTCTGGTGCGCGCCGACGACCGCGTGATCTACCAGGCGCGCACCGGCGAAGAAGCCCTGGCCCTGCTGCTGGAACACGAATTCGCGCTCGCCATCGTCGACGTGCAGATGCCGGGCATGGACGGCTTCGAACTGGCGGAGCTGATGCGCGGCACCGGCAAGACCTGCCACATCCCCATCGTCTTCGTCAGCGCGGCCGGCAAGGAGCTGAATTACGCCTTCAAAGGTTATGAAGCGGGGGCGGTGGACTTCCTCTACAAGCCGCTCGATGCCGATGCGGTCAGGAGCAAGGTCAATGTCTTCGTCGACCTGTTCCGGCAAAAGCAGGAAGTGCGGCAGATCGTCGAACAGCGCGAAGCCACGGTGCGCGAACTGAACGCTGTCCAGGAAGAGCTGCAGCATGCCCTGCAGGTGCGCGACCAGTTCATGTCCATGGTGGCGCACGAACTGCGCACACCGCTCAACACCCTCTACCTGGAAGCCCAGATGCGCAAGCTGCAGCTGGAGCGCGGCAATATGGACCACTTCGCCCCGGCACAGCTGGAGCGCATGGTGGCGCGCGACATGCGCCAGATCCACGCCATGGTGCGCCTGATCGACGACATGCTCGACGTCACGCGCATCGGCGCCGGCAAGCTCTCGATCCGCCCCGGCCGCGTTGACCTGGAAGCGCTGCTGCAGCGCCTGGTTGGCGACCTGGCGCACCAGGCAGCCGATATGGGCAGCGAACTGCGGCTCACCATCGTGCAGCCGGTGGCCGGATGCTGGGATGAATTCCGCGTCGAGCAAGTGATCATCAACCTGATCACCAACGCCTTGCGCTACGGCGACGGCAAGCCGGTCGACATACGCCTGCACGCCGACAGCCAGAACGCCCGCATCGAAGTGATCGACCAGGGCGCCGGCATCCCCGAAGAAGTGTTGCCGAAAATCTTCGAACCCTTCGAGCGCGGCAAGATGGACAAGGTTCCCACGGGCCTCGGCCTCGGCCTCTACATTTCGCGCCAGCTCGCCGAAGCCCACGGCGGCACCCTGACCGTCCGCAGCAAGCCTGGCGAGGGGGCCACCTTCATCTTCACTCTTCCCCGTGTGGAAGTTTTGTCCACCCAGGGGGCAGGACGGTCCGGCGCGCCGGCCAGTGGGACAAAAGCGGATGCTTTGCAATTGCCAGCGAGTTGTGCCTAGAATAGGCACATGAACCGGGACTTGCTCAGGGAGCGCAGGGAATGGCTGCTGCGGCGCAATTGCTCATTGTCGCCCCAGCAGATGGGGATGGCTTATGCCCTGATGTGCCTGTTCTCGTTCGCCGTCGCCACCGGCTTCGTGATGGTCGGCATGTGGCAGGTGCTGCTGTTTACCGTGCTGGAAATGACGGCCGTGGCCGCCGCCTTCCTCTACTTTGCCCGCCATGCGACGGACTATGAGCATATCGTCCTGGCCAATGGCCAGTTGCTGGTGGAAAAGGTCTCCGCCGGCAAAATGAGCGTGACCCAGCTGGAGCTGTACTTCCTGCGCCTGCAGATGCCGGCCCATCCCAGCGACCTGATCCATCTCGAATCCAAAGGCGTCGCCGTCGACATCGGCTACTTCGCCACCGACCCGCGCCGCCGCGCGCTGGCCCAGGAGCTGCGCGCGGAAGTGCAAGGCGGGCTATTCAGTTAAAAGCGATAGCCGACGCCGACACCGAACAGCACCGGATCCACCTTGGCCTTGCTGACCTTGGCACCCGAAATCATCACGTCGCTGCGGATCTGCACTTTCTTCACGTCCAGGTTGAGCGACCAGTTCTTGTCCAGCTTGAAGTCGAAGCCCGCTTGCACGGCCAGGCCGAAGCTGTCGTGCTCCAGGCTGCCGGCACCGTTCAGGAACTTGTTCTTGGAGAAGGTGGTCCAGTTCACACCCAGGCCCACGTAAGGGCTAAATTGCGAGGCCGGCGTGAAGTGGTATTGCGCCAGCAGCGTCGGCGGCAAGTGCTTGAACGTACCGATGGTCTTGCCGTCCAGGTAGACGTCATGCTTTTGCGGATAGGTCAGCACCAGCTCGGCGGCAATATTCGGCGTCACGAAGTAGGTGATATCCACTTCGGGAATGGTCTTGTCGCTGACGCCAATGCGGTCGGCAGCGCCCACCCCGCCCACCGGGTCGGACTTGTCCGCCGGATTGATGTGCACAGCGCGTGCGCGCACCAGCCAAGGGGTCTCCGCCGCCATTGCATTAAATGCCATGCCGCCCAGGATAACTGCCAAAATCGCGTTCTTCATTTCACTACCTCTTTCATGTGGTCATTGATATTTGGTAGATGAAAGTCTATTGACGCGACGCAGCAAAATCTTTGACTTAGGTCAAAATTGCCCGAACGAACACGCGATAGCGAAAACGGGAGTAAGATCACGCGAATTCACATCCCACCCATTTCAGGAGGCAGGAAATGAAATTGCACGTCAATGGCCAGGTACGCGAGTTCGAGGCCGAAGAAGACACCCCAGTGCTGTGGGTGATCCGCGAGCAGCTCGGGCTCACCGGCACCAAATACGGCTGCGGCGTGGCGCAATGCGGCGCCTGCACCGTGCACATCGACGGCGAGCCGACGCGCAGCTGCGTGCGTCCTGTCTCCACCGTGACGGCCGACCAGAAGATCGTCACCATCGAAGGCTTGAGCAAGGATGGCAGCCATCCAGTGCAGAAAGCCTGGGCCGCGCTCGACGTGCCGCAATGCGGCTTCTGCCAGTCCGGCATGATCATGGCCGCCGCCGCCCTGCTGAAACAGAAAAAGAACCCGACCGACGCCGATATCGACGCCGCCATGAGCAATATCTGCCGCTGCGGCACGTATAACCGCGTGCGCAAGGCGATCCATGTGGTCGCGAAAGGCGGCGACGCCAAGCTGGCCGGCCTGGACATCGTGGAAGGAGGCAAGGCATGAGCACCATGACCCGCCGCGGCTTCATCGGCCGCTCGCTCGGCGCCACCGCCGGCCTGATGTTCGGCTTCCACATCCCGTTCGCGCAAGCACAGGCGCAGCAGGCCGCAACGGCCGCAGCCCCCGCCGATGCGCCGGAAATCAACGCCTGGGTCGTGGTCAAGCCCGACGACACCATCGTGGTGCGTATTGCCCGCTCCGAAATGGGCCAGGGCACGCTGACCGGCCTGGCGCAGCTGGTGGTGGAAGAACTGGATGGCGACTGGAGCAAGGTCACCACCGAATACCCGTCGCCCGGCCGCCAGCTGGCGCGCAACCGCGTGTGGGGCAGCTTCTCCACCGGCGGCAGCCGCGGCGTGCGCGAGTCGCACGAATATGTCCGCAAGGGCGGCGCAGCGGCCCGTATGATGCTGGTGCAAGCCGCAGCAGCCGAATGGGGTGTGCCCGCCACCGAATGCACGGCGGCGAAGAGCGTGATCACCCACACCCCATCCGGCCGCACGATCAGCTATGGGCGCGTCGCCGACGCCGCCGGCAAGCTGAAGGCGCCGGCCGCCGCCGACATCAAGCTGAAAGACCCGAAAGACTGGAAGCTGGCCGGCAAACGCATGGCGCGCCTGGACACGGTCGACAAGACCACCGGCAAGCAAATCTACGGCATGGACTTCAAGCTGCCCGGCATGCTGAATGCGGCGATCAAGGATTGCCCGGTCTTCGGCGGCAAGGTGAAAAGCTTCGACGCCGCCGCCATCGCCGGCAAGCCCGGCGTGAAGAAAGTGCTGCAAGTAGGCGACAGCGCGGTCGCCGTGGTGGCCGATACCTGGTGGCGCGCCCGCAGCGCCCTCGACGCCCTGCCGATCGAATGGGACAAAGGCCCCAATGCCGGCATGAACAGCAAGGATACCGCCGCCTGGATCAAGGCCGGCCTCGATGCGCCGGAAGCCGCTGTCGGCAACAGCAACGGCGACGCCAAAGCCGCCCTGGCCAGCGCCCACCGCAAGATCGAAGCCGTCTACAGCTACCCGCACCAGAACCACGCCACGATGGAGGTGATGAACGCCACCGCCGTGTGGACGCCCGAGCGCTGCGAAGTCTGGACCCCCACGCAAAACGGCGAAGCCGCCCTGGCCGCCACCAGTGAGGCGGCCGGCCTGCCGCAATCGAAATGCGACGTGACCAAGCTGCACCTGGGCGGCGGCTTTGGCCGGCGCGGCGCCACCCATGACTGGGTGACCCAGGTCGTCAAGATCGCCAAGGAGATGCCAGGCACGCCGGTCAAGCTGATCTGGACCCGCGAAGAAGACATGATGCATGGCCGCTACCACCCGGTCACGCAATGCAAGCTGACCGCAGGCCTCGATGCGAAAGGCGAAGTGACCGCACTGCACATGCGCATCGCCGGCCAATCGATCCTGGCCGCGCTGTTCCCGCAGAACGTCAAGGATGGCAAGGACCCGGCAGTGTTCCAGGGCCTGAACCCGCCCGGACCGGAAGCGTCGCTCGGCTACAGCTTCCCCAACCTGCTGATCGATCACGCCATGCGCAATCCGGCGGTGCCGCCAGGCTTCTGGCGCGGCGTGAACCTGAACCAGAACACGATCTACGTCGAATGCTTCCTCGACGAGATCGCGCACGCCACGAAGCAGGATCCGCTGGCCCTGCGCCGCAAGCTGATGAAGGACAGCCCCAAGCATCTCGCCGTCCTGAACGCAGTCGCCGAAAAAGCCGGCTGGGGCAAGCCGCTGAAGAAAGGCGTCTACCGCGGCATCGCCCAGACGATGGGCTTCGGCAGTTACGTCGCCGCTGTCGCCGAAGTGTCGGTATCGAAGGAAGGCAAGCTGAAGATCCACCGCATCGTCGCCGCCACCGACCCCGGCCACGCAGTCAACCCGCAGCAGATCGAAGCACAGGTGGAAGGCAGTTTCGTCTACGGCCTGAGCGCCGCCCTGTACGGCGAAATCACGATCAAGGACGGCCAGGCCGAGCAAACCAACTTCGACACGTACAACGTGCTGAAGATGGACGAAATGCCCAAGGTCGAAACGGTCGTCATGCCAAGCGGCGGCTTCTGGGGCGGCGTCGGCGAGCCAACGATTGCAGTAGCCGCCCCCGCCGTGCTGAACGCCATCTACGCCGCCACCGGCAAGCGCATCCGCGACCTCCCGCTGAAGAACCACACCCTCAAGCGCGCATAAGAAAATGCCCCTCGCCACCACCGCTGGCGCAGACGGTGTCAGACCCTTGGGTCTGACACCGGTTTACCGGTTCCTGCTAACAATCCCGCTAACGTTAGCCGTAGCCCAAGCCCAGCCAACTTCAGGCGACGCGCAACGCGGCCGCGCCATCGTCGCCAACCGCCAGGTCGGCCTCTGCCTGCTCTGCCACACCGCCCCCATCCCCGAAGAGCGATTCCAAGGCAACCTCGCGCCCGACCTGGCAGGAGCCGGCGACCGCTGGACCGAATCCCAGCTCCGCCAGCGCATCATGGACAGCAGCACCCTGAACCCCGACACGATCATGCCATCCTACGCCAGGACAGAAGGCCTGACCCGCGTAACCCCCGCCCAGCGGGGCAAGCCCATCCTGACCACCCAACAGATCGAAGACGTGGTCGCCTACCTCGCAACCCTGCGCAGCGGAGAGCAAAAGCGATGACGACCCGCCGCCACATCATCGCGGCGCTCCCGCTACTGGCCCTGGTCCGCCCCGCCTGCGCCACGCCCGAAGCACTGGCCACCGCCATCGCCGCCTACACCGGCAACGCCAAACCAGCGCAAGGCCGCGTCGCGATCGACATCGCCACACTGATCGACAACGGCAACGCCGTCCCCATCACCGTACGGGTCGAGAGCCCGATGACCGAGCAAGACCACGTCACCGACATTGCCATCTTCAACGAAAAGAATCCCCTGCCCGACGTCGTCCGCTTCCAGCTGACCCCAGCCGGCGGCCGCGCTGAAATCAGCACACGCATCCGCCTCGCCACCAGCCAGACGCTGACCGCCCTGGCCCGCACCAGCGATGGCCAATGGTGGCAGCAAACGGTCGACGTCATCGTCACCCTCGCTGCCTGCGTCGAAGGGGAGGGCATCTGACATGGCCACCGCCCTGATCCACATGCCCGCCACCGCCAAGCCCGGCGAAGTCATCGAAATCCGCGCCTTGATAGCGCATACGATGGAAACCGGCTTCCGCCCCGGCAGCGACGGCAAGCCCCTCCCGCGCGACATCATCCGCCGCTTCGAATGCCGCTACAACGGCAAGCTGGTGATGGGCGCCGACCTGCACCCCGCCATGAGCGCCAACCCATACATAGCCTTCTTCGTCAAAGCGACAACCACCGGCCAGCTGCATTTCACCTGGACCGGCGACAACGGCTTCACCCAGACCGAACAAAAGCAGCTGTCAGTCCGCCCATGAAAGCGCTAGTCGCCCTCCTGTTCACGCTAGCCACCGCCGCCAGCGCCGGCGAGGTGGGGGGCAGGCCCTCCGGGCCTGCCCCCGGTTTGCCGGTTCAAAAATCCGGCTCCGCCTACATGACCCCCGCCACTCAGGCAATGCAACGCGACGATACCCAAAACCCCGCCATGCTCTGGGTCGCCAACGGCGAAGCCCTGTGGCGCAGCGCCCCGCAAGGCGGCAACGGCAAATCCTGCCTCACCTGCCACGCCGACGCCCAAACCAGCATGCGCGGCAAAGCCGCCGCCTTCCCCCGCTTCAGCCAGGCAGCCGGCAAAGTGATCACCCTCTCCGACCAGGTCAACCAATGCCGGAAAGGGGCCCAGCAAGCCGAAGCACTAAAACCCGAATCGGCAGACCTGCTGGCGCTGGAAGCCTACATTGCCCTGCAAAGCCGCGGCCTGCCCATGGCCCCCGCCGCAGACCCGCAAACCCGCCAAGCCGCCACCCGCGGCCAAAAACTCTTCACCAGCCGCATCGGCCAACTGAACCTGAGCTGCGCCCAATGCCACGACAACAACGCCGGCAAACGCCTCGGCGGCGCCTTGATCCCGCAAGGCCACGCCAACGCCTACCCCATCTACCGCCTTGAATGGCAAAGCGTAGGAAGCCTGCAGCGCCGCCTGCGCAACTGCATGAGCGGCGTCCGCGCCGAAGTCCCGCCCTATAGCGCCCCGGACCTGGTAGACCTCGAAGCCTACCTCGCTGTGCGCGCCAAAGGCATGCCACTCGAAACTCCAGGAGTCCGCCCATGAAGACAACCGCCGCCCTGGCGCTCGCACTGAGCGCCGCCCTGTCCGCAGCAGCAGCCAGCGCCAACGCCGAGACCATCCCCGCCGGCGCCCGCCTGGGCGCCACCTGCACCGGTTGCCACGGCACCAACGGCGCCACCCAAGGCAATACCCTGCCGCCCCTGGCCGGACAGCCGAAAGAAGCCCTGCTGGCCGCCCTGAAAGACTTCAAAGCCGGCAAACGCCCCGCCACCATCATGACCCAGCTCGCAAAGGGTTACACTGACGAACAATTGGAGGCGCTTGCCGCCTACTTCGCCACCCAGAAAAAATAGCAATGCGAACAGCCCTGGTCCAAGGCTTGCTGGCCGCCGTCCTGGCCACGTCACCACTGTGCCTCCGCGCCCAGCAAGTATCGCTGCAATCCTTTGGACAGAACGAGGGGCTGGAAAACCTGTCTGTTACCGCACTGGCGCAGGACAGCAGTGGCTACCTGTGGGTTGGCACCGAAAATGGACTCTATCGCTACAACGGCGCCGAATTCCGCCGGTACGGCAAGTCGCAAGGCTTGCCGGACCCGTTCATCACCGCCCTGCACGCCGGCCGCAATGGCGCACTTTGGGCCAGCACTTACGACGGCCTGTACCGCCTGCAGCACGGCCGCCTCGTCCGGGTCCAGGATGCCGCCCCCCTTCTCGCCTGGCCCGTCCAGCCCATGGCAGAAGGCGGGCAGGGCGAGCTGTTGCTGGCGAGCGAAGGCCGCCTGCTGGCCATCACCGCCAAGGGCACCCAGGACGCCGTCAAACCCTACTTCGACCAACGCAGCCTCGACGCCCATCCGGAGCTGGGCGCAATCAAGAGCATCTATGCCGAAGGAGAGGGCAGCCTGTGGATGACATGCAAACAAAAGCTTTGCCATGCCAGCCAGGGCCGCATCAAGGTGATGGGCGAAGCGGAAGGCTTACCCGCCGACGATTGGAGCAGTATCACGCGCGACAATGAGGGCACGCTCTGGATCCGCAGCGCCAAGCGGATTTTTGCAATGCCCAAAGCGCGCGACAGGTTCGAAGACCGCACGCCGCCGGCCGACATGATGCGCAAACATCTGTTGCGCACCGAACTCCACGCCGACGCGGACGGCCACTTGCTGACCAATGCCGACCCGGGCCTGCTGCGCTGGTACCAAGGACGATGGGAAAGCTACGGCAAGGAGAATGGGTTGAGCGCCGGCGGCGGCGTCTCCGCCATCCTGCGCGACCGCACGCGCGGCACCTGGCTGGCGACGCGCGGCCGCGGCCTGCTGCGCTGGCTGGGCTACGGCAATTGGGAGAACTGGACTTCCGCCCAGGGGCTGCCGGACGACGTCATCATTTCCGCACTGCGCGACGATAAGGGCAAGCTGCACGTCGGCACCCGCTCCGGCCACGCGCTGCTGGAGCCTGGGGCCCGCACCTTCGCCAATCCCCCGGCGCCGCCGGCCTTGGCCGGGCAGCAATGGGCCAGCATGGCCCTGGACCGCAGCGGACGCATATGGGCCGCCAGCTATTCCGGCATGCTGTTACGCTACCTGCCGGCGACATCCCAGACCGAACTCCTTGCCAGGCTGCCCCTGATCACCCAGGTATTGCCTGACCGTGAAGGCCGCATGTGGCTGGCGACTTCAAACGGCTTGCGAGTAATGCCCGATAGCGCGCCTGCCGGTGCCGAGCCGCAAGCGGTGGAGATTCCAGCGCCCAAGACCCGCAATCCCGGAAATCCCGTTGTCTCCGGCTGCATGGACAAGCAGGGAGACCTGTGGTTCATCAGCACAGGCGACATCCTGCACCACGACGGCAAGGCATGGAGCGTATTGTCATTTGGCCCACTGGTGGAGAAAGGGGAATTCACCACGCTGGCCTGCTCCAGCGCCGGCACACTGTGGGCCGGCACCGGCAGTACCTTGTGGCGGCTGCGGGTGCAAGGGACGCCTGGCGCGGAGCGCATCGACGCACCGGTGCTGCGCGACCGCGCCATCCAGACCTTGCTCGAAGACAGCCGCGGTTGGCTATGGGTCGGCACCGATGCTGGTATCGCCGTATGGAACCGGGACCGCTGGCGCATGCTGAACCAGACCCACGGCCTGGTATGGAACGATTCGAACGGCCGCGGCTTCCACGAAGATCACGACGGATCGATGTGGGTCATCACCAGCAATGGCCTGTCGCATATCATGAAGCCGCAGGCGCTGTTCGAGATCTACCCGCCGGCCGCCGTCATCGAAGACGCCCAGCGTGGCGAAAGCGTGCTGGAAAACGGCAAGGTGCGCCTGCCCTGGTCGCGCGAACCGGTGGTGATCCGCCTGGCCAGCCTGAATTACGAGGACCGCCTGGGCTTGCGTTACCGTTACCGCCTGGCCGGCATGGAAGAGCAGTGGAACGAATCCGCCTTGCCGGAAATACGCTACACGGCACTGCCGGCCGGCGACTACCGCTTCCAGGCATTGGCCGTCGACAGTGAAAACGGCATGCAATCCAAGCCGGTCGAACTCGCATTCTCCATTGCGCCGCCATGGTGGCGCAGCTACCCGTTTTACGCCCTGTGCGCCGGTGCCGTGCTGTTTGCTTTCCTGCTGTTCCACCGCATCCGCATGCTGGCCCACACCCGCCGTGAAGCCGCGCTCGAAGTGCTGGTGCAGGAGCGCACGCGCGAACTGGAGCAATCGCAGGAGGCATTGCGTGTGCGCGCCCTGAAGGATGGACTGACGCGCGCCTGGAACCGCGGCGCCATGATGGAGATGCTGGAACGCGAAATCGATAAATGCATGCGGACCGGCGAAAGCTTCGTCCTCGCACTGCTCGACCTCGACCATTTCAAGAGCATCAACGATACCCACGGCCACCTGGCCGGCGACGCGGTGCTGGTCGAAGTGGCGCAGCGCCTGACGGCATCCATGCGCGCCTATGATTGCCTTGGCCGCTATGGAGGCGAAGAGTTCATGGTCATGCTGCCGGGGCTGGCCCTGCCCGCCGGCGCCGGCCGGATCGAAGCGCTGCACCAGGCCATCCGCGCGGAACCGGTACGCATCGACGGCGAAACCAGCATCAGGGTGACCGCCAGCATTGGCGCAGTGGCCTTCGCGCCGCAATCGCCCGACGGAGCGACCGAATTGCTGCGCCTTGCCGACGAAGCCCTGTACCGTTCGAAACATGAAGGCCGCGACCGCATTAACTATGCGGCGGCATCCCTTTCAGTTCAATAAGGAGGCGATATGGACCGACGAACCTTCATCCAGGCCGCAGCAATACTGACCGCCACGACGGGTTGCGCCAGCATCGGCGGCCAGGCGCGCCCGCATGTGGTGGTGATCGGCGGTGGTTATGGCGGCGCCACTGCCGCGAAGTACGTGCGCTTGTGGAGCCAGGGCAGCATCGACGTGACGCTGGTGGAACCGGACGCCAACTTTGTCAGCTGTCCGCTGTCGAACCTCGTGCTGGGCGGCTCGCGCAAGCTGCAAGACCTCACCCGCAGCTACGACAACCTGCAGCGCAAGCACGGCGTGAAGGTGGTGCACGACAGCGCCTCCAGCATCGATCCTGAAAAGCGCACCGTCAAGCTGCTCAGCGGGGAAGTGCTCGGCTACGACCGCCTGATCCTCAGCCCCGGCATCGAATTCCTGTGGCAGGAGCTGCCCGGCATGGGCGTGGCTGGCGCCCAGGACAAGATCCTGCACGCCTGGAAAGCCGGCCCGCAGACGAGCGACCTGCGCGCCCAGCTCGAAGCCATGCAAGACGGCGGCGTATTCGCGATGACCGTCCCGCCGGCGCCATACCGCTGCCCGCCCGGGCCGTACGAGCGCGTGTGCCAGATCGCCCACTACTTCAGCCAGCACAAGCCGAAGTCCAAAGTGCTGCTGCTCGACGCCAACGAGGACGTGGTCAGCAAAGGGCCGCTGTTCAAGAAGGTCTGGAAAGAACGCTACGCCGGCATCATCGAATACCGGCCCAGCTTCAAAACGGTGGACGTGGACGTTGCCGCCCGCACCGCGGTCTCCGAACTGGGCGACAAGGTGAAGGCAGACGTGCTGAATGTCGTCCCGCCGCACCGTGCCGGCGCCATCGCCGCGCAGACCGGCCTCGCCAACATGAACAAGCGCTGGTGCGAAGTGGACTTCATCACCTTCGAATCCACGCAGGCGAAGAATATCCACGTGATCGGCGACGCCATCCAGGTCTCGCCACTGATGCCGAAATCCGGCCACATGGCCAACCAGCACGCCAAGGTCTGTGCGGCAGCGGTAGTGGATCTCCTGCACGGCCGCCTACCCGAGCAAGCCCCCATGCTGACCAACACCTGCTACAGCTATGTGAGCGACAAGGACGTGATCCACGTCACCAGCGTGCACGCCTACAACGCCGAGAAAAAGACGCTGCTGGTCGTCCCTGGCAGCGGCGGCGTCAGCCCCGGCCCGACCGAACTTGAAGGCCATTACGCCAATAGCTGGGCCCAGAATATCTGGAGCGATATCCTGTCCTGATGTAGTTGCCACAGCGCAGCTCGCCACACCTTTGCTTCATCTCAAAGGCCGGCAAACTCTTGAGTGACACCATTAGCAGGTCAAGGCCCGACTAATGGTGATCACATGCGCACTCCACGACCCGCAGTGCAGGCAGGCCCCAACCTCTGGCACATCTCCGCCGTGGTATGGGGCACATCCATCCTGCTGCTTTGCCTGTTCTCCCTGCCGATCTGTCTGAACCGGACCGGCATGCGCGCGCAGCTCGCCCTCACGCTCGCCCATTTCGCCGGCGTGTTCTACCTGTGGCGGCTCGCCAGGCACGGCAACCCCGAGCGGCTGATGCATATCGCCATCGTCACCCTGGTCTTCATCTACCTGGTGCCGCTTGCCATGTTGGTCGCCCCCGTCATCGTGCTGGCGGCCTACGCGCTACCCGCCCCGGCCTGGCAAACCGTCATCGCAATCACCCTGCTCGCAGCGGCCATGCTCGCCGGCTTGCGCATCCTGAGCACGGGCGCCGACGTCGACACTGGCCGGCGCTTCGAACTGTTCCTCGCCGACCGGCTGAAAAGCGACACCATCACCGCCGACTCCATCAGCGGCCTGCTGAACCACATTGGCCGCCACGCCATCCAGCCCTCCCGCATCGACGGCTGGTCCATGGTCGCCGCAATCGCGGCCGGAGCGCCGATCCTCGGCGCGGACGTCGCCTACGATAAGTCCAGCAGCAGCCTGGCGATCTGCGCGCTGGTCACCACGCCGATGGCCATGCACGCCATCTCCCGCATGGCGGTGCACGCCTACCTCTGGATCTACCGCCTTCGCCGTTTCGAACGCGAAGTTGGTTTCAAGATCAACGTGCACCTGCGCCATAGCTAATCATGGACAAGCTCCTGCACCATTACGAGCGAGAGCTGGGCCGCTTGCGCGAAGCCGCGCGCCAGTTTGCGGACAGCCACCCCGACACCGCGGCCGCGCTGGAACTGGGTCCGGATGCCAGTACCGATCCCGAAGTAGAACGCCTGTTCCAATCGGTCGCCCTGCTCAACGCCAGCATGCAGCAGCGGATCGAGGAAGGCCGCAGCGAGTTCCACCGTGGCTTGCTGCAGACGCTGCAACCGCACTACCTGCGGCCGATGCCGGCCTGCGGGATCGTCCAGGTCGACACATCCGGCACCCGCCTGAATGAAATCAGCACCGTCACCCGCCTGCCGCGCGGCACAATCCTCCGCTCCGGCTTGAGCAGGTTCGCCACGGCATACGAAACGTCCGTCGCACCCATCGCCGTCGCCGAGGCAAGGTGCCGGTCCACCATCGACCTGCCATCAACGCTGCGCCTCCCCAGCGAATCCACGTCCACCCTGGCCATCAGCCTCGAAACCACAGCCAGCAGCGCTGGCTTCGACCAGCCGCCCCTCGGCAATCTCCGGATGTTCTTCGATGGTGAGCCGGCGCTGCGCGCTGCACTGCTCGACGCCATCCTCGCCCACAGCCTGTGCGTTTGCCTTGAAGCTGGCGGCACCTGGTGCACCCTGCCCGGAAGGCCCTTCAGCGCAAGCCCGCGGGAACCGCTCCTCCCGGTTCGCCCCGGCCCGCAAAGTGCGCGTCTCATGGCGGAATTCTTCCACCTGCCCGAAATGTTCGGCTTCGTCGACCTCGACCTGCAAGCCATCGCAGCAGCTTGCCCGCCGAAGTGCCAGCGCATCACCCTGCATGTCGTCCTGCCCGGCCGCGCCGAAGTGCTCGGTCAGGTCACTGCCGAAAGCGTGCAACTTGGATGTACGCCCGTCGTCAGCCTCTTCCCAGAAGCCGCTGCACCGATCCGCACCGATGGCCGAACGGGGCCTTATCCCGTAACGCCAGCCCACGATGGCTGCGAAATCTACAGCATCGACACGGTCGTGTTGAAGGCCTGGAGCGGCGAGGACGTCGTCATGCCCTTCCATGGCCTGTCCCACGACGCGCACGGCTCTTACTGGCAGCTGGACGAACAGGAAGGCTGCGCCATCAGCTTCGTGGACCGCGAGCAGCGCCCGGTCCAACTCGAGGCCGGCACCATCCTCGCGCAGCTGACCTGCACCAACAACCACCCTCCGCACCGCGACGCCACGCTGACGGCCGAAGCATTCGTCGCCGGGTTCCCCGTGCAATTCCGCCACGGCCCCACCCAGCCGGCGCGGCTCGCGGAACCCAGCCAACTCTGCGAGGCTCTATATGAGGAGCGCGTGACGCTGCAGATCCTGCGCAAAGCGTTTGAGCTGCACGGCTGCCACTACGCCGACAGCATGAAAGACCTGATTACGAAACCATCCACTGCCTGGCTGGAACACCCCATGGGCCGCGTCCACATGCACGGCACCGAATTCACGGTAGTCGTCGACGAAGCGGGCCTGCGCGGACACAGCATCCACGTACTCGCCGAAATATCAGCCATCTGCCTGGCCGACAAACTGCGCGAGAACCGCTTCGCCCAAGTCCGCATCGCCAACGGAGACGGCCGGATCCTGCTCCGGGCCGCAACACGCATCGGCACCAGGCCCCTCAACTGAGAACCGTTGCGGCCTTGTGCCGATTTGCAGCCCACGCCCCGCCAATCCGGCAAAAGTATTTCACCCCCGGCGTGTTAGCGTTTCTCATCCGGTTCGACAACGCCGGATGGTTCCTGCAGCCCTTGCAGGGAAAACCTTTTGGGAAGCGATATGTCCACACGTAAAACACTAACAATTGTCCTGGCCACGCTGTTCTCCACCGTCGCATTGGCACAAGAAGCACCCTCCACAAACAGCATAGAAATCGGCACCGTCGAATCGGTGAAAAAGAGCTTCGCCGCACAGCACGCGAACTCCCGCTCGATGGTTGCGCACTCCGTTGCCGGCGCACTGGTCGCCGCCAAGATTACCGACTACTTCGAGAAAGACGGCGCGCTGTCCATCTCGGGTACTGCGCTCGACACGCCAAATTCCACCTTTGTCCTCAAGGGGAAAGGCAAGAAGCTTTACGGTTACCTGCTCAACTACGACACGATGAAAGCCTACGAGTTCACCACCAACCCTTCCGGCAAGGTGATGTTGAGCGAGGTACCCATCAAGAAAATCGTTCCCGACCTCGACCCCGAATTTCGGGACAAACGCACGCAAGAAATGATCGCCGCCGCAGCCGTCATCCACCCAGTCTACAGCCCGATGGCGAACCGCCAGGCAGTCCACATCGGTCCCTACAAGGGTGAAAACATCCTCACCCTGCAAAGCAAACCAGGCAGCCCCTGGGTGTTCTACCTGAACGTCTCCAAGGTGACGCGCAACGGCGAACCGCTGAATGGCGTGACCAAGGAACAGATGTACCGCGCCTGGCAATCGATCGCCGACCAGTTCTCCATGCTGAACATGAACGTTACGACCAACGTCAATGTCTACAACGCCGCCAAGGCCGCCAACATCCTGCGCACCGGCGTGATCAACTTCGTCAACCGCGACGGCCGTTCGTACGCGCCACTGCACTCCTTCGGCACTACGTCGGCTGGTACGCTGTTCCGCAATCCCGCCACCGGATTCGATTACGGCTACGGCATCGGCATGACCGGCGCGCACGAAGTGGGACATCAGATGGGCATGAACCACGACCGCGGCGAGCCGGGCGGCGAGTACTTCGAAGGCATTCCCGCCTACCAGTGGGGCCCCATCATGGGCAATTACTGGTATGGCGCCAGCTGGGCGAACCAGCTCTTCACCTGGAGCAAAGGCGAATACACCAGCGCCACCAACTTCGAAGATGACCTCAACATCATGAACGTGGAAGAATCCGTGCCTTACATGGCCGACGACAACGCCACGTCGAAGCCGATTGCCTTCGGCGCAAACGGCGTCATCGACGCAGCCAGCAACTTCGGCCAGATCGAACGCACCAGCGATACGGATACCTTCACGTTCACGCTCGCTACGACCGGCACGCTGAACCTCCGCATCGATCCGCTCGAGTACTTGCGGATGCTGGACGTCGACGCAACAATTTACAACTCCGCCAACGTAGCGGTCGCGCACAGCAACCTCGACGTGCACCGCTCCGCCGAATTCGCCAACCTGGCTTTGCCGGCGGGCTCTTACCGGTTGGTGATCCGCGGTGGCGCCGAAGGAACTCCGGCCAATGGCTTCTCGAACTACTCCTCGCTCGGCTACTACGGCATGAAGGGCACACTGAGCGGCACCCTGGCCAAAGCTTCGCAACCTTGATGCATTGATGCGCGCCGGCTTGGCCACCTGGCCTTGGCCGGCGCGCCGGATTGGTCAAATCGCCGCGCCGGCGCCCGCACCCTTCTCTCGACCTTTTGCCAAAGATCAACGTCGCCATTTCTTACGCATGCAACCATAGGCTCTCGCGTCAACCAGACGAACGGAGCCCG
>CAMLRG010000105.1 GCA_946482335.1 uncultured Duganella sp. | reverse complement strand
TGTACGCCGCGCTGTCGATGCTGAACAACACGTCCACCAACATCATGACGGTGGAGGACCCGGTCGAATACGACCTGCACGGCGTCGGCCAGACCCAGGTCAACGCGCGCATCGACATGACCTTCGCCAAGGCCTTGCGCGCCATCCTGCGCCAGGACCCGGACGTGATCATGATCGGCGAGATCCGCGACCTGGAAACCGCGCAGATCGCGGTGCAGGCATCGCTGACCGGCCACCTGGTGCTGGCCACGCTGCACACCAACGATGCCGCCGCTGCCGTCACCCGCCTGCTGGACATGGGGATCGAACCGTTCCTGCTGTCCTCGTCCCTGCTCGGCGTACTGGCCCAGCGCCTGGTGCGCAAGCTGTGCCCGAGCTGCAAGACTTTCGACGGCACGCAGTGGAAAGCCGTGGGCTGCGAACATTGCGGCCATACCGGCTACCAGGGCCGCGTCGGCATCTACGAGCTGCTGCAGACGGATGAACACATCCGCGCCCAGATCCACGACCGCACCTCGGAAGCGGAAATCCGCGTGACCGCCCAGCAGCACGGCATGACCACCATGCGCGAAGACGGCGAACGCTGGCTGCAGCAGGGTGTGACCACGCCGGCCGAACTGCTGCGCGTGACGAAGGATTAAGCGATGCCGGCCTTCCGATATGAAGCCGTCGATGCGGCGGGCGCCAGCAAGAAGGGCGTGGTCAATGCCGACAGCGCCCGTTCCGCCCGCGCCGACCTGCGCTCGCAGGGGCTGGTGCCGATCAAGGTCGACGCCATCTCGGCCCAGGTCGACGCCAGCGGCGCCACCTCGCGCCGCGGCTTCGGCGAAAAACTGAGCACCACCGAACTGGCGCTGTTCACGCGCCAGCTGGCCAGCCTGCTGGAAGCGGGCCTGCCGCTGGAACAAGCGTTCACCGCCCTGCTGGAGCAGGCCGAACGCCCCTACGTGCGCGACCTGGTGGCGTCGATCCGCTCGGAAGTGATGGGCGGCGCTTCGATGTCGGACGCCCTGTCGCGCCATCCGCGCGATTTCCAGGAAATCTACCGCGCCCTGGTGGCGTCGGGCGAGCAGATCGGCCAGCTGTCGCGCGTGCTGTCGCGCCTTGCCGATTACATCGAGCGCCGTAACGCGCTGGTGCAGAAGGTCAAACTGGCCTTCACCTATCCGGCCATCGTGACCGTGGTGGCCTTCCTGATCGTGATCTTCCTGCTCACCTACGTGGTGCCGCAGATCGTGTCGGTGTTTGCCAATACCAAGCAGAAGCTGCCGTTGCTGACCGTGATCATGCTGGCCATTTCGGACTTCGTGCGCAATTACGGCTTCATCGTGCTGGGCATCGCCATCGCGGCGGGCTTCATGATCCGCAAGATGCTGCAGAACCCCGACGTCAAGCTGCGCTGGCACACCTGGCTGCTCACCGCGCCGCTGTACGGCAAGTTCGAGCGCAGCCTGAATACGTCGCGCTTTGCCAGCACGCTGGCGATCACCACCGGCTCCGGCGTACCCATCCTGCGCGCGCTGGAAACCAGCCGCGATACGCTGTCCAACGTGGCCATGCGCCAGCTGGTGGAACAGGCCAGCGATTCCGTGCGCGAGGGCGCCAGCCTGGCGCGCTCATTGTCCGCGCAAAAACACTTCCCGCCGATGCTGATCCACATGATCCGCGCCGGCGAAATCACCGGCGAACTGCCCGCCATGCTGGACCGCGCCGCCAGCGCGCAGGAAGCGGACCTGGAGCGCCGCACGCTGACCATTGCCGGCCTGCTGGAACCGATGCTGATCCTGGCGATGGGCGTGGTGGTGCTGCTGATCGTGCTGGCCGTGCTGATGCCGATCATCGAAATCAACCAGCTGGTGCGCTGAACCTGGAGAATTGAATTGAAACGTTTGCCTTTGATCTGCAGTGTGGCCGCCGTGGCGGTGCTGTCCGCCTCGCTGGCCTACTGGGGCATGCAGCTGTTCAAGCCGAAGCAGCGCCCGATTGCGGCGGTGCCGGTGGTGCAGCTGCCGGAAGCGAACATGGACGCGGCGCGCGGGCTGTTCGGCGGCAATACCGCGGTGGCGGTGGCCAGCAATTACCAGTTGCGCGGCGTGGTGGCCGATACCCGCGGGCGCGGCAGCGTGGCGATCATTTCCGCCGACGGGCAGCCGGCCAAGGCGTATCCGGTCGGTTCGGAACTGGTGCCGGGCGTCAGCGTGAAGGAAGTGCAGGCGCGCCATGTGGTGCTGATGGAGGGCGGGGTGCAGAAGCGCCTGGACTTGCCGAGCGACCAGGGTGTCAGTTCTTCGGGCGGGATCATGCCGCCGGTAGGGGGCGCGGTGGGACCGCAGGAACCGCCGCCGGTGCCGCTGCCGCAGCCGCAACAGATGATGCCGGCGCAGCCGCCCGCGGCGCCACCGCCGCCGCCGGTGCAGATGGCGCCGGCGCAGCCGCCGACGCATTCCGCACAGCCGACGGGTGGGGCGCCGCAAGCGCGATGAGGCTGGTTGTACTGATCCTCGCGTTCTGCGCGGGTCTTGCCTGCGCCGGCGAAAACCGGCAAGACGGGGTCAGACCCAAGGGTCAGACCCCAGCCACGCAGTCGCCGCAGGCCGGGGGGCAGACCCTTGGGTCTGACCCCGGTTTACCGGTTTCAGCCAGACCGCGCGTCGCCCTGGTCCTGAGCGGCGGCGGCGCCAGGGGCTTCGCCCACGTCGGCGTCCTGCGCGCCCTGCAGGAAATGCGCATCCCGATCGACATCGTGGTCGGCACCAGCATGGGCAGCGTCATCGGCGGCGCCTGGGCCGCCGGCGCCTCCCTGAAAGACCTGGAAAAAATGGCCGCCACCACCGACTGGGACAGCGTGGTGGCCGACCGTCCCGCACGCGACGAGCTGCACTTCCGCCGCCGCGACGAAGACATCCAGCTGCCCTCCCGCATCGAGTTCGGCGTCAGCCTGAAAGGCGTGCAAGGCCCGCCCGCCGCCGCCGGCAATGCCGCGCTCGAAATGGCCCTGCAACGCCTGCTGCCCCCCGGCACGCGCGACCTGCCGGTCAGCCAGCTGCCGCTGCCGTTCCGCTCCGTCGCTTCCGACCTGCTGACCGGCGAGCTGGTGGTGCTCGACAACACTCCCCTGTTCCAGACCATGCGTGCCTCGCTCGCCGTGCCCGGCGTTTTCGCCCCGGTGCGCATCAAGGACCACCTGGTGGTCGATGGGGGCCTGGTGCGCAACCTGCCGGTCGACATGGCGCGCGCCATGGGCGCCGACGTGGTCATCGCCGTCAACGTCGGCACCACGCTGGCGCCGGAAAAGGACCTGGGCAGTGCGCTCGGCGTGGCCAACCAGATGCTGCAAATCCTGACCGAGCAGAACGTGCAGCGTTCCCTCAGCGAATTGCGCAAGGACGACGTGCTGATCGCCCCGAAACTGGACGGCATCAGCTTCCTCGATTTCTCCACCTGGGACAAAGCCATGGCCGCCGGCGAAGCCGCCGCGCGCGAACTGGCGCCGCGCCTGGCCGCGCTAGCCCTGCCGGAGCGCGATTACATCAGCATGGAAAGCCTGCGGCTGGCGACGCCGCTCGACGCCGACCGCCCGGTCAAGCTGGCCAAGGTACAGATCCAGGGCACGCGTGACGTGAACCCCGAAGTGCTGGTCAGGCAATCGGGCCTGGAGCCCGGCCAGCCGACGACGCGCGAACAGGTGCGGCAAGCCGCCGTCGCGCTGTACGGCCGCGGCGACATGGCGCGCGTGGAAACCGACATCGACGACGTCGACGGCGAGCGCACCGTGACCATCCGCGCCACGGAAGCGGAATGGGCGCGCAGCCGCATGCGCGTCGGCCTGGAGCTGACCAGCGACTTCCGCGACTCAAACGACTTCGCCATCAAGGTGATGCACGTACGCTCCGCGCTCAATGCCTGGGGCGGCGAATTGCGCACCGAAGGGCGGCTGGGCAATGAGCGCGGCATCGGCGTCCAGTGGTGGCAGCCGCTGGGCGCGGGCGCGCAATGGTTCGTCATGCCCTCGGCGCAGATCGGCAAGATCGCGGGCGATATTTTCCAGGACACGCGCCGCCTGGCGCGCGTTTCCTATAGCGCGCGTGCGGCATCGTTCGCGGTCGGGCGGCAATTCGGCAATTGGGGCGAATTCTCGATCGGCGTCGCGCGCCAGGCGTATTCGGTGCGGCCGCTGATCCCCGAAATGCCGGGCGCGCTGATACAGCGTGCCTATGACACCACCAGGTTTGCGCGCTTCCGGGTCGATACGCTGGACTCGCTGGCCTTTCCGACCCGTGGCACGCTGCTGACGATCGGGCGCGAACGTACGCCCGGCAGCGGCCAGGGTGTCGGCACCGCGGCATCGAACTGGGGCGCCACGGTGCTGCAGGCGTTCCGCGTCGATAACTGGGCCGGACACCTTTCGCTGGAATGGGCCAAGGCGCAGGCCGGCGCATCGCCGGTGGCGCTGGGCGGCTTCCTGCGGCTGTCGGGGACGCCGACCAATTCGATCCAGGAGCCGACCATGATGCTGGGCCGCGTGGTGCTGGCGCGGCGCATCGCTTCGCTGCCGAGTGCTTTCGGCGGCACCATGCGGGCCGGGTTCTCGCTGGAGGCGGGCGGTGGCTTCGACCGGGCGTCCGATGCCAAGGGGCGGGCTTTGCAGCAGGCGGGGAGTGCGTTCTTGTCGGTGGAGACGCGGTTTGGGCCGCTGTTCCTGGGGGCGGGGGCGACGCGGGAGGGGGAGCAGACTTTGTATTTGTTCCTGGGGCCGGTTTGGTGAAACCGGTAGGGCGGGGTCTGACCCACAGGGTCAGACCCCTGTCTACGCAAGCGCTGCGGGCCCGCGCCGGCTGCTCAGACGGGGTCAGGCCCTAGGGCCTGACCCGGTTTACCGGTTTTAACGGTTTTCGTCGTCATCCCCGCGCAGCTTCTTGTCGATCAGCTTCTTGCCGGCCTGGCGCTCCGCAGTCGTGCGGTTCTTGTCATGCGCCCCCGCCGCACGCGCCTTGGCCAGCGCCGCAATCGGATTGCGCGGCTTGCCAAAGTGCTGCGAAGGCTCGACGCGGATCCGCATCTTCTGCCGGGTCGCCAGTTGCTTGTTAGCCATTACAGTACATAACGCGACAAATCTTCATTGACCGACAGCGCATCCAGCCGCTGGTTCACGTACGCCGCATCGATGGTGACGCTCTTGTCTCCGGCTTCAGTCGCCGAATAGGAGATCTCTTCCAGCAGCTTTTCCATCACCGTGTACAAGCGGCGCGCGCCGATATTCTCGGTGCGCTCGTTGACCTGGAAGGCAATCTCCGCCAGGCGGGTGATACCCTCCGGCGCAAAGTCCAGGTGCACGCCTTCGGTGGCCAGCAAGGCCTCGTACTGCTTGGTCAGGCAGGCATCCGTACTGGTCAGGATACGCTCGAAATCGGCGATCGACAGCGATTCCAGTTCCACGCGGATCGGGAAGCGCCCCTGCAGCTCAGGGATCAGGTCCGACGGCTTGGACAGGTGGAAAGCGCCCGACGCGATGAACAGGATATGGTCGGTGCGCACCATGCCGTACTTGGTGTTGACCGTGGTGCCTTCCACCAGCGGCAGCAGGTCGCGCTGCACGCCCGCACGCGACACGTCGGCGCCGCCCACTTCCGAGCGCGAAGCGATCTTGTCCACCTCGTCCAGGAACACGATGCCGTTCTGCTCGACGTTGACGAGCGCCTTCTTCTTCATCTCGTCCTCGTTGACCAGCTTGGCCGCTTCCTCGTCCAGCAGCAGCTTCATGGCTTCCTTGATCTTGATCTTGCGCGCCTTCTTGCGGCCGCTGCCCATGCCCGAGAACATGGACTTGATCTGCTCCGTCATTTCTTCCATGCCCGGCGGCGCCATGATTTCCATGGTCGGGCTTTGCTCGGCCAGTTCGATCTCGATTTCCTTGTCGTCCAGCTCCCCCTGGCGCAAGCGCTTGCGGAAAGTCTGGCGCGTGGCATCGTCGGCGCGCGGTTCCGCCGGCGTGGTGGCGAATCCGAAGTCGCGCGGCGGCGGCAGCAGGATGTCGAGGATACGGTCCTCCGCCGCATCTTCGGCGCGCGCGCGCACCTTGGCCATTTCCGACTGGCGGGTCTGCTTGACGCCGATATCGATCAGGTCGCGGATGATGGTGTCGACGTCGCGGCCGACGTAACCGACTTCGGTGAACTTGGTCGCTTCCACCTTGATGAAGGGCGCATCGGCCAGCTTGGCCAGGCGGCGCGCGATTTCGGTCTTGCCGACGCCGGTCGGGCCGATCATCAGGATGTTCTTCGGCGTGATTTCATGGCGCAGCGGCTCTTCCACCTGCTGGCGGCGCCAGCGGTTGCGCAGCGCGATGGCGACGGCCTTCTTGGCCTTGCCCTGGCCGACCACATGCTTGTCCAGTTCGCCGACGATTTCTTGAGGGGTCATGTTCATGCTGGGTCCAGGGTCTCGATGATGTGGTTCAGGTTGGTGTAGATGCACAGTTCGCCGGCGATGGTCAGCGATTTTTTCACGACGTCGACCGGCGACAGGTCGGTATTTTCGATCAGGGCCTTGGCGGCCGACTGGGCGTAACTACCACCGGAGCCGATGGCGCCGATGCCGCCTTCCGGTTCCAGCACGTCGCCGTTGCCGGTGATGACCAGGGTGGATTCCTTGTCGGCCACCAGCAGCATCGCTTCCAGGCGCCGCAGCACGCGGTCGGTACGCCAATCCTTGGCCATTTCAACCGAGGCGCGCAGCAGGTTGCCCTGGTGTTTCTCCAGCTTGGCTTCGAAACGGTCGAGCAGGGTGAAGGCGTCGGCCGTGCCGCCGGCAAAGCCGCACAGCACCTTGTTCTGGTACAGCTTGCGCACCTTGCGGGCGGTGCCTTTCATCACGATGTTGCCGAGGGTGACCTGGCCATCGCCGCCGATCGCGACATCGTTGCCGCGCCGCACGCACAGGATGGTGGTGCCGTGAAATTGTTCCATGTGTTAATGCCTTTGTATTGGGATTAACCTGGTAAATGGGGGTCGATTGGCTCTTTGCAAGCTTTCAAACTTTGGAGAACCGGTAAAACCGGTAAACCGGGGTCAGGCCCTAAGGGCCTGACCCGCCTCACCGGTTTTTAGTACTTATGCGGGAACAGCCGCGCAATATCAGCATAGCCCAGCAAGCGCATCAACGCCGCGACAAGATGGTTCAAGTCGCGGAATTCGATGCGCCGCTCGCCCGCCGACAATTCCAGGATTTTGGCGTGCAGGGCGCTGGCCGCCCCGAATTCCATGCGCGCCAGACGTCCGCAGTCGAACACCAGGGCCGGATACTGTCCCGCATAGGCGTCGATCGCGCCCAGCAAGCTCCCGATATCACCCTCGATCACCGCCGGCAGCATGAAGCGGTCGGACGCCGCCGCCGTCGCCTGGCGCGGCGCATTGGCCACCTTTTTCGGCGCCACGAAGGGGGGCGGGGACACTTCGAAGGTCACGCAATAATCCATCGACGATTCTTCGAATTCCTTCTCCCGGTTCAGCAGGCGCAGCAGCTCGAGGTAGAGCAGCCACGGCGCCTCGCCGCCATCGCGGTTGCCGATCTGCAGGATGGCGCGCACCTGGTCGGCCAGCTCGGTGGCACCCACCACCATCAGCTCGCGGTCGCCGCCCTGGGCTTTTTTCAGCGCCGCCAACAGCAGGGCGCACCCCTCCGGATCGACACCGTTGACGCGCGAAAAGTCCAGGCGCAGCGGCAGTGTCTGGTTCATGCCCTCCAGGCGCTCCAGCTGGGGCGCGATGGACGCATTCAGCGTACCGGCCAGCCCCAGCGTCGGGGCCACGCCGGAATAGGCACCGGCCGCCGCCGGGGCGCTATGGGCCACACTGGCTGGCGGTGTCCAGGAAGGCGGCGAAGTTTCGTATTTGCTGGCGTAGTCGATCGACACATTCTCAAAGGCTTCCTGCTTGCCCATGAGCTGGTACAGGTCGAACAGCATCCACCACACCGTGCGGTCCTGTGACGCTTCGGCCAGGCTGCCCAGCAGCATTTGCTCCGCCACTTCGGACTGGCCGTTCGAATACAGGATGGCGATTTCTTCCACCACCGGCGCGCTTTCGGCGGCGGCCGCCTCCAGCGGCACGTCCTCATCGCCCAGCAGTTCGGTGGTGTATTGGTCCAGCAGGGGCAGGGTCGCGCCGTCATTGCTGGCGGCGACCGCTTGCAAGGGGCGCGGCCGGCGGGCCCAGGCTGGTTCGGGCTCGTTGAAGATGTCGGCCGCCATCGCCGCCTCGATGGCGTCGATCTTCATGGCGGTGGCGCGCGCAATTTCACGCTGCAAATCGGATTGCGCACGTTGGCGTTCCAGTTCGCTGTTCGCTGCCAGGCGTGCGGTCTCGGTGTCATCGTCTTCGACGATGGCTTCGTCAACCTTGCCTTTTTTGAAAATGGAGAACAGTCCCATAGGATCACTAGTGTAGCCCAAGGGAAAAAAATAAGGGCGTCCCGTAGGAGATGAGGCAAGAAAAAAGCACGCCGCAGCGTGCCTTCTTCTTTCCTGGTTGCCGTTCAGTCGCCGTACAGCTTCTGCTTCAGCTCGCGGCGCTGCTGTGCCTCCAGCGACAGGGTCGCCGTTGGGCGGGCGATCAGGCGCGGGATGCCGATCGGCTCGCCGGTTTCCTCACAATAGCCGTAGTCGCCATTGTCGATGGCGGCGATCGATTGCTGGACTTTCTTCAGCAGCTTGCGTTCGCGGTCACGGGTACGCAGTTCCAGTGCGTGCTCCTCTTCGATGGTGGCGCGGTCGGCGGGGTCCGGCACCAGCACGGTTTCGCGCAGGTGTTCAGTGGTTTCGCCAGCGTTCTTCAGCAATTCTTTTTCAAGGTTTTGCAGCTTGTTCTTGAAAAACGCCATCTGGGCCGGGTTCATATAGTCCTTGTCGCTCATCTTCAGAATTTCTTCTTCGGTGAGCAGGACTTCCGCGGCGGGGGTCGATTTATTTGCTTTTGTCATGACTTCGCTTACCTTCGATACGACAGAGTTTTCAAATTGCAGCTTGGGTGGCGTCAAAAAAAACGCCTTAGTTTATACCAAACATTGTTCAAGGCCAGTAATAAAGATGTCTTTCGGCAGATTTTTGCCAATAAACACCATTTTGCTGGCGCGTGTCTCGTTTTCGCCCCATTTTGCGCCCAGGTCGCTGCCCATCAGCTGGTGCACGCCCTGGAATACGACCTTCCTTTCTGCGCCCTGCATCAACAATACGCCTTTGTAACGCAACATGCGAGGACCGTACACATCAACGAGACCGCCCAGGAATTCGTCCAGCTTGGCTGGGTCGAACGGGCGTTCGCTTTTGAACACGAAGGCCGCGATATCGTCGGTGTGATGGGCGTGGTGGTGGTCGTGATGGTGGTGTTCGTGGCCGCAGTGCTCGTCGTGTTCGTGGTCGTGGCCGCAATGCGCATGATCGTGGTCGTGGTCGTGCTCTTCCTCGGCCAGGAAGTCGGGGTCGATTTCCAGCTTTTCATTGAGGTTGAAGCCGCGCAAGTCCAGCACTTCGCTCAGCGGGGCCTTGCCGAAATCGGAGCGGCTGATCGGGGCGCGCGGGTTGATGCGCTTCAGGCGCGCGGTCAGCGCGTCGACGGCGGCGGCGTCCACCAGGTCGGTCTTGGACAGCAGGATCTTGTCGGCAAAACCGACCTGACGCTGCGCTTCTTCGTGTTCGTCCAGCTGCTGCATGGCGTGGCGCGCATCGACCACCGTGACCACGGCGTCGAGCAAATAGTTGGCGCCCACTTCCTCGTCGATGAAGAAGGTCTGGGCTACCGGGCCCGGATTGGCGAGGCCGGTGGTTTCGATCACCACGCGGTCGAACTGGATTTCACCCGCGGCGCGGCGCTTGGCCAGGTCGCTCAAGCCGACGATCAGGTCGCCGCGCACGGTGCAGCAAATGCAGCCGT
Organism: uncultured Duganella sp.; assembly: GCA_946482335.1. Next base: position 8,366 of record CAMLRG010000105.1, on the reverse strand, counting down.
TATTCATTTCGACGATTTGCTCGCGCGATTCCTGCACCAGGATTTCGTTGTCGATATTTTCCTGGCCGAACTCATTTTCGATCACGGCAATCTTCATGCCGTGCTCTTCCCGCAGGATGCGGTTCAGCAGCGTGGTTTTGCCGGCGCCGAGGAAGCCGGTCAGGATAGTGGTAGGGATCATTGCCATTGTGATACTCGCTGCATTTGGAATCGGTCGATTATGCCGGAAATTTTTTTATTGTGGCAAATGCGGCTCGTGAGCTGGATCAAGCCCCGGTCTATTTAATTTTAGCTCTTGGATGCGCCTTGTCATAGACCAGCGCAAGATGCTGGAAATCAAGGGCTGTGTACACCTGCGTCGACGTGATGCTGGCGTGGCCCAGCATTTCCTGCACCGCACGCAAATCGCCCGACGATTGCAGCACGTGCGAGGCGAACGAGTGGCGCAGCATGTGCGGATGCACGGGCACCGGGGTGCCGGCCTGGATGCCGTGGGCCTTCAGCCGCAGCTGCACCACGCGCGGCGTGATGCGCCTGCCGCGCTCGTTGACGAACAGGGCCCCGCTGCCATCGCTGGGCGCGGGGCGCACCGCCAGCCAGGCGTTCAGGGCGGCCAGCGCGGCATGGCCGACCGGGACCCGGCGCATCTTGTTGCCCTTGCCGGTCACCACCACTTCGGCGTTGGCCAGTTCGAGCCAGCCCAGCGAGGCCGGCTGGCCGTCACCCGCCTTGCGGAACTCGTGGTCCAGCGCGGCGAGCTCGGAGACCCGCAAGCCGCTCGAATACAGCAGCTCGAACATGGCGCGGTCGCACAGCCGGGCCGGCTCCGTAGAGCCGGCCCGCGGCGTGGACGGCGCCACCAGCTGCACCGCGTCGTCCACCGACAGCGCCTTGGGCAGGGTTTTGGCGCGCTTGGGCGCGCGCACGCCTTCCACCGGATTGGCGGGCAGCGCGCTGTGCTGGCCAAGCCAGGCATAAAAGCCGCGCCAGCCTGACAGTTTGCGCGCAATGCTGCGCGCATCCTGGCCGCGGCTGTGCAGCTGGGCCGCGTAGCGGCGGATGTCAAAATGGGTCAGGTCGTCCCAGGCTTTGCCGTCGGACAGGGTGGCCAGTTCGCGCAAGTCGCGGCCATAGGCCGCCACCGTATGGCGCGACAGCTTGCGCTGGGTGGCCAGGTGGGCCAGGTAAGCGTCGGCCTGTTGCAGCTTGCCGGCGCTGCCCATGGGTCAGGCCAGCAATGGCGCCAGCGCGACGCTGGCGGTTTCGCCGATATGGACCAGGAAATCGGTCGCCATCAGCGAGGTGAAGCGTTCAGGGTCCGGCGAGCCCATGATCAGCAAGCCGAAGGCCGGGCCTTTGCTGCCTGGCTTGCGCAGCGGCAGGATGACGGCGGACTTGATGTGCTCGGCGTCGTCCAGCCAGCGCACCGCTTCGAAATCGTTGTTGCTGCCGCAGTAGGGCGCCAGCAGGCTATTGGCGAACAGACGGGCATCTTCCGACACGCCGCTGGCGAACCATTCGTCGGCGAATGCGGGCGCCACATTGAACAGGCGCAGCGTGGCGGCCGGCACGTGGAAGCTGTCGACCAGGCCTTGCACCACGGCGCGCGGTACTTCCGCATCGCTGCGCACTTGCAGGATGGTTTGGTTCCAGCTGTGGAAACGGTTGGCGATGGTGGCGTTTTCCTGCGCGTGGCGGGTCAGTTCGGACAAGCGCAATTCCAGCGCCTTGTACTTGTCGCGCATGACTTCCATCTGGCGTTCCTGCAGCGACACCGCACGGCCGGTCAGGGGACTGGACAGCCTGACGTCACCCAACAGATTGGCATGTTCTTCAAAGAAGTGGGGATGGTCGGCCAGGTATTGGGCGACGAGGGTGGAATCCAGGGTGTCGGTCATTGTTGTCACGTCAAATATTGCAGGCGGGGACATTTTAACCGATCTGTAACCCGGTAAGGCGGGGTCAGGCCCAACGGCCTGACCCCCCAACGGTCTCGAAGCCGCAGTGATGGGCTCAGGGTTTTTGACCTTCGCCGAAAGTCAAAGGCCCAGAACCAAGCTGCGGCGTCCGCGCTGGCGGGGGTCAGGCCCTTCGGGCCTGACCCCGGTTTACCGGTTTAGGTTTAGAAATTGTGATGGATCCCCAACGCATAATGATTCTGGTTCGAATCCGACGTCGCCGTCGCCGTCAGCGGCAGCTTCTTCTGCGACAAGTCCAGATACAGATAGGTGCGTGGCGAGATATTGTGCTCATAGCCCACCGAGAACTGCTTGGTCTTCAGCTGGCCATCCGGATCCTTCTGCCCATAACCGATCAGGAACTTGCCCGAGCCCACGTTGTAGTTCGCGCCCAGCATCCAGGTCGAGATCGAATCGTTGGTCGCCATGATATGGCCCAGGTCCTGCTTGCCGTAGCTTGCCATCAGCTTCAGGGCCGGGATCGGGCGGAAGTAAGCACCGATCGAGTGCCACTTGACTTCGGTCGAGTTCCGCTCCGACCCCGCGTACACCGCCCACATTGGCGTCGTGCCCGGCGCCATATAAGTAGCGCTGACCGAGTACGGGTAAGCCTGCGCCATCGCCCCCACCGGATATTGCGGCGCCGCAGCGGTGCCGCGGCCGATGATCGGCACGCCAAGGCCATTGTTTTCCTTGCTGCCAATATTCACGTTCAACTGGAAGCCGTTCATCACCGGCGTGTTGTACCAGAGCGCGTTGGCGAAGCGGTTGCCGGAATTGCCGGCCTGGCCCAGCGGGTCGGAACCGCTGCCCGGCACGGCGGCGCGGTAGCCACCCACCATGATGTCGGTCTGGAAGCCGGCCTGGTTCGGCATGCCCGACCAGGGCTCGAACTGGGTCGTGGTTTCCTGCAGCGACGTCAGTGCGCGGCCCATGCGCACTGTGCCGAAGCCACCTTGCAGGCCGACCCGGCTCTGGCCCTGGAACAGGGGGCGGGACACGCCTTCGATGGTGCCGGTGTCAGGCTCGAAGCGGATTTCCAGGTGGAACAGCGCTTTCAGGCCGCTGCCCAGGTCTTCCACGCCGCGGAAGCCCAGCTTGTTGTTGTCGCGTTTGGCTTCCTGCACGGCGGTGTTCGCCGATTTGGTGGTCTTGGTAATGCCGGCATCCAGCGTGCCATAAATGACGACGGAGGATTGCGCAAAGGCAGCACTGCTGAAGGCGCCCATCAAGGCCAGGGCCAATAACGATTTCTTCATATGTTCTTCCTTTTTAGGAGTCAAACCGGGTGCGGGGATAGGGATACGATAAGTGCAGAGCGCACCGCAATTCCGCCGCTTGGTCATTTATCCGCACTAAAAAGGGTCAAAACCGTCGAAATCGGTGCGTGATGTTGTATTTTTGAAACGCTTGCCACCCTGCTCAGATCATGCAAGTCCTGTAAGGAAGCCGCAAGCTGGGCCTGTCATATTTGTCATATATCAAAAAGTCCTGGAGTCATGCGCCGCCTGCTAGCGGCCCGGCTACACTGGACAGGCAGCTTATTCCTTGGAACCGGATAGATCGATGGCGAATCGAGAAGAGCTGGTGATCATCAGGGGAGCGCGGTCAGGAGACGCCGCAGCCCAACTCGCATTGGGCAAGCTCTACCTTTTTGGCGGGGCCAGCCTGCCACAAAACGTGCCGACGGCCTTGCACTGGCTGTGCCGCGCCGCAAGCCAGGGCGTGGATGAAGCCTGGCGGCTGATCGGCGCCCATATCCCCTTTGACGTGGCGCAGCCCGCGCGGGCCCAGGCTTTGCAATGGTTCGTGCGCGCCGCGCAGGAAGGCGTGCCCGGGGCAGCGCGCGTGCTGGCGCAATTGCGCCGCATGGAGCCGGCGTCGGCGCCCCATCCCGTGCGGCCCACTGTGGTGCCGGCTGCGGCGCCGCCGGCACCAGCCCTGGCGCCGGCGCCCGGCATGGCCGCGCCGGCCAGTACCCTGGATGCCTGGCGTGCCCTGGAGGCCGACGCGGACGCCGACCCGGATGAGCTGCTGCGCCTGCGCACCCTGGCGGCGCAAGGCGGCGACCGCGATGCCCAGCTGGCGCTGGGACTGCACCTGGCTCGCATGAACAGCGAGGGCGACCGGGTGGAATCGGGCAATGGCACCGTCAACTTCAAGCGCGCGCTGCGCTGGCTGGCGCAAGCGGGCGAGCAGGGTTTGGCCGATGCCTGGTTCGCCATGTCGCGTATTTATATCCGTCCCGAGTTTTCCCAGCGTAGCGCGAGCGAGGCCCATGCCTGCCTGGAACGCGCGGCCGACATGGGGCATAGCGGGGCGCAACTGGAGTGCGGCATCCATGCCTGGCGGGCGCGGCGTGGCGCGGAAGACAACGATGTGCGGGCGGTGTACTGGCTGCAGAAGGCGGCGGCGCAAGGCAGTGCCGAAGCGCAGCAGGCGCTGGAGCGGATTGCGCCGGCACCGCCGCCGGCCGGCTGGGCCGATCCGCTGATGCCGCTGCTGACGCGCGAATTGCTCAGCAGCCAGCCCTTGCTGGCGGCGCGGATCGAGCTGGCGGCGCTGTTCAGGTTGACGCGGGCGGAAGCTTTGCTGCTGGATGTGAAGGCGGCGGACCAGGGCCATTGCCTGGTGGTGGATATCCGTGCCAGCTATGGCCGCAGCAAGCGGCGGCTGGTGCTGGTGCGTACCGCGGCGGAGCGGCAGAAGCTGGACCGCATCGTGCGGCTGTTCGAACAGGTGGGGGCCGATGTGGAGGGGAATTACCGGCAGCGCCTGTACCGGCTCAAGAGCTGGGTCGGCGCGGATGTGATGGTCGCTGCCTGAACACCGGCCTGCGGCGGCCGCGTGTCGGTGTCGGACCCTTGGGTCTGACACCGTTCTACCGGTTGACCGAGTTTAGATATCGATCTCGCCCTCAAAGACCGTGACCGCCGGCCCGGTCAGATAAACCGGCTGCCCTTCGCCCGCCCAGGCGATCGACAGCCGCCCGCCGCGCGCATCGACGCGCACCGGCGAATCGAGCAAGCCGCGCCGGATCCCCGCCACCACCGCCGCGCAGGCGCCCGTCCCGCAAGCCAGCGTCTCGCCCGCCCCGCGTTCGAACACGCGCAGCTTGATGTGCTGGCGGTCCATCAGCTGCATGAACCCCGCATTGACGCGTTTCGGGAAGCGCGGATGATGCTCGATCAGCGGCCCCACCAGTTCCACCGGCGCCGCATCCACGTCTGCCACCACCTGCACCGCATGCGGGTTGCCCATCGACACTACCGACACTTGCACCGCCTCGCGTTCACCGCCCAGTTCCAGCACCAGCGGCCACAGGGTTTCGCGGCCTTCCGGCTGGCCCTGCAAACCTTCCGCGTCGAACGGCACTTGGGCCGGATCGAGCACCGGGGCGCCCATGTCGACCGTGATGCTGCCATCGTCTTCCAGGCGCGGCGCAATGATGCCCGCCATGGTTTCCACCGTGATCTTGCGCGCCGAGGTCAAGCCCTTTTCCGCCACGAACTTGACGAAGGCGCGGGCGCCATTGCCGCACTGTTCCACTTCGCCGCCATCGTTGTTGAAGATGCGGTAGCGGAAATCGCAGCCCGGCACGCTGGACTTTTCGACCACCAGCATCTGGTCCGCCCCCACGCCGAAGCGGCGGTCGGCCAGCGCCTGCCACTGGGCAGGGGTGAAATCGATCTGCTGGTTGATGGCGTCGATGACCACGAAGTCATTGCCGGCGCCGTGCATCTTGGTGAATTTGAGTTTCATCGTTTGTTCGAATAGAAGGATGGTTCGCCTTCCGGACGGGTCTTGAAGCGCTTGTGGGTCCAGAAGTATTCGGCAGGCGCTTCGCGCACGCGTTCTTCAATAAATTCATTCATACGGCGCGTTGCCGCCACCATATCGGGTCCAGGGTAATTCTCCCACACCGGATAGAACTTCACACGATAGCCCGCGTAATTGGGCAGGAAGGTGGCGATCACCGGCATCACCTGGCCGCCGGTGGCGGCGGCGATGCGGGCGGTGGCGGTCAGGGTCGCGGCGGGCACGCCGAAGAATGGCACGAACTCGGCATCCTTGTCGCCAAAGTCCATGTCGGGCAGCATGAAGTAGGGCAGCTTGTCTTTCAGTGCACGCAGGATGGGCTTGATGCCGTCCTGGCGCGTGAACAGTTTGACCGGCTTGAAGCGCGCGCGGCCGGCGCGCAGCACCTCGTCGAACACCTTGTTCTTTTGCGCGACGTACATTGACGATGCCGACGCTTCCATGGCGATGGCGGCGCCGCCCACGTCCAGGCAGACGAAGTGTGGGCACAGCAGGACGGTCGGCTTGTCCGTCATTTCCGCCACCGGGATCTGGCCAGGCGCCATGCCGGCGCTGGTTTCCACCTTGATCAGCCGGCGCAGGCGCGCTTCCGGCGCCCACCACAGGATCGAGCGTTCCAGCACGCTGCGCGAATAGGCCTGGAAGTGCTGGCGCGCCAGTGCGCGGCGCTGCGCTTCGCTCAATTCCGGCATGGTCAGGCGCAGGTTGGTCAGCGCGATTTCGCGGCGCGGCCCCATTACGAGGAACAGCAGGCTGCCCACGCCCTTGCCGAGTCGGCCCAGCACCGGCAGCGGCAACCAATGCAGCAGCCACATCATCCCCAGCAGGAACCTCATGCAACCTCCTGCGCGCCGGCGCCCGGGGCAGCCACGCCGGCCGGCACCTTGTAGCGGTTATAGCTCCAGTAATACTGGGCCGGGCAGCGCGCGATCAGCTTTTCCATGGCGGCGTTGATGGCGCGCGCCTGGGCCGTGCCGTCGCCCTCCAGCGTGCCCTCGAACGGCACGAAGCGCACCACGTAGCCTTTGCCGCCGGGCAGGCGCTCGGCATACACGATCAGGATCACGGCATCGCCCAGCTGGGCCATCTTGGCCGGCAGGGTCATGGTGTAGGCGTTGCGGCCGAAGAACTCGGCCCACACGCCTTCGCCCTCTTGCGGCACCTGGTCGGGCAGCAGGCCGATCGGCTGGCCCTTCTTCAGGAACTTGGCCAGCATGCGCACACCGCCCATATTGGCCGGCGCCAACAGCAGGTTCTTGCGCGCCCGCGCGCCCTCGATCAGCGGCTTCATCGCTTCCTTGCGCGGCGGGCGGTACATCACCATCAGCTCGGTGCGGTGGGCGATTTCCTGCGCCGTGATTTCAAAGCAGCCCAGGTGCGGCGTGAGGAACACGATGCCCTTGCCGGCGTCCAAGTATTGCTGCACCAGGTCCCAGTTCTCCACGGTGGCGCGCGCCGTCACCCGCTGCGGGTCGGCGCACCAGATGAAGGGCAGTTCGGCAATCGCCTTGCCGGCTTCGCCGACGGCGCTGCCCAGATGGGCCGAAAAACCGGCCTGGGCCATATTGGCGCGCATCCGGCGCCGGTAGGAAGGGGAAAGCAGGTACACCAGCCAGCCCAGCCCGACGCCCAGGGCATGCAGGACCGGCAGGGGAAACACGGAGAAAAAGCGGAATATACTTAACAGCATTTATAAGGTTATAAGAGCATTTTATACGTTGCTCTGCACAAAAATTTTTTAAGAAGCGTAAAATACCACGTTGCAGTAGCCGCTGAGTTAACAGACAACTTGCGATGCGGGATACAAATATCGCTAAAGCGTCGCAAGCTGCATTGGTTTTGCGACAATATTTTTTTGAACCAATCTCAGGAGCTTGCGATGTCCAACGATTTCCTTTTCACCTCTGAATCCGTCTCGGAAGGCCACCCGGACAAGGTTGCCGACCAGATTTCCGACGCGATTCTCGACGCCATCCTGACCCAGGACCCGCGCGCCCGCGTTGCCGCGGAAACCCTGTGCAATACCGGCCTGGTGGTGCTGGCAGGTGAGATCACCACGCACGCAAACGTGGATTATATTCAAGTAGCCCGCGATACCATCAAGCGCATCGGCTACGACAACACCGAATACGGTATCGATTACAAGGGTTGCGCCGTGCTGGTCGCCTACGACAAGCAGTCGCCCGACATCGCCCAGGGCGTGGATGAAGGCGCCGGTATCGACCTCGACCAGGGCGCCGGCGACCAGGGCCTGATGTTCGGCTACGCTTGCGACGAAACCCCGGAACTGATGCCGGCACCGATCTATTATTCGCACCGCCTGGTCGAGCGCCAGTCGCAGCTGCGCAAGGATGGCCGCCTGCCATGGCTGCGTCCGGACGCCAAGTCCCAGGTCACCCTGCGCTATGTGAATGGCCGTCCGGTGTCGGTGGACACCGTGGTGCTGTCGACCCAGCACGCGCCGGAACTGAGCCACAAGCAGATCGAAGAAGCCGTGATCGAAGAGATCATCCGCCCCGTGCTGCCGACCGAATGGATCAAGGACACCAAGTTCCTGGTCAACCCGACCGGCCGCTTCGTCATCGGCGG
>CAMLRG010000104.1 GCA_946482335.1 uncultured Duganella sp. | reverse complement strand
CCGCCACAAGCTGCGCCTGTTCTACGCGTCCAACGGCCAGCGCGTGCCGGAAGACTTGCACCTGGCTGACCCGGCCGCGCTGGTGGAGCGCGCCTTCGGCGGCCAGGCTGCCCCGAAATTCGGCGATGCCGAGCTGCCGCTGCTGGTAGCCGGTGCCGCCCACGACCCAATGCTGCGCGAGGTACGAATTGGCTAACTTCGACTTCGACCAGGCCGAAGGCCTGCGCCGGATGCTGGCCGGCCCCAAGCCACGCATCGTCACCTTCCTGTCGGCCACGCCGCAGGACGATAAAGGCGCCATGCTGGTGAACCTGGGCGCCTCGCTGTCGCAAGCCGGCAACGATGTGCTGCTGGTCGATGCCTGCGCCAGCGCCCATGGCGTGGCCTCCCGCCTCGGCCTGGACGGCGGCGCCAGCCTGCTCGACGTAGCGCGCCAGCGCTGCGGCCTGAACCAGGTGATCCATGCCGCGCCGCAAGGCTTTAACGTGGTATCGATGACGCGCGGCGAAGCGCGCCGCGGCCCGGATGAAGGGCGCCGCCTGGCCAAGGCCTTTGGCGTGCTGGCCAGCCAGAGCGGCATCGTGCTGGTGGACGGCGAGTTCGACGGCCATGCCTTCCCGGTACCGCTGATGGCCAGTTCCGAGATCGTGGTGCAGGTTTCCAACAGTGCAAGCTCGATCAAGAATGCTTATATGATGATCAAGCGGCTCAACCATGAACTGGGCCGCCGTCCCTTTGGCATCCTCGTCACCGGCGCTTCGGAGGCCGAAGCGAGGGTGGTTTACGATAATATGGCACATGCGGCAAGCCGTTACCTGGCAGTCAACCTCGTTTCCATGGGGTCTGTTCCAGCCGACGAATACCTGCAGCGTGCAGCCCGGCTGGGTCGTGCGGTGGTCGACGCCTTCCCGCTGGCCGGTGCTTCTGTGGCCTTCCGCCAGCTGGCCGGGCGTTTTGCGATGGGGAGCTGCAATCATTTTAGAGCCTGAAAAGAATTAGAACCTTTATGTACACGGTCAAAGGGAAGGTGGACAAGGATTCCTTGCTGACGGAGCACATGCCGTTGGTCAAGCGCCTGGCCCACCATATGAAGGCAAAATTGCCGCCCAGTGTGGAAGTGGATGACCTGGTACAGGCCGGCATGATCGGCTTGCTCGACGCAATCAGCCGCTACGAAGAAACCCATGGCGCCCAGTTCGAGACCTACGCGGTGATGCGCATCCGCGGCGCCATGCTCGATGAATTGCGCTCTTCCGACTGGATGCCGCGTTCGATGCGGCAAGACATGCGGAAAATTGAAAATGCGATGGCCGTGCTGCAGCAACGCCTGGGCCGCCCGCCGACCGAGTCGGAAGTGGCGAAATCGCTCAAGCTGTCGCTGGCCGATTACCAGGAAATGCTGTCCGAAGGCGGCGGCCACCAGCTGGTGTACTACGAAGATTTTCACGAGGAAGACGGCAACGACAGCTTCCTCGACCGCTATGCCCATGATGAAGATGCCGATCCGCTGCGCGCGCTGCTCGACACCGACTTCCGCCAGGCTGTGATCGATGCGATTGATGCGCTGCCGCCACGCGAGAAAATGCTGATGGGCCTTTACTACGAAGAAGAGCTGAACCTGAAGGAAATCGGCGCCGTGATGGGCGTATCCGAGTCGCGGGTTTCGCAATTGCATACACAAGCCGTGGCGCGACTGCGTGCCTCGCTGCGGGAGCAGGCATGGACTGGTCCAGCGTAGTCGGGGTACTGCTGGCGCTGGCCGGCATCATCGTCGGCCAGGGGCTGGAGGGCGGCAAGATATCCTCCTTGGTGCAGCCGGCCGCCTTCGCCATCGTGGTGATCGGCACGTTCGGCGCGGTCATGCTGCAAAGCCGCCTGCCCACCTTGCGGCGCGGCCTGACCATGGTGCGCTGGGTCTTCAAGCCGCCGCCGGACAACCGCGCGCAACTGGCGCGCGACATCAACAACTGGAGCATGCTGGCCCGCCGCGACGGGCTGCTGGCGCTGGAGCGCCCCATGCTGGGCGCCAAGGACAAGTTCATCGCCAAGGGCTTGCGCATGATCGTGGATGGCATCCATCCGGACAAGATGCGCCAGATGCTGGACATGGAAATCACCGCCTTCGAAACGGCGGAACGCCAGGCCGTGCGCATCTGGGAATCGGCCGCCGGTTACTCGCCGACCATCGGCATCCTGGGCGCGGTGCTGGGGCTGATCCACGTGATGGAAAACCTGACCGACCCGAGCAAGCTTGGGTCCGGCATTGCGGTGGCCTTCGTGTCCACCATTTACGGTGTCGGCCTGGCCAACCTGTTCTTCTACCCGATCGCCAACAAGCTGAAGACCATCGTCACGCGCCAGGTCTACCTGCAGGAATTGGCGGCGGCCGTGTTCTACGATATCGCCACCGGCGACTTCAGCCGCGTCATCGATGAACGCATCGCGACCCTGATGCGGGAGCCGTGACATGCAATACCGCCGCGCCCGCCGCAAGTTCGATGATGAGCCGGAGAACCACGAGCGCTGGCTGATTTCCTATTCGGATTTCATCACGCTGCTGTTTGCCTTCTTTGTGGTGATGTACGCGGTGTCCTCGGTCAACCTGGGCAAGTACAAGGTGTTTTCCGATGCGCTGGGCGATGCCTTCGGCGGCGCCGGTGCCGCGCCGCCTACCAATACCGAGGTGCAGAGCCTGCCGATCCCGAACCCGGCGCAGCGCAAGCGCAATGAGCAGATCAAGCGCGAGAAGGAGCATATGACGCGCCTGGCCAAAGACCTGGCCAGCACGCTGGCGCCGCTGGTCAAGGAAGGCAAGGTGCGCGTGACGCAGAATAGCCGCGGGGTGAGCGTCGAGATCAATGCATCCGTGCTGTTCAATCCGGGCGATGCGCGCTTGACCAGCGAATCGCGCGAGGCGTTGACGGCGGTGGCCACGCTGCTCAAGGATGATCCGCATGCGGTGCAGGTGGAAGGGCACACGGATAATGTGCCGATCCGGAATGCTGCGTTCCCGTCCAATTGGGAGTTGTCGGCGGTGCGGGCGGGGACCGTGGTGCGGCTGTTCATTGAAGCCGGCATCGCACCCTCGCGCATGACGGCGGTGGGGCATGCCGACAACCAGCCGGTGGCGCCCAATGACGATCCCGAGGCGCGGGCGCGCAACCGGCGCGTGGCGGTGACGATTTTGTCGGGGATTCCGGATCCGGTGACGGAGATTCCTGGTCCCTGAAAACCGGTAAACCGGTAAATCGGTGTCTGACCCGCAGGGTCAGACACCGGTCTGCGGCGGCCGCGTGTCGGGAGGTGTCAGACCCTTCGGGTCTGACACCGGTTTACCGGTTTAGAGGTTTCCGACGAACGCGGATGGCACGCCCGGCCAGGCATTCGGCATGGGCGGCAAGTTGCAAACGAATTTCGGCAGCGCCGGCGGCTGGTCGCCCGACGCCGCCGTGCAAGTGCTGCCGCAAAGCGATGGCAGCATGGTCCTGTTTGGCGCCCACATGGCCCAGCAAGGAATGGAGCTGGCCATGCTGCGCATTACGCCAGACGGCATGCCCGATCCTGCCGGTGCGACGCCGCTGCCAAAGGAAACCCTCCAGCAGGACAATGGCCGTTGGCTGATGGCTGCCACCGTTGCGGGGCCGGAAGGTGAGCAGGGAAGGCATCGGCAACTGGCTGGATAACGGGATCGTGGGCAGCGGGAAGGCGGCGCGGGCAATGACCAGCTGCGCGGTGGCAGCGGCGCTGACAGCTTCGTCTTTGGTGCGGATAGCCTGGGCGGGCAGGATATTGTGTTCGACTTCAGGGCCGGCGAGGGGGAGGTGATCGACTTGTCTGGTATCGATGCGGATCCGTTGAAGGATGGGGATCAGGCGTTTGTGGTGGGGCAGGTCTATTTCGCAACCGGCAAATTGTGTGTCAGCACGGATGCCGATCCTGATGTGGATCTGGTGATTGAGTTGTTTGGGATTTCGGCGATGCCGCAGGCGGGGGTGCTGCTATAAAAAACCGGTAAATCGGTGTCTGACCCTGCGGGTCAGACACCGGTTTACCGGTTTCAGCCCGCAATAAATCCGCGGCGAGGCGTGCCGCTGGTTGTCAGGCCGCTCGGCCCATAAACGGTGGTCTGTTGCGGCCTCAACGCCTGCAGCGCCCCTTGCGTATGCCCCAGGTGCTTATTGATCAGCACCCCATTCAATCGATTCAATTCCTTCGCTTCCCGCGTCTGGTCCAGCAAGCGCTGCCAGAGCATATTGGCAGCATCATCATGCTGCGCCTCCAGCCACGACTCCATGCCCAGCTCCATCGCCGGGAAGCCTGCCTCGGCCAGCGCCTGGTGGCGCGCGGTCGCCAGCGTCGCCATTTGATTGACCAGCGCCGACTTCTGCGGCGTCAGCGAAGTCAAATGGTCGATATCGGCCGCCACCAGATCCTGCTGCTCCTGCTTCAGCACAGCCAGCAGTTCAGTGATCTTGTCCAATTCAGCCTGCAGGCTGTGTTTCGGGGAGACGACGGCCATGGCAAATCCTTAGCGTTGCTTACGTGCGTGCAGCAGGTCGCGGACTGTCTCCAGCAAACCGTCTGCCACTTTTTCAGAGTTGACCTGGAACTGGCCGTCAGCAATCGCCATCTTGATGCGTTCGACCTTTTTGGTGTCGAACACGGCATTGCTGGCGGCGGCGCCACTGGCCGCCATTGCCTGTCCTTGCGCGGACAGGCGCACATTGTCGGTACTTGCCTGCGGTGCGGTCGACGTCGCTGCGGCGGCCTTTTCCGCGCCACGCGCGTTCGAGCCCGTCGCGGGCGAACTTGGCAAGCCCGGCGTGTTCTTCAATGTATCGTTGATCTTCACAGCTTTATCCTCGTCTGGTTGGAGTGCTTTACCCCGGCATACGAGTCTTTAACGGCAGCCTGCCGCCAAACTTTAGCTAGCGACGTAAAACTTATCAAAATGCCACTTCCACCATGCCGCCCACGCGGGCAATGCCACTGATCTGCTGGCCATTGCCGGTGCGGACCGCCACTACCTGGCCTTCGGCGGCCGAGCCGGCAGCCTTGCCCTCGGCCGACACCGAAAAGCCGTTGCCCTTGGAGACCAGCTTGACCAGCTGGCCCTGCAGGATCACCGGTTTGGCCTGCACCAGGTCCACCCGCACCGGCGTGCCGGCCGAAATGGACAGCTTGCTGGTCTTGCCGACCAGTTGCGCCTTGTCGGTCGCAATGCCTGGGGGCAGGGCGGTCAATTCGCCTTGCATCATTGCCAACTGCGCTTCGCCGATGGCCTGGCCCTGCACCAGCGGCACCGCGGCAGCCACATAGTTACCGAGTACCGATACCTGGCTTTGAATATATACCGTCCACGGAGAAGGGGCCGCACAGCGCACCCCCACCGTGGTCTTGCCCCAGGCGCGCGCGCCCGGCATCAGGAACGCTTCCGGCGCGGGGCAGGGCGCCAGGTTCAGGCGCGGGTCGACCGCCCCTACGCTGACCGTGACCTTGCCCGGTAGGCCGGCAGTCTGCACTTGCAGGAATTGTTCGGCCACCTGGCGCAGGGCGTCGGGCTCCATGCGCGCCGGGGCGGCGGTGCCGGCCGAAACGGCGGTCCACAGCAGGGCGACGGTGATGAGTTTATGTTTCATAAGGGCACATCTTAGCCCTCGCGCGAGGCAGGCAAGCCGGGAATAGGGGCAAAAACCCAGCCTTTCTCTTCCGATCAAGCAAAGGCGTTGCTCCGTATCATCGAACCTGTCATCAAGCGGAGAAGTGCCATGTTAGGCAAACTCGACAACTACCTGCTGTTCAACGAAACCGCCCTCAGCCTGCGCGAAAAGCGCCAGGCCGTGCTGGCGTCGAACATTGCCAATGCCGACACGCCCAATTACAAGGCGCGCGACATCGACTTTTCCGCCAACCTGCAGGCCGCCATGCAGCGTGCCAGCACGCCGCAGCCGCTGAACACCACGGCCGGCAAGCATTTCCCGCGCCCCCCGCACGACGGCAGCACGCTGCCCGACGGCACGCCGCTGCTGTTCCGCACGCCGGCCCAGGGCGCGGTCGACGGCAACACGGTCGACATGGACGTCGAGCGCAATAACTTTGCCGACAATGCCCTGCGCTATGAAGCGGGCGTCACGTTTATCAATTCGCAGATCAAAGGCCTGCTGGCCGCGATCCAGGGAGGCCAGTAATGTCCTTGTTCAGCATCTTCAATGTGTCCGGTTCGGCCATGAGCGCCCAGGCGCAGCGCCTGAACGTGGTGGCATCGAACCTGGCCAACGCCGACAGCGCCACCTCCGCCAGCGGCGAAGCCTACCGCGCCAAGCAAGTCGTGTTCGAAGCCACCCCGACCGCCAATGGCGCCGCCACCTCGGTCAAGGTAAGCCAGGTGGTGGAAGACCCGTCGCCGCTCAAGCAAGTCTACGACCCCAAGCACCCGCTGGCCGACGACAAGGGCTATGTGACGATGCCGAACGTGAACGTGGTCGATGAAATGGTCAATATGCTGTCGGCCTCGCGTTCCTACCAGACCAATGTGGAAACCATGAACGCAGCCAAGACCATGCTGCTGAAAACCCTGACGATCGGACAATAATCATGGCAGTCTCCAACACCTCCGGCCCCGCCCCGACGCAAGCCTTGCTCAACGCGGTTAACACGCGCAGCAACACGGCCAGCAGCGGCGTGTCGGCCGATCAGGATAAATTCATGACGCTGCTGATCACGCAGCTGAAAAACCAGGATCCGCTCAACCCGCTGGACAATGCCCAGGTCACCAGCCAGCTGGCGCAGCTGCAAACCGTCACCGGCATCAACAAGCTGAACGAAACCATCGAATCGCTGAAGGCCGATTACGCGGCTTCCTCTTCGATGGCAGCGACCAACCTGATCAACCATGGCGTGCTGGCGGCCGGCAGCAAGATGCAGCTGTCCGAAGGCAAGGGCCTGTTCGGCGTCGAGCTGAAAACGCCGGTGCAATCGCTGCAGATCGATATCCGCAATGCCAGCGGCAAGGTGGTGCATACGCTGACCCTGCAGGACGTCGATGCCGGCGTGCTGCCGCTGGGCTGGGACGGCAAGCTGGCCGACGGCACCACCGCCCCGGACGGCAATTACACCATCGGCGTCACCGGCACCTCGGGCGGCGAGGAAGTCAAGGACGTGCAGGCGCTGACCTTCGGCACTGTGGCCAGCGTGTCGACCGGCGCCGGCGGCGTCAAGCTCAATGTTCCAGCCATCGGTCAATTGACCATGGACGATATCAAACAAGTTCTGTAAGCCCAACCTGATAGGGGAAATACCATGTTTCAACAAGGTCTCAGCGGCCTGAATGCCGCAGGTAAGTCGCTCGACGTGATCGGCAACAACATCGCCAACGCGAGCACCGTGGGCTTCAAGAGCTCGCAGGCGCAATTCGCTGACCTGTATGCCAATTCCCTGAATGGCGTGGCGGGCAATAATCCGGGTATCGGCGTGAGCATTTCGCGCATCGCGCAGCAATTCACGCAAGGGAATATCGAGACCACCAACAACCCGCTCGATATCTCCATCAATGGCGGCGGCTTCTTCCGCACTGTGGCGCCCGGCGGCGAAGTCCAGTACTCGCGCAATGGCCAGTTCCTGCTCGATAAGAATGGCGTCATCACCAATGCCCAGGGCAATGCGATCACCGGCTACCTGGCCAACAAGGATGGCGTGATCCTGTCAGGCGCACCGACCCCGATCAAGATCGATACTTCCGACCTGACCCCGGTCGAGACCACCGAGGCCAATTTCAAGATCAACCTGTCGTCCACCACGCCGCTGCCGAGCAAGACGCCGTTCAACGCCGCCGACCCGCTGACCTACAGCAAGCAGACCGTGCTGGACGTGTTCGACAGCCTGGGCAATGCGCACACCATGTCCATGTTCTATGTGAACAAGGGCAGTGGCGTGTGGGATGTGTACGCCGGCAGTGATGGTGTGCAAATCGATGCCAAGAAGGTGGCGCAAGCCGCAGTGACTGATGGACCCACGATAACCGCGCGCAACAATTACTACGCTGCTGTGGAGTCGGGTACAGCCACACCGGCCGCCATCCTGTTACTTCAGCAAGCTTATGCCACCGCAGCCGGCAACGCCATGTTGAACGCCATGCCAGCCAATGCTACTGCCGCCCAGGAGGCAAAGTTGCAGGCCGTGTACACTGGAGCGACCAGCGTTGGCTCAATCGCTGGCTATAGCCCGGACAAGATCGACGCGGCACTGGCGGCGGCCATCGAAGTCCCGGCCGTTAAAGTCGGCACCCTGTCATTCGACCAGAACGGCAATCTCAGCGCAGCGGAAATGGCAGCGCTGGGGCAAACCCTGCCATTCACCATCAACCTGCCGATCTTCCCGGATAACGGCGCCGATCTGACGATGACGATCGCCACCAATTTCCTCGGCACCACCCAGTACGGTTCGCCGACCAGCGAAAAGGAATCGACCCAGAACGGCTTCTCGTCCGGCAGCCTGGAGCGCTTTTCGGCCGACGCCAGCGGCGTCATCATCGGCCAATACAGCAACGGCAAATCGCGCCCGCTGGCCCAGTTCGTGCTGGCCAACTTCTCCAGCCCGGACGGCCTGATCCCGCTCGGCAACAACGCCTGGGCTGAAAGCTCGGCCTCCGGCCAGCCGCAGATCGGCGTGCCGGGCGACGGCAATATGGGCCAGTTGCGCTCCTCCTCGGTGGAAACGTCGAACGTGGACTTGACCAAGGAACTGGTCGACATGATCACCGCGCAGCGCGTCTACCAGGCCAATGCACAAACCATCAAGACCCAGGACTCCGTGCTGCAAACCCTGGTCAACCTGCGCTAAGCGAGTTAAGCGATGGACCGCCTCGTCTACACCGCCGCCACCGGCGCCCGGCACATCCTGGAGCAGCAGGCCACGACGTCGAACAACCTGGCCAATGCGACCACGAACGGCTTCCGCGCCCAGCTCGACTCGTTCCGCGCCGTACCCGTGGTGGCGGAAGGTTTGCCGACCCGCACTTTCGTGGTCGACAATACGGTCGGCTCCGATTTCCGGCAAGGGGTGATGCAGACCACGGGGCGGGCGCTCGACGTTGCACTGCGCGGCGATGGCTTCATTGCCGTGCAGTCGAGCGATGGCTCCGAAGCGTACACCCGCAATGGCAGCCTGAAGGTCAGCGAAAACGGCATGCTGCAAACGTCCGCCGGGCTGACCCTGGTGGGGGAGAATGGGCCGATTGCCATTCCGCCCGACACCCAGGTCGCGATTGCCGCCGATGGGACGGTGTCGGCCATCGACACGACCCAGACCCAGCCCGGGCCATCGAACGTGCTGGGGCGGATCAAGCTGGTCAATCCGGATGTGAAGGGATTGGTGCGTGGGGCCGACGGCTTGTTCCGCCAGCAAAGCGGGCTGCCGGCGGATCCCGACCAGAACGTCCGTCTGGTTGATGGCACGCTGGAAGGCAGCAATGTCAACGCCATTGACGCCATGGTCAATATGATTACTTTGGCGCGCTCTTTCGAGACGCAGATGAGCTTGCTGAAGAACGCTGAAAACAATGCTGCGAAGGCAACGCAGATTCTCGCGCTGAATTAATCGCTTTTCTTAGCGCCCTGCGGCCAATCGAGTGGCCTGCGGCGGAAACCGGTGAGGCGGGGTCTGGCCCTCAGGGCCAGACCCCGGTTTACCGGTTTTGCTGGTTGCAGGAAACTAGTGTTGCCGTTTGACAACACGATACATTTGCTTCGTTGCGCCCCAACGCAGGTTTCCCCATCATGTAACCTTTGATTCCTGCCGCCTTAGCTCATGGCTCCTCCCGAGGAACGATATGCCGCCGTGGTCTTGCCGTTCGCCCTGGCGGTGGCGGCGCTGACCCTGGTGGCGGTCTTCAACCTGTCCATCATGGCGACCTTGCGCGCCTACGTGGGCGGGGAGAGCCATTGGTCCAAAGGCCAGAAGGCGGCCATCGCCTCGCTGCAGCGCTATCTCGTCACGGCGGACGAACAGGATTACCGCCAATTCCTGTCCGAGCTGGCCGTGCCCTTGTCCGACCTGCGCGCGCGGCGCGAGATGGACAAGGAGGAAATGGACTGGGACGTGGTGCGCGAAGGTTTCCTTGGCGGCCGCAACGCGGAGGAGGATATCCGCGGCATGGTCTGGCTCTACCGCAATTTCAAGGACATGTACCTGATGGCGCGCGCCATCCGCTATTGGGAGCACAGCGACGAACACTTGCTGCGCCTGCGCGACCTTGGCCAGGACGTCCACGCCATGTCGCCCACTGCGCGCAGCGCCCCCGTCGTGCTGTTGGAAATCCAGGAACTCGACCGCCGCCTGACCCCGCTCGCCCTGGGCTTCGCGGCCGCCATCAACGATGCCGCGCGCCAGGTGTCGAACGTGTTGCTGGCCGTGCTGCTGCTGGCCGCCGTGCTGTTGGCGTGGAGCGGCCACAGCTACCTACGCCGCTCCTTCGCGCGCCGTGAGCGCTTGCTGCAGCAGCTGCGGCAAAGCGAGGCGGAAGCCTTCGCCGAGAAGGAATTGGTGCAGGTGACGCTGGCCTCGATCGCGGACGCCGTGATCACCACCGACCGCGACCAGCGCGTCAGCTTCTGCAACCGCAACGCCGAAAAGATGCTGGGCTTGCCGGGCCGCGTCATGCTGGGGCGTCCGCTGGCCGAAGTGTGCCGGCTGGAAGGCGAACCGGGCGCGCTGCACGTGGTGGCGGCGACCGGCGTCCAGGTGGCGGTCGAGCGTTCGGTGGCGCCCATCCACGCGCCGGACGGCACCGCCATCGGCCAGGTCATCGTGCTGCACGATTCGAGCGAAGCGCGGCGCCACGCGGCGCAACTGACCTACCAGGCCACCCACGACGAACTGACCGATATCCTGAACCGCCGCGAGTTCGAGCGCCGCCTTTGCGAACTGCTGGCGTCGCTGCGGCAGGGGCGCGGCGGCGAACATGCGGTGCTCTACCTCGACCTGGACCGCTTCAAGATCATCAACGACACCAGCGGCCACGCGGCGGGTGACGAGTTGATACGGCAAGTCAGCCAACTGCTGCAAGCCACGCTGCGCGAGCGCGATATCGTCGGCCGCCTGGGCGGTGACGAATTCGGCATCATGCTGACCCAGTGCAGCCACGGCGACGCCCTGCGCGTGGCGGAAAAGGTGCGCAAGACCATCGTGGACCTGCACTTCGCCTGGGGTGTGCGCAGCTACCGCATCGGCGTCAGCATCGGCGTGGTGCTGCTCGATGGCAGCAACAGCAGCCTGAAGGAAGTGATGAAGTCGGCCGATGCCGCCTGCTACATGGCGAAGGAAAAGGGCCGCAACCGCATCCACCTGTTCAGCGAGGACGATGCCGAGCTGTCGGTGCGCCAGACCGAAATGGAAGCCGTGTCGCGCATCCGCGCCGCGCTCGAAAACGACCGCTTCTGCCTGCACCTGCAAACCATCGCCCCGCTGCGGGCCGGCGGGCAGGCACATGCCGAAGTGCTGCTGCGCATGCTGGACGAGCAGGGCGGCCTGGTGCCGCCGATGGCTTTCATCCCCGCCGCCGAACGCTATGACTTGATGCCGCTGCTGGACCGCTGGGTGATCCGCCATGCCTTTGCCGCGCTGGCCCAGCAGCCGCCCGGCACCAACTGGGCCATTAACCTGTCCGGCGCTTCGGTATGCGACGAGGGTTTGAAGGAATACTTGCTGGAGCAGCAGCGCGCCAGTGGGGTGGCGCTGGAAAACGTGTGCTTCGAGATCACGGAAACCGCGGCCGTCGCCAACCTGGCGCAGGCGGCTGCCCTGATCCAGGATTTGCAGGCGCAGGGGGCACGCTTCGCACTGGACGATTTCGGCGCCGGCATGTCGTCGTTTGCATATTTGAAACATTTGCCGGTCGATTACGTGAAGATCGATGGCAGCTTTGTGCGCGGGATCCTGCATAGCCCGACCGAGCGGGCCATGGTGCAGTCGATTAACCAGATCGCGCATGTGATGGGCAAGCAGACCATCGCGGAGTTTGTAGAAAGCGAGGCGTTGCTGGACTGCCTGCGGGCGATGGGGGTGGATTTTGCCCAGGGGTATGCGATTGGCCGGCCGCAGCCGCTGAAACCGGTAATCCGGGGGCAGGCCCAAGGGCCGGCCCCCCTCCTTGCGAATAGAGGGGGGAAAACGGGGCAGATCGGTGCTTTGAGTTGACCTTCGCCACGGGATAATGCCTGCATTGGAATACCGCTTTTTTAAGGGGCAGGCAAATGATTCGATCACTGTGGATTGCCAAGACTGGCATGGAGGCGCAGCAGACCCAGATGGACGTGGTGTCCAATAATCTGGCGAATGTGCAAACCAATGGCTTCAAGAAGTCGCGCGCGGTCTTCGAAGACTTGCTCTACCAGAATATCCGCCAGCCGGGCGCGGCCTCGTCGCAGCAAACCCAGCTGCCGTCGGGCATGCAGCTCGGCACCGGCGTGCGCCCGGTGTCGATCGAGCGCATCCACACGCAGGGCAACCCGCAGGCGACCGGCAACGACAAGGACTTGATGGTCAACGGCAATGGCTTCTTCCAGGTGCTGCTGCCGGACGGCACCACGGCCTATACCCGCGACGGCTCCTTCCAGCGCGATAACAATGGCCAGATGGTGACATCCAGCGGCTACGTTCTGCAGCCGGCCATCACCATCCCGATCAATGCGCAAAGCGTGACGGTGGGCCGCGACGGCACCGTGTCGGTGACGCTGCCGGGCCAGACCGCGCCGCAGCAGATCGGCAATATCCAGCTGGCCACCTTTATCAACCCGACCGGCCTGGAATCGAAGGGCGAGAACCTGTACGTGGAAACCGGCGCTTCCGGCGCGGCCACCGCCAACCAGCCCGGCACCAACGGCACCGGCGTGATCCTGCAGGGCTATGTGGAAACCTCCAACGTCAACGTGGTCGAGGAAATGGTGAACATGATCCAGACCCAGCGTGCCTACGAAATCAATTCGAAGGCCATCACCACGTCGGACCAGATGCTGCAGCGCCTGTCGCAGCTGTAATCGAGCGAGCCTGCCATGCGATTCCGCCTTGCCGCCATTACCGCTGCTGCGCTGCTGCTGTCCGCCTGCGCCAGCGCGCCTTCGTCGATCGTCAACGGCCCGACCACGGCGCGCCCGCTGCCGCCGCAATACCCGCCGGTAGCGCAGAACAATGGCGCGATCTACCAGACCAATACCTACCGTCCGGCCTTCGAAGACCGCCGCGCGCGCCACGTGGGCGACGTGATCAACGTCGTCATCACGGAAAGCACCTCGGCCGTCAAGAACGGCGCCAGTTCCGGCAGCAAGACCGGCAGCGTCAACTTCGGCGTGCCGGGCGTGCTGCAGAACAGGCTGGGCGCCCAGCTGGCCACCAGCGCCGACAACAAGTTTTCCGATGCCGATGCGCAGTCGCTCAGCAACACCTTCCGCGGCACCATCGGCGCCACCGTGGTGGAAGTGCTGCCGAACGGGAACCTGGTCATCGCCGGCGAAAAACAGGTGGGCTTGAACAAGGCCACCGAGTTCATCCGCATTTCCGGCATGGTCAATCCCGACAGCATCGCCAACGGCAATACCGTGGCCTCGACCGCGATCGCCGACGCCCGCGTCGAATACCGTACCCAGAGCAATATCGACCGCGCCGAAGTGCAGTCGATGCTGTCGCGTTTCTTCCTCAGCCTGCTGCCATTCTGACCATGAAGACTTTCAAGCTCCTGACCCTGTGCGCAGCCCTGCTGCTGGCACCAGCCGTGCAGGCTGAACGCCTGAAAGACCTGGCCAGCATCGCCGGCGTGCGCCAGAACCAGTTGATGGGTTACGGCCTGGTGGTCGGCCTCGACGGTTCCGGCGACCAGACCACGCAAACCCCGTTCACCGTGCAATCGGTGGCGTCGATGCTGCAGCAGATGGGCGTGGCGCTGCCGGCCGGTTCCACGCTGCAATTGAAGAACGTGGCGGCCGTGATGGTCACCGCCAGCCTGCCGGCCTTCGCGCAGCCGGGCCAGCAGATCGACGTCACCGTCTCGTCCATGGGCAATGCCAAATCGCTGCGCGGCGGCACGCTGCTGATGACGCCGCTGAAAGGCGCCGATGGCCAGGTGTACGGCATGGCGCAGGGCAATGTGCTGGTCGGCGGTGTCGGTGCGCAGGCGCCGGGCGGCGGAGCGGCCGTGGTCGTCAACCACCTGTCGGTGGGCCGCATTTCCGGCGGCGCCACGGTGGAGCGCGCCGTGCCCACCACGCTGGGCGACGGCAGCCAGATCCGCCTCGAATTGAACAATACCGACTTTGCCACCGCCAGCCGCGTGGTGAATGCCATCAACGACAAGTACGGCGCCGGCGTCGCCTACGCCCAGGATGGCCGCACCATCCGCGTCACCGCGCCATCGTCCAGCGATGCGCGGGTGGCCTTCATCGGCGACCTGGAGAGCATGGATGTGCGCCCGGCGCGCCAGGCCGCCAAGGTCATCATGAATGCCCGCACCGGCTCGGTGGTGATGAACCAGGAAGTTACCCTTGAGACGTGCGCCATTTCGCACGGCAACCTGTCAATATCGGTAAGTGCCGACACCCAGGTCAGCCAGCCCAACGCGCTCAGCGGTGGCCAGACCGTCGTCGCCCAGCAGGGCGCTGTCGACATCAAGAAAGATGCCGGCAAGGTCATCAACCTGAAGGGCGGCGCTTCGCTGGCCGAAGTGGTGAAGGCCCTGAACGCCATCGGCGCCTCGCCGCAAGACTTGCTGGCCATTCTGCAGGCGATGAAAGCAGCCGGTTCGCTGCGCGCCGAGCTGGAAATCATTTGAGGTTCCCGCCATGATCCCACGCACCACACCCACCGACCTCAGCAGCAACCTTGCCATCGACACCAAGGGCATGGCCGAGCTGCGCCAGTCGGCGCGTGCCGGATCGCCCGAAGCGCTGAAGACGGCGGCCACCCAATTCGAAGCCATGTTCGTCAACATGATGATGAAGAGCATGCGCGACGCCACGCCGCAAGATGGTTTGTTCGACAACCAGCAAACCAAGATGTTCACCACCATGCTCGACCAGCAAACCAGCCAGGACATCGCCAGGAAGGGCATGGGCCTGGCCGACCTGCTGACGCGCCAGCTGTCGAAAACCTTGCCCGCGCAGGAAGGCGCGGCGGCCGACCCGATGGCGCGCGCCCTGCTGGACCAGGCCCGCCTGCAACGCTCGATCGAAGCCAGCGGCGGCGGCACGGCCATCCCGGCCAGCACCTCGAAACATGCCCACGTGCGCGCCTTCCAGGACAAGCTGGCCAGCCACGCGGAAGAAGCCAGCCGCGCTTCCGGCATCCCGGCCAAGTTCATGCTGGGCCAGGCCGCGCTGGAGTCGGGCTGGGGCCGCCGCGAAATCAAGGGCCGCGATGGCAGCAACAGCCACAACCTGTTCGGCATCAAGGCCGGCCCCGACTGGAAAGGCCGCGTTGTCGAAACGGCCACAACCGAATACGTGAACGGCAAGCCGCAAGTGCGCGTCGAGAAATTCCGCGCCTACGACAGCTATGCCGACAGTTTCAAGGATTACGCCCGCCTGCTGACCAGCAACCCGCGCTACGAAAAAGCGCTGGCCGCCGCCACCAGCACCGACGCCGCCGGCTTCGCCCGCAACCTGCAGCGCGCAGGCTATGCCACCGACCCGAATTACGCCACCAAACTGGCAGGAATTATCAAACGCACGCTGGCATAGTGAGTTGAGGAGGGTAAACCGGCAAGGCGGGTGTCTGACCCCAAGGGTCAGACACCGGTTTGCCGGTTTTGCCGGTTCCGCCAGTTTAAGTTTTGACCCAAACAGCCGTAAACGACATAACTAGCGAAGGTTAATTAACACAATGTCCAGCCTCCTCAGCATCGGTAAAAGTGGTTTGTTGGCTGCCCAGACGGGCCTGGCCACCACTGGGCACAACATTACCAACGCCAACGTCGCCGGCTACAACCGCCAGGTCGTGGTGCAAGGCACCACCCCGCCGATCCGGACCGGCGAAGGCTTCATCGGCACCGGCACCGAAGTCGCCCAGGTCAAGCGCATCTACGACGATTTCCTGAACCGCCAGCTGCTCGGCGCCCAGACCAACCAGGCCCATCTCGACACCTATTTCAACCAGGTCAGCCAGATCGACAACCTGCTGGCCGACACCACGGTCGGCCTGTCGCCGGCCCTGCAAGGCTTCTTCAGCGGCATCCAGAATGCCAACTCGAACCCGCAATCGACCGCGGCGCGCCAAGCCATGCTGTCGGCCGCCGAATCGCTGGCCTCGCGCTTCAACGGCATTTCCAGCCGCCTGAAGGAATTGCAGGAAGGTGTCAACACCGGCGTTGCCGCCAGCGTCACCGAAATCAATTCCTACGCGCGCCGGATCGCCGAGCTGAACAACACGATCGCCGGCCTGTCGGTCGACCCATCGGCCCTGCCCAACGATTTGATGGACCAGCGCGACGCCCTGATTGCCGAGCTGAACAAGCAGATCAAGGTCACTGTCATGCCGGCCGATAACAATATGCTCACGGTATCGTTCGGCACAGGCCAGCCCCTGGTGATCGGCAACCGCAGCCAGGAATTGGCCACCCAGGCGTCGCCCTTCGACCCCGAGCGCATCGTGGTCGGCTACCAGACCACCGGCAATTTCTCGCCGCTGCCCGACAGCGTGCTGACCGGCGGCCACCTGGGCGGCCTGATCGATTTCCGCAACAGCGGCCTGGACGTGGCGCAAGCCAACCTCGGCAAGGTAGCGGCCGGCCTGACCGATGCCTTCAACGACCAGCACAAGCTGGGCATCGACCTGGAAGGCAACCTGGGTGGCAACTTCTTCAAGGACATCCACGCCTACGTCGGCTACGACAACCGCAATTCGCCCAGCAGCACGGTGACCATCGATGCCGTGGTGGTCGATGCCGCCAAGCTGACCACCTCCGATTACGACATCAACTTCAACGGCACCGACTTCATCGTGACCCGCGCCAGCGATGGCGCCACCACGACGATTGCGCCCTATCCGCAGACCCAGCCGCAGGTCATCGATGGCGTTGCCTTCTCGATTACCGGTACCACGACCGGCCCCGACCACTTCCTGGTGCGCCCGACCTACAATGCCGCGCGCGACTTCGCCGTGGAATTGAAGGACAAGAACAAGATCGCGCTGGCCGCCCCGATCAGCACCTCGGTGCCGACCACCAATACCGGCACCGGCAAGATCAGCGCCGGCTCGGTCAACGCCAACTTCCTGCTGCCGGCCAACCAGCCGGCGACGCCTTTGACGCTGACCTACAACAGCGCCACCAACAGCCTCGCCGGTTTCACCGGCCCGGTGAACGTCACCGTCAACGGCACCACCACCACGATCACGCCGCCGGCGGCGGTGACCTACACGGCCGGCGCCAAGTACGAATTCAAAGGCATCGAGTTTGAAATCACCGGCAACCCGGCCAATGGCGACACCTTCAGGATCACCCCCGGCAGCGGCGTGGGCGATGCGCGCAATGGCGTGCTGCTGGCAGGGCTGCAAACCAAGAATATCCTGGACGACGGCCATGCCACGTTCCAGGCCGGCTACGCGCAAATGGTCAACTTCGTCGGCAACAAGACGCGCGAAGTGCAGATCGCCGGCGCGGCAGCCGATACCACCGTAATGCAAGCCCAGGCCGCACGCGATTCCGTGTCCGGCGTCAACCTGGACGAGGAAGCTTCCAACCTGCTGCGCTACCAGCAAGCCTACCAGGCGTCCGGCAAGGTGATGCAGGTGGCCAGTGAACTGTTTGATGTCCTGCTATCGCTGGGCAACTGAAATATTTGAAGGAAAAGCATCATGGTCTTGCGAATTGCCACCCGGACGATGTATGAAAACGGCGTCAGCCAGCTGAACAACCTGCAAGCGCAAATGCAGAAGACGCAGAACCAGCTATCGACCATGCGCCGTGTGCTGACCCCGTCGGACGACCCGGTGGCCTCGGCGCGCGCGCTGGAAGTGTCGCAGTCCAAGGAATTGAACACCCAATTCGTCACCAACCGCAGCAATGCCAGGGCTTCCCTGTCGCTGGTGGACAGCACCCTGACCAGCACCGACGACTTGCTGCAGGAAGTCAAGAGCAAGATCGTTGCCGCCGGCAACCCCGGCTTCACCCTGGCCGACCGCGAAGCGCTCGCCAAGGAACTGGAAGGCCGGCTGGAAGACTTGCTGGGCCAGGCCAATGCCACCGATGGCACCGGCGCCTACCTGTTCTCCGGCTACAAGAGCGACATCCGCCCCTTCACCCGCACCGCCACCGGCGCCAGCTATGCCGGCGACCAGGGCCAGCGCGAAATGCAGGT
>CAMLRG010000103.1 GCA_946482335.1 uncultured Duganella sp. | reverse complement strand
CGTGCTGTTCAAGAAGTTCGCCGGCATCGACGTGTTCGACATCGAGATCAACGAGCAAGACCCGGACAAGCTGGTCGACATCATCGCCTCGCTGGAGCCGACCTTCGGCGGCATCAACCTGGAAGACATCAAGGCGCCGGAATGCTTCTACATCGAGCGCAAGCTGCGCGAAAAGATGAAGATCCCGGTGTTCCACGATGACCAGCACGGCACCGCCATCATCGTCGGCGCCGCCATCCTGAATGGCCTGAAGTACATCGGCAAGGACATCAAGAAGTGCAAGCTGGTGGTGTCCGGCGCCGGCGCGGCGGCCCTGGCCTGCCTCGACCTGATCGTCGACCTCGGCTTCCCGATCGAGAACATCATCGTCACCGACCTGGCCGGCGTGGTCTATAAAGGCCGCACCGAGCTGATGGACCCGGACAAGGAACGCTTCGCCAGCGACACCACGGCCCGCACCCTGGCTGAAGTGATCGAAGGCGCCGACATCTTCCTCGGCCTGTCCGCCGGCGGCGTGCTGAAGCAGGACATGGTCAAGCAGATGGCGCCCAACCCGCTGATCCTGGCGCTGGCCAACCCGAACCCGGAAATCCTGCCGGAAGACGTGAAAGCGGTGCGCGGCGACGCCATCATCTGCACCGGCCGTTCGGACTACCCGAACCAGGTCAACAACGTGCTGTGCTTCCCCTACATCTTCCGCGGCGCGCTCGACAGCGGCGCCAGCACCATCACGCGCGAAATGGAAATCGCCGTGGTGCACGCGATTGCCGACCTGGCGCACGCCGAGCAGTCGGACATCGTGGCCACCACCTACGGCATCGCCAACCTGGCCTTCGGCCCGGAATACCTGATCCCGATGCCGTTCGACCCGCGCCTGCTGACCAAGATCGCACCGGCCGTGGCCAAAGCGGCCGAGGAATCCGGCGTCGCCACCCGTCCGATCAAGGACCTGGAAGCTTACGCCGACAGCCTGCAGCAATTCGTCTACCGTTCCGGCACCTTCATGAAGCCGGTGTTCTCGGTGGCCAAGCAGACCCCGCCCGACATGAAGCGCATCGTCTATGCCGAAGGCGAGGAAGAGCGCGTGCTGCGCGCGGTGCAGGTGGTGGTCGACGAGAAGCTGGCGCGCCCGATCCTGGTCGGCCGCCCGGCCGTGCTGGATGCGCGCGTGCAGAAATTCGGCCTGCGCCTGAAGCAGGGCATCGATTACGATGTGATCAACCCCGACTTCGATGAGCGTTACCGCGAATACTGGCAAGCCTATTACGAGTTGACCAGCCGCAAGGGCGTGACGCAGGAATATGCCAAGCTGGAAATGCGCCGCCGCCATTCCCTGATCGGCGCCATGATGATCAAGAAGGGCGATGCCGACGGCATGATCTGCGGCACCTTCGGCACCACCCAGCTGCACCTGCATTACATCGACCAGGTGCTGGGCAAGCGCCCGGGCGCCTGCGTCTACGCCGCCATGAACATCCTGGTGCTGCCGGAGCGCCAGCTGGCCATGGTCGACACCCACGTCAACGAAAACCCGAACGCCAACGAGATCGCGGCCATCACCATCATGGCGGCGGAAGAGATGAAGCGCTTCGGCCTGGTGCCGCGCGCGGCGCTGCTGTCGCATTCGAACTTTGGCTCCTCCAACAGCGAGTCGGCGCAAAAGATGCGCGCCGCGCTGGACCTGGTGCGCCAGCGCGCGCCGGACCTGGAAGTGGACGGCGAAATGCATGGCGACACGGCGCTCGATTCCAAGCTGCGCCACAAGCTGCTGCCGCACACCACCCTGAAGCAGGATGCCAACCTGGTGGTGATGCCGAACATCGACGCCGCCAACATCGCCTACAACCTGGTCAAGACCGCCGGCAATGGCATCGCCATCGGCCCGATCCTGCTCGGCTGCGCCGCGCCGGTGCACATCCTGACGCCGTCCGCCACCGTACGCCGCATCGTCAACATGACGGCGCTGTGCGTGGTCGACGCGGTGTCGGAACGCGCATAAGGCGGCCGGCCATGGTCGACCTGCTGCTCGCCGTCGTGCACCATTTGCTGGCCTTTGGCATGGCCGCCGCCATCACCGCCCAGCTGGTGCTGGTGCGGCCGGGCATGCAGCCGCCGGCCGTCCCGCTGGCGGCCAAATACGATATCGCGCTCGGCCTGATGGCCATGTCCCTGCTGGCCATCGGATTCCTGCGCGTATTCTTCGGCGCCAAGGGGGCGGACTTCTATTTGCACAACCACGTGTTCTGGACCAAGGTGGTGCTGTATGGCGTGGTCGGCCTGCTGTCGATCCAGCCGACCCGCGCTTTCCTGCGCTGGCGCAAGGCGCAGGCGGCCGATGCCGGTTTCGCGCCGGAAGAGATGGACATCCGTGCGGTCCGCAAGACCCTGATGATCGAAATCCACCTGTTCGCCCTGTTGCCGATCGCTGCCGCCGCCATGGCGCGCGGCTATGGCTACGTCCAGGGCTAAAAGTTTCCCGGTAACAATATGTAACTGTTGTAAGACCCTTGCCGTCCCAAGCGGGCGGCGGGGATGGCTCTGTTACAATACCCGGTTTGAAAAGATGCCGTTTGGATAAGACAATGCAAACCACGAAACGCGCCCTGATCACGGGCATCACCGGCCAGGATGGTGCCTATCTGGCACAGCTGCTGCTGGAAAAAGGCTACCAGGTGACCGGCACCTTCCGCCGCACCAGCTCCGTCAACTTCTGGCGCATCGAGGAACTGGGCATCCAGGACCACCCGCAGCTGAAGCTGGTCGAGTTCGACCTGACCGACCTGGGCTGCATCTTGCGCCTGCTCCAGCAGGGCAACTTCGACGAGGTGTACAACCTGGCAGCGCAATCGTTCGTCGGCGTGTCGTTCGAGCAGCCGGTCACCACCGCCGAAATCACGGGCGTCGGTGTGACCAACCTGCTGGAAGCGATCCGCATCGTCAATCCGAAAATCCGCTTCTACCAGGCGTCCACTTCCGAAATGTTCGGCAAGGTGCAAGCCATCCCGCAGCAGGAAGACACCCCCTTCTACCCGCGCAGCCCGTACGGCGTGGCCAAGCTGTATGCGCACTGGATGACCGTGAACTACCGCGAATCCTATGGCATGTTCGCCTCCTCGGGCATCCTGTTCAACCATGAGTCGCCGCTGCGCGGCCGCGAATTCGTGACTCGCAAGATCACCGACTC
Organism: uncultured Duganella sp.; assembly: GCA_946482335.1. The sequence continues at coordinate 15,221 of CAMLRG010000103.1, read as the reverse complement.
GGTGGCCAAGATCAAGCTGGGCAAGCTGGACGTGCTGGAGCTGGGCAACCTGGACGCCAAGCGCGACTGGGGCTTCGCCAAGGAATACGTGGAAGGCATGTGGCGCATGCTGCAGGCCGACCGGCCGGACACCTATGTGCTGGCCACCAACCGCACCGAAACCGTGCGCGATTTCGTGACCATGGCATTCAAGGCCGCCGGCATCGCCATCGAGTGGCAGGGCAGCGCCGAGCACGAGACCGGCCACGACGCCCACAGCGGCAAGGTGCTGGTGCGCGTGTCGCCGAAGTTCTACCGCCCGGCGGAAGTGGACCTGTTGATCGGCAACCCGGCCAAGGCCATGAAGGAACTGGGCTGGCAGCCCAAGACCACGCTGGAAGAGCTGTGCCAGATGATGGTCGAAGCCGACATGCGCCGCAACACCGCCGGCGTATCGCTCTGAGATGGCAGGCAGCCTGGTTTTGCTGTCGCCGGAAAGTGAAGGCGCCGGCAAGCGCGCGCTGGTGACCGGCCTGCACGGCTTCACCGGCCATTACGTGGCGGCCGAACTGGCGGCCGCCGGTTATGAAATCGTCGGCACCGCGGCGCCGGGCCATGCCAGGCCGGTGAGCGGGGCGCGCACCATTGAAGTCGACCTGACAGACCGCGCGGCGGTGGCTGCCGCCGTGCGCGAGGTGCAACCCGACGTGGTGGTGCACCTGGCGGCGATTGCCTTCGTCGGCCACAGCGACGTCGAGCAGATCTACAAGGTGAACGTGGTGGCCACGCGCCACCTGCTGGAAGCGCTGGCCGCGCTGGAGCGCAAGCCTGCCGCGGTGCTGCTCGCTTCCAGCGCCAATATCTACGGCAATTCCACGGTCGAAGTGCTGCATGAAGACGTGCCGCCGTCACCGGCCAACGATTACGCCGTCTCCAAGCTGGCCATGGAATACGCGGCCCGGCTGTGGATGGACAAGCTGCCCATCATCCTGGTGCGGCCATTCAATTACACCGGCGTCGGCCAGGCGGAAAACTTCCTGCTGCCGAAGATCGTGGCGCACTTCCGCCGCAAGGCGCAGGACATCGAGCTGGGCAACCTGCACGTGTGGCGCGACTTTTCCGACGTGCGCGTGGTGGCCGCGGCCTACCGCCGGCTGCTGGCGGCGGCGCCGGCCGGGCAAGTGTTCAACGTCAGCTCAGGCAAGGCTTATTCGCTGGGCGAAGCGCTGCGCATGATGGAAGACATTGCCGGCTACAAGATCAATGTGCACGTCAACCCCGCCTTCGTGCGCGCCAACGAAGTGGTGCGCCTGACCGGCGACAACCGCCGCCTGGCCGGCGTGGTGGGCGCCATCGACCCGCTCCCGCTGGAGCAGACCTTGCGGTGGATGTACCAGGCGTGAGCGCCTTGCGCGTTGGCCTTTCCACCACCACGACTGAGCCGGGCCTGACCGGCGGGCGGCTGGATGGCATCGGCGTGTACAGCAAAGCCTTGCTGGGCGCCTTGCCAAGCGCCGGCGTGGCGGTGCAGCCGTATTCCTTCGGTCCCGCCGGCGCGCTCAGCGTGGGCCGGCCCATGCCGCATTCCTTCCCGCTGGCCACGCTGCGCGACCTGGCCGCGCCGGCTTTCGTGCGGCAGGGCATGGACGTGGACATTTTCCACGCCACCGATTACCGCATCATCCGCATGGACAGGCCCATCGTCGCCACCTTGCACGATGCGCTGCCGATCGCCTATCCGCAGTGGTGCAACCCGCGGCAGCGCCGCCTGAAGAACTGGCTGCAAATCAAGGCGGCGCGCAAGGCCGACCATGTGATCGCGGTATCGCAGTTCGCGGTGGCGGAGCTGGTGCAATGTTTCGGCGTCGACGAGCGCCGCATCAGCGTGGTGCATAACGGCGTGGACGAGGCCTGGCTGGACCCGGTGCCGGCCGCCGCCTGCGACGCCACGCTGGCGCGCCACGGCTTGCGCCGGGGCTATTACCTGTTCGTCGGCACGCTGCAGCCGCGCAAGAACGTGGAGCGCATCTTGGCGGCCTACCTCGGCTTGCCGGCCGTGATCCGCGCCGCGCGCCAGCTGGTGGTGGTCGGCCAGCCCGGCTGGCGCAGCGAGGACTTGCAGCGCCAGCTGCGCGGCGCCGCCGAGCGGGGCGAAAACGTGCTCTGGCTGGACCGCCTGACCGACGAGCAGGCCTTGCGCCACCTGTACGCCGGCGCCGGTGCGCTGGTGTTCCCCTCGCTGTACGAGGGCTTCGGGATCCCCATCGTGGAAGCGTTCGCCTCGCGCGTGCCGGTCATCGCCGGCAACGGCACTTCGCTGCCGGAAGTGTGCGCCGGCGCGGCGCTGGAAGTGGACCCGCTGTCGGTGCCGGCCATCGGCGCCGCCATGCTCGACCTGGCGCGCGACGACGCCCTGCGCGCACGCTGCATCGCCGCCGGCGAACGGCGCGCCCTGCAGCTGACCTGGCGCGAAACGGCGCGCCAAACCGCCGCCGTGTACCAACATATTTTGAAGCAGTAAACCGACCATGCGCGTGCTCCATTTTTACAAGACTTACTACCCGGATTCCTGGGGCGGCATCGAACAGGTGATCCGCCAGATGTGCGTGGGCACCGGCCGCCTGGGCGTGACCAATGAAGTGCTCACCCTGACCCGCAACGGCGGCCCCGAAACCATCGAGATCGAAGGCCATGCCGTGCACCGCGTGCCGCTGGACTTCGAGATTGCCTCCAATGCCTTCTCGTTCCGCGCCATCCGCCAGCTGGCGCGCCTGGCACGCCAGGCGGACGTGATCCACTACCACTTCCCGTGGCCGTTCATGGACCTGGCCCATTTCATGGCGCGCGTGAACAAGCCGAGCGTGGTGACCTACCATTCCGACATCGTGCGCCAGAAGACGCTGCTGCGCGTGTATGCGCCGCTCAAGCGCCGCTTCCTGCGCGACGTCGATGCCATCGTGGCCACCTCGCCGAACTACTTCGCCTCGTCCGAAGTGCTGGGCCGCTACCGCGACAAGGTCAGCACCATCCCCTTCGGCCTGGACCGCGCGACCTATATCGAACCGCGTCCCGAGGTCCTGGAGAAGTGGCGCCGGCGCACCGGCGGCCGGCGCTTCTTCCTGTTCATCGGCGTGCTGCGCTATTACAAGGGCTTGCACATCCTGCTCGACGCCGTGGCCAGCACCGACTATCCGGTGGTGATCGTCGGCGCCGGCCCGATCGAGCAGGAATTGAAGGCCCATGCCGAGCGCCTCGGCCTGCACCATGTGCAATTCGTCGGCGCCGTCGACGAGGAAGACAAGGTGGCGCTGCTCCAGCTGTGCTACGCGATGGCGTTCCCATCGCACCTGCGCTCGGAAGCGTTCGGCATTTCCCTGCTGGAGGGGGCGATGTACGGCAAGCCGATGATTTCCAGCGAAATCGGCACCGGCACCACCTATATCAATATCGACAACGACACCGGCCTGGTGGTGCCGCCCAGCGACGCGGCCGCCTTCGGGCGGGCCATGCGCACCCTGTGGGACCATCCGCAGCTGGCGGCCGACATGGGCCGCCGCGCCGAGGCGCGCTATTGGCAATTGTTCACGGCGCAGAAGATGGCGGCGGACTACGCCAGCCTGTACCAGCGCCTGGCTGCGGGTTCCACGCCACAATCGCCCACACAGTTATAGTATTTTTAATTTCCCCACGGTAAAATTCCGGAGGCCGCTGCCCGTTTCTTGGGCAGCGGCTTTCATTACTTTATCTACTGGAAGGAATAGTTGTCATGGGACAGCAATCCGCCGTGATCATCGGCGCAGGTCCCGCAGGCCTGACTGCGGCGCTGGAGTTAATCCGGACGACCAATATCCGTCCCATCGTGCTCGAGGCGAGCAGCGAGGTCGGCGGCATTTCGCGTACGGTCTGCCATAACGGCAACCGCATGGACTTGGGCGGCCACCGCTTCTTTTCCAAATCGGACTGGGTCATGAACTGGTGGCAGGAAATCCTGCCGATCGATGCGGCCGCCAATGCCTCGCTCGACCTGACCTACCAGAACAAGAAGACCTCGGTGCAAGTGGCCGGCAGCGCGCCGGACGGCGACGACGAGCGCCGCATGCTGGTGCGCTCGCGCCTGTCGCGCATTTTCTTCCTGCGCCGCTTCTTCGACTACCCGATCAAGATGAACGTCGCCACCGCCCGCAAACTGGGCCTGTGGCGCCTGCTGAAAGTCGGCGTGACCTATGGCTGGATCACGCTGTTCCCGCGCACCCCGGAGAAAAACCTGGAAGACTTCATGATCAACCGCTTCGGCCGCGAGTTGTATGAAACCTTCTTCAAGGATTACACCCACAAGGTGTGGGGCATCCCGTGCGACCAGATCAGCGCCGACTGGGGCGCGCAGCGCATCAAGGGCTTGAACATCAGCAAGGCGCTGTGGCACGCCGTCAAGCAAGTCTTCAAACGCAGCACCGGCGTCGCGCAAAAGGGCACCGAGACCAGCCTGATCGAACAATTCCTGTATCCGAAATTCGGCCCGGGCCAGATGTGGCAGGAAGTGGCGCGCCTGGTGACCGAAGGCGGCGGCGAAATCCACTTCAACCAGCAGGTGAGCGGCATCGAAGTGCAGGACGGCCAAGTGGTGGCGGTGAACGGCACCGACCGCGCCAGCGGCGCCAGCTTCCGCCACGCCTGCCAGTACGCCGTCTCCACCATGCCGGTGCGCGAGCTGATCAAAGGCATGGGCGATGCCGTGCCGGCCGACGTGCGGCGGGTGGCCGAGGGTTTGATGTACCGCGACTTCCTCACCGTCGGCCTGCTGGTGCGCAAGGCGGATGTGCTGAACGCCGATGGCCAGGCCTTGCCCGACAATTGGATCTACATCCAGGAAAAGGATGTGCGCATTGGCCGCCTGCAAATCTTCAACAATTGGAGCCCTTACCTGGTCCAGGACGAGGACACCATGTGGCTGGGCCTGGAGTATTTCTGCAACGAAGACGACGACCTGTGGCAGATGGACGACGCGGCGCTGGTCCAGTTCGGTGCCGGCGAGCTGGCCAAGATCGGCATCCTGCGCCACCAGCACACGCTGGACGGCACCGTGGTGCGCGTGCCCAAGGCTTACCCTGCGTACTTCGGCAGCTATGACCAGTTCGACGTGGTGCGCCGCTTCACCGACAGCATCGGCAACCTGTTCCTGGTGGGCCGCAACGGCATGCACCGCTACAACAACCAGGACCATTCGATGCTGACCGCCAAGCTGGCGGTGGAAGCGATCGCCTCCGGCGCCGCCTCCAAGGACCCGCTGTGGGACGTCAACATCGATGACGAGTACCACGAAGAGAAGAAAGCGGCATGAGCCAACCGCTGCGCCAGTTGCCCGACCCGCAACCGGCCGCCCCCAGGCGGCCGGGGCCAAGGCACGGCCCGCCGGTAGTGCCGCTGCGGCCCGTGCCGGCGGTGCCGGCGGGGCCGGTGCCGGCGGCCGGCCAAGCCTGGCGCAATACGCTGGCCCTGCTCATGCTGCTGGCGGCGTGGTTGTTCACGCGGCCATGGGAAGGCTTGTGGCACGACGGCCAGCTGTATGCGGCGCAGGCGCTGCACCATCTCCACCCCGCGAATTTCCGGCACGACCTGTACTTCCTGTTTGGCTCGCAGGACGCCTATACCCTGTTCAGCCCCCTGTATGCGGCGGCCATCCGCGCCTTCGGCCTGCAGGCCGGCGCGCTGCTGCTGCATACGGCCGGCGCCGTGCTGTGGATGGGCGGCGCCGCCTTGCTGGTATCGGCGCTGCTGCAAGGCATGCAGCGCTGGCTGGCGCTGGCCTTGCTGCTGTTGCTGCCCACCAGCTATGACCCGGTTTCCCTCATCAGCCTGGCCGAGCCCTTCCTGACGCCGCGCCTGTTTGCCGAAGCGTTCGGCATGCTGACGCTCGCCTTCGTCGTACGCGGCCAATGGCGCTGGAGCGTGCCGCTGCTGTTGATGGCCTTCCTGATGCATCCGCTGATGGCGCTCGGGGTCGCCCTGTTCTGCGTGCTGTACGCGGCACAAGGGCCGGCCCGCCGCGCCGTCGTGGCAGGGATGGGCCTGGCAGGCCTGGCCGGGCTGGCACTGGGCGCCGCCGGCGTCGCACCGTTCAACCGCCTCCTGGCCAGCGTCGACGCGGCCTGGCTCGAGTACCTCAAGCAGATGACGCCGATGGTGACGTGGAAGGCATGGGATTTGCTGCCCTATGCCGGGCGGCTGGCGGTGCCGTTCGCCATGCTGTGCACGGCGGCGCGCCTGGCGCCGCGCGTGCCTGGCCGGGTGTATGCATGCCTGGCCCTGGGCGGTGTGCTGGGCCTGCTTGCCAGCGCCATCGGTACCGGCTGGCTTGACAATCTGCTGCTGATCCAGGTCCAGCCTTGGCGCGCGCTGTGGCTGGTGCAAGCGGGCGCGGCCCTGGCGCTGTCCTGGCTGCTGATCGAATACTGGCCGCGTGGCCCCTTGTTCCGCCTGGCGCTCGCCACGTTCGTGCTGGCGGTCCTGACCCGCAATTCGATCGGCGGCGCGCTGGCCATCGCCGCCGGGCTGGCCCTGTGCCGGCTGGCGCGCGCGGGGGCGCCGCCACTGCCGCAGCGCACGGTGCGCCTGCTGGCGGGCATGCTGCTGGCGCTGGGCAGCATGTGGCTGTACGACATCTTCCTGCAAGCCGACGTGCTCAAGCCCCACCTGGCCGCGCAGTATGCCGACCTGGCGCCGGTGCGCTGGCTGTGGGCGGCCGGCAAGCTGGGCGGCGCGGCGCTGCTGGGCGGCAGCCTGCTCCTGCTGGTGTGGCGCCTGGCAGGCGCTGCGAACGTCGGCGCGCGCCTTGGCGCCGGCGCGCTGGCCGCCGCCGCGCTGGGCGCCAGCGCCTGGCTGTCCCACACCATCAGCGCCAGGGCGCAGCTGATGGCGCCCGCCGTGCAAGCCCAGGTGCAGGCCAGTTTCCTGCCCCTCATCCCGCTGCATGCCACCGTGTACTGGGCGAACAGCTTGCGCCTGACCTGGTTCGTGCTGGGGCGCTCCAGCTATGGTGCGAACTACCAGCTGGCCGGCGCGCCGTTCCAGCGCGCGACCGCCATGGAAGGCATGCGCCGCCTGCGGCGGCTGCATGCGCTGGGCGAGCGGGAAATCCGGCGCGCCCCGGGCGGCTTGCCGACGCTGGCGCCGGCAGCGCCGGGGCTGGGGGCGCTCAACGCGGCATGCGCCGATCCGGGCCTGGACTTTGTGGTGCTGGACCGGGCGCTGGGCAAGGCGGCCATTGCGAAGGTGAGCGACGCGTCCGCCGGCGTCAACCATTTCCTGTATAGCTGTGCCCGCCAACGGGCAGAGAGGTAAACACCGATGTTCCGCAAACTCCTGGGCAAACGCCATTCCTCGAATGGCCTGGTGCAGTTCATCCGCTACGTCTTCGTGGGGGGCGCGGCCTTCGTGGTCGATTTTGGCGGCCTGTACCTGCTGGCCCACGTGCTGGGCTTGCATTACCTGACGGCGGCCTGCCTGTCCTACCTGCTCGGCATGGTGGTCAATTACCTGATTTCCGTGCGCTGGGTGTTTGATTTCCGCCGCGTCACCCAGTGGGAGCGCGAATTCGCCATCTTCTTCCTGATCGGGATTGCCGGGCTGATCCTGAACGGCCTGGCGATCAGCCTGCTGGTGGAACTGCTGCGCACGCCGTACCTGGCGGCCAAGCTGCTGGCGGCCGCCGCCATCCTGTTGTTCAATTTTGGCGCGCGCAAAGCACTGCTGTTCTCGGCGGAGCGCGCCCGCGCATGACCATGCTGGCTGGCTGGAAGTGGGACCGGCGCATCGCGCCGGCGCTGCTGGTGCTGGCGGCATTGTGGCTGTTGTGCCATCCGTGGGAAGGGCTGTGGCATGACAGCCGCCTGTACGCGCTGCAGGCGCTGCAGCGCCTGTACCCGGACCAGTTCCGGCGCGACCTGTTCCTGCTGTACGGCTCGCAGGACGCGTTCACGCTGTTCAGCCCCCTGTATGCGGCCCTGATCCGCGCCTGCGGCCTGGATACCGCAGCCTGGCTGGTGCAGGGGGCGGGCAGCCTGCTGTGGCTGGGCAGTGCCGCCTTCCTGGCGGCCGCCTTCCAGCGCGGCCTGGGCCTGTGGCTGACGCTGGCGCTGCTGGTGGCCCTGCCATCGGATTACGGGCCCACCATGACCACTTTCAACCTGGCCGAGAGCTTCCCCACGCCGCGCATCTTTGCCGAGGCGCTGGGCATGCTGGCCATGGGCTGCGCCGTGCGCGGCCGCTGGCCATGGGGCGTGCCGGCGCTGCTGCTGGCGCTGCTGCTGCACCCGTTGATGGCGGCCGGCGTCGGCCTGTTCGGCGTGCTGTTCCTGGCCGAGGGCAAGCGCCGCATGCGCCGGACCGCGCTGGCGGCCTTGCTCATCGGCGGCGTGCTGGCCGGCGCCGCCTTGCTGGGCGTGGCACCGTTCGACCGCCTGCTGCGCACCATGGACGATACCTGGTATGCCCACGTGCTGGCGACGACGGCCGGCGTGGCCTGGGATGGCTGGGTGTTTGGCGCCTGGGCCAGCCGCGCTGCCGTGGCCTTCAGCCTGGTGCTGGCGGCGGCCTGGCTGGGACAGGGCGCGCGCGCGCGCTTCTTCGGCTGCGTGGCGCTGACCGGGGCGGCCGGCCTGCTGGCGTGCTGGGTGGGCACCGGCCTCACGCACAACCTGCTGCTGCTGCAGGCCCAGCCCTGGCGCGTCATGTGGATCGTGCAGATGGCCTCGGCCATCGCGCTGGCCTGCCTGTGGCAGCAATTCTGGCACCGCGGACGCCTGTTCCGCGCGCTGCTGCTGGCCTTTTGCGTCGCCATCCTGACACGCAACACCTTGGGCGGCCTGCTGGGCCTGGCCGCCGCCGGCCTGCTGTGCCACCAGGGCAGGCAGGCCCAGCCGTGGGAACTGTCGCTGCGCCACTACCGCCTGGCCCTGGCCTTCCTGGCCGTGCTGGCTTGCGCACTGCTGCGCGAAATCGCCGGCGGCCCGGCCTGGACCGGCATCTGGCAGAGCGATATCCCGATCGCCACCTTCGGCGACCTGTGGCTGTGGATCTGGCTCAAGCGCGGCGCGGCCGCCCTGCTGGGCGTCGGCCTGCTGGTCCAGGTATGGCGCTGGGGCGGCCAGGGCCGGCTGGCGGCAGCCTACGGCCTGGCGCTGGCCTGCCTGGCCGGCAGCGCGGCCGTGGCGGTCGCCCGCGCCGACGCGGCGGCCTGGCTGCCGCCGGCCACCGCGCAGGCGGTGCGCGCCAACTTCCTGCCCTTGATCGGGCCGCAGGCGACCGTGTATTGGGAAGACGAGCTGCGCTACACCTGGTTCGTGCTGGGCCGCGCCAGCTATGGCAGCAACCCGCAGCTGGCGGGAGGCGTGTTCAACCGCGGCACGGCCTTGGAAGGCCGGCAGCGCCTGGCGCGCCTGGAACAGCTGGGCATGATGGACGGCGTCCGCCGCCGCACCCGCCTCGAAAATGCGGAGGCGATTGCGCGCCTGAAGCCGCCGACCGAGGCCAGCCTGGCCCATGCCTGCGCCGACCCGGAACTGGACTTCGTCGTCTTGCGCCGCCAGCTTGGCCCGGCGGTGGTGGCCAGCGCCATTGGCGGCGGCCACGCCTTCTACCTGCACGATTGCGCCCTGCTGCGCCCGCGGCGGGAAGCGCCGTGAACCGGCACCGCCTGGCGCGCCAGTTCCTGCGCTACGGCGCGGCCGGCGCCCTGGCGTTCGGCATCGACCTGGCCGCGCTTTACCTGCTGCTCGAGTATGCGCGCCTGCACTACCTGCTGGCGGCGGCGATGGCATACGCGCTGGGCATCGCGTGCCATTACCTGCTGGCGATCCGCTGGGTGTTCGACTTCCGCCGCATGTCGCACTGGCAGCACGAGTTTGCGCTGTATGCCTTGGTCGGGGTATTGGGCCTGGGCTTGAACTTGCTGGTGATCGGCCTGCTGGTCGACCGGGCCGGCGTGCCGGTGCTGGCCGCCAAGCTGGCCGCCGGGGCCCTGATCGTCCTGTTCAATTTCGGCGCGCGCAAGGTGCTGCTGTTCACCGATACATCGGCCTTGTAAGCAGGCCCGCAGGGGCAAGACCGGGAACGCCGCGGCCGGTGCCGCAGCCTATGTCTGGAAGGCGGGAATTTGCGTGGTGCCCGAGGCCGGAATCGAACCGGCACGCCTTGCGGCGGCGGATTTTGAGTCCGCTGCGTCTACCAATTTCACCACTCGGGCCACTTAACGCGACGTGCATTATTACCGATTTGCCCGGCAGCGGCAACCCTGTAGCAATATTAAAGCTATGGGAAGGCGGCCGGGCATTGAAAAATATCAGGGCCCAGGCAGCTTTCCAGCTGAAACCGAGGGGCGTAGGATGGATTGGCTAGAAGAGATACTGCGGCCGATGCCAGGCCGCCGCAAGCCGGCACTGCACAGCCCGCAGCCCTGGTTTGCTCCCACAGCGCCCCGCCTACGCGGCGACGGCGCCGGGTACCAGGTTTGGACCGCCGGCGCGGATGCACCCCATCCGCCCCGGTCCCGAGCGCCCCCGACACGGGCCAGGCGCCCCGGACATGATTGCCGCACCCGACGGCGAGTCCCCCAAACCCAGGTTGCAGTTCGTCCGCGCGCCATGCGTTCTATTCCCCGGAACTTGCGGTTTGTCGCCCGGTGCTGCACATCCGAACAACGCTTTGCTACCTTTGAATCGTCCCCGCACACTTTCGACTTGCGGGGCACCAGGCAAACCAAATCGGAGAAGATGATGAAAAAGCTGATGATGCTGAGTGCCGTGGCTGCACTGATGTTGGGCGGTAGCGCTGTGGCTGCCGGCCCCGACGATCCTACTGTCCAGATCAAGGCTCCTGAAGCCACCTACCGGATGTACAAGGGCGATTTCGATGACTTCGCCCACCACTATGCGTTAAGCAATGACAAGTACATCCGTTTCACGCAGTCCGGCCGCCATTACTGGGCCCGCCTGAAAAACGAGGAACGGGTGCAACTGTATCCGATTGCCCCCAATGTCTTCCTGACCGCAGCGGGCACCCGCGTGGAGTTCCGCGACCAGGGCGAGCAGGTGGTGATCGATAATTTCGAGCGCTTGCCCATGTCGGTCGCCATGACGGCAACCAATGTCCGCGTGGTGGCATCGCGCTGAAGCGACAATGCCGCGGTGGTGGCGCACCAAAGCGGTGCGCCACGACGCGGCACTGATCACGCGGCCTGCTGCAGGGGCGCCGTGTCGAGGCGTTCCTCCAGCAGGGCGAAGATGGCGTCCTTCGACAGCACGTAGCGCTCCATCAATTCATCCTTGATCGATTCCATCACGCCGCGGTAATCGCGCATCGCCGCCAGGGTGGTGCTGTATAGTTCGTCGGCCTTGGCTTCCACCTGCACCAGGGTGTGCTCGTCGCCCACCTCGCCGCGCAACTGGCTGTAATCGAGCTTGGAGCGCGAATACATCGACAGCCGGTTGACCATCATGTTGAGCATCTTGGTGGCCTTCTCGATATCGTTCTGGCTGCCTACCGAAATGCCGCGCGCGCCATAGAACAATTCTTCCGCCGCCACGCCGCCGTACAGCTGCATCACGTCGCGTTCCATTTCCTCCAGCGTGCGCAGCGACATGTCGTCGCCCGCGCTCAGCACATAGCCCAGCGCATTCATCTTCGACACCGCTTCGGTGGAAATCTTCAGCAAGTGCGACTTTTCCTTCACTTGCGCCAGCGGCAGGCCGGCGCGCAGGTAAGGGTCGATCTGCATGAAGAAGTGGCCCAGCTCGTGCAAGGCGATGCGTTCGCGCTGGCGCGTCTTTTCCGCCGTGGTGGCGCGGTCGGTCAAGCCGATGGTGGCGCGCTCGAAGGCGCGGAACATCAAGTCGGTATTGATCACGCATTTTTCCTGGATCGAAATCATCGAGGCACGGTCGACCACGGTTTCCAGCAGCGCGGGGCTGAGGTTGGCGGTGATCTCGGCCACCTGGTCCAGGTCCATGTCCTGCCAATCCACCAGGCCGGCCTGCTTGCGCTTGAGGAAGGAATCGAGCAGGGCGCGGCGTTCGGCCTTGTTGGGCAGGCGGAAGTTGATCTTCACGCTGAAGCGGCGCAGCATGGCTTCATCCATCGGCGTCGAGGCATCGTCGAAGTTGGAGGCGACGATCCAGATCACGCCGGCGCCCTGTTCGCTTTTCACGCCATCGAGCAAGCCGAGCAAGGTGTTGGCGGTATCGTCTTCCCACTTCTTTTCGCCGCGGCCGCGCGGCATGAACAAGGCTTGCGCCTCGTCCAGGAAAATGATGCAGTTGCCGCGTGCGCAAGCCTTCTTGTACAGCGCATTCAGGGCCTTGGAGCCGCCGCCCACATAACCCGACTCGAGCGCCGAACCGGACGCCTGGATCAGCGGGTAGCCGAGGCGCTTGGCCAGGTAGCCGGCCAGCTTGGTCTTGCCGGTGCCGGCCGGGCCGGTCAGCATCACGTTGAACGGCTTGTCGATATTGTGCTGCTTGTAGACTTCGCGGTTGCGGATCATGTCTTCCAGGTGCAGCACTTCCTGCTTGATGTCTTCCATGCCGATCAAGTCGTCCAGCGACCCCTTCAACTGGTCCGGCGTGATCACCGCCGCGCTCGGGCCCATGCCCGGGATGCCCCACTTGAGCACGAACAGCACCAGGCCGACCACGAAAATATCGAAGGCGTGGCGCTTCAGGAACGCTTGCACGCTGGCCCACTGGCCGCCATCGTCCAGCAGCACGCCCTTGTGGGCGGCCAGGTAGTCGTCCTTGGCGATGGCGTAGGGGAGGTTATGGCGCAGCAGCACTTCACGCTCCAGGCTCTGGTGCGAGGTGCTGGGCACCACCACCACGTGCAGCGTGGCGTCGTGCTTGAATTTGTAGATGTAGCGCGGCGAATCGGCCAGCGGGCGCGCGATCAGCAGGTAGTCGAGCCGGTCGCGCTGGGCCACCAGGGCGGTGATTTCACCGATATTCTGCGAGCGCACCACCGGCGCGGCATCCTGGGCCACGTCGCCGCGCAACAGCGCAAAGGCGAGGGCGGCGGCGGCCAGCATCAGCAGGCTGATGCGCACCATGGGATTCTTGAGGGCGAGTTGGAGCTTGTAGATATTGAACATAGGCCTGGAACACGAGGTTTCTGGTGGGCCTATGGCCGGCGGCGGTCGCCTCGGCTGGCCCCATGTTGTCGAAAATGCCTCACGGCAACTTTCTGCATATGGGGACTATACCTGAGAAAATCCATTGCTGTCTCAGCTGTGCGGCAAAAAAACTTTAGTTGCGCAACAGTAATAATGGCAATTCATTTGGTGCTTTGCCATTGCCCGTATTTCTTTTCCAACCTTGTAAAAGTGCCATCTTTGCGCATGCTGTCGAGGATGGCGTTCAGGCGCTCGACCAGGGCGTCGGGCACGGAGCGGTGGCACGCCAGGTAGACCTTGGTGCGATGGAAGGTCAGCACCGGCACCAGGGTGCCCGGCGGCGCGAACTGGGCCAGGGCCCCCAGGTCCTGGTTGCGTACCCCCACGGCCCACAGGTCGATGCGGCCGAGCAGGAGTTTTTTCGCATTGGCGGCATTGTCCGGCGCACCGTCGACATCGAAACCGCGCGCGCGCAGGAATTCGTCGCGCACATCGCCATGGTAGGTCCCGATGCGCAGCTTGCGCGCATCGTCCAGGGCATGCACCTGGTAGTGGCGGCCGGCGCGCCCCATCAACACCCATTCCGCTTCATCGGTGGGACCGATCCATTTGAACAGGGTTTCGCGCTCCTGCGTGCGCGATGTGGAATAGACGCAGGTGTAGGGATTGCGCTGCGCCATGGTGTAGGCACGCTTCCAGGGCAGCACGTCGATGCTGTAGGCGACGCCGGCACGGGCCAGCATTTCGTGGATTTTCTCGCTTTCGCGGCCGACCACCCGCTGGCCCACCTTCATGCTGGCGGGCGGCGAATGCTCGGTGGTGATGACCAAGCGCGGGACGGGCGCGGCCGTCGCCGCGCCGGCCAGCAGCATTGCTAAAAGCGAAACCCCCGTTGCCATTGGCTACCTCGTTGCTATCCTCGCTCACAGGATAGCAGGGTGCGCGGGCGGCGGACAGTCAGGGCATGCGCCGGAACAGGCGGAAGCGCTCGCTGCGGTCGGAGGCGCGCCCGCCTTCCCACAGCAAGTGCCACTGGGGGCCGGGTTGCTGCTGCTGGGCCCTGGCCTTGATGTTGTCTTGCAACAACATCACCTGGCAAGCGCGGTCGTCGACGCCGTTGAACGGCAGGCCGCCGAAGAAGGCGAACGAGGCCCGCTGGGCGGGCGTGACATTGCTTTGCACGCAATCGGTGCCGGGCGGCAGGGCCGCCGCCGCTTGCCGGGCCACGGTGGCGTAGCTCTTGCTGTAATTGACGTGCGGCAAGAACAAGGTCATCAACAGGATCCAGATCAGGATCAAGCCGCCGGACGACAGCACCACGGCGCGCCACAGCACGGCCGGGCGGCGCGAAATGCGCCAATGCACCAGCACGAACCAGCCGGCGGTGGCGCACACGCCCACCAGCAGGGACAGCCAGCTGATGTGCGGGGTAAAGCCGGGCAAGAGCTTGAGCACATTGTGCGCCGGCTTGGCCGGCCAACCGGTGAGCTGGGCGTAATAGAAGATCCACAGCACGGCGGCGCACAGGGTCAGCACCATCACGCTGAACCAGTCGATGGCGTTGATGGCGCCGCGCTTCATGGTCAGCAAGCCGAAGGCGGCCATGATGGCCAGCGGCGGCAGCAGCATCAGCAAATGCCCCTGTTCCGGCGCCGGGTTCAGCAACACCAGCAGGGTGGCCACCGTGACGAAGGTGGTCGGCACCACGATGTGCAGCAGGTTGCTCTGGCGGCGCCACGCCCACACGGCCCAGGCGGCAAACGGCCAGGCCGGCCAGAAGAACCAGACGCCGACGCGGAAGAAGGTGCGCAAGCCTTCGAAGCCGCCGACGGTGAGCTGGGCTTCGTTCCATGCCATCCAGGCCGCCAGCGGCGCCTGGCCGTAGGGGCGGGCCAGCAGGGCCGGCACCGCCCACAGCGCGCTCACGCCGGCGGCCACGCCCACGGCAAAGGCCAGGTCGCGCAGGGAACGGCCGGTCGGCATGGCCAGGAAGCGGGTGCAGGCAAACAGGGCGGCCACCAGGGCGGCCGGAACCACCCAGCCGCGGGTCAGGGTCAGCAGCCCCAGCGCCAGGCCGGCCAGGGCG
>CAMLRG010000102.1 GCA_946482335.1 uncultured Duganella sp. | reverse complement strand
AGAAGATCCGTGACGTGATCGGCAAGGGCGGCGCCGTGATCCGCGCGCTGACCGAAGAAACCGGCACCCAGATCGACATCAGCGACGACGGCATCGTCACCATCGCTTCGGTCGACGCGGCCGCCGGCCAGGAAGCCAAGCGCCGTATCGAAGAACTGACCGCTTCCGTGGAAGTGGGCAAGTGCTACGACGGTACCGTGCTGAAGCTGCTGGACTTCGGCGCCATCGTCCAGGTCATGCCTGGCAAGGATGGCCTGCTGCACATCTCGCAGATCGCCAACGAGCGTGTGAACGCCGTTGCCGACTACCTGAAGGAAGGCCAGCAAGTACGCGTGAAGGTCCTCGAGACCGACGAGCGCGGCCGCCTGAAACTGTCGATGAAGGCCGCCGCTGAAGAAGCTGCCGCCACCGCCGCACAGTAATCAGCCGGGCTGGATGGAGAGCCGCCGAGCGCAAGCCCGGCGGCTTTTTGTTTTTCTGCGGGCCACGGTGGTGACGATTGGAGAGTTTTAACGTGCGGCATGCAAGTTAAGATGGATGGTTCTCCTATCGTGAATTCGCCGGCTGCACATACACATGCTCACTCCCGAAAACTCCGCTTCGGCCCCGCCAAGCCAGCGGCTGCACCTGATCCTGCTGGGCGTCGACAGCGTCGCCCGATCCGTCCAATTTTACGAAGCCCTGGGATGGCGCAGATCGCCCACCGGGCATGACGGCTTTGCCAAATTCGACCTCGGCGGCTTTGCGCTCTGCCTTCTGCCGCGGGAGGATTTCGCCAAGGATGCCTTGGCCCCCACCTCCTCCGGGAGCGGCTTTTCGGGTGTCGGCCTGGTGTACCTGGCCAAATCCGCCGACGAAGTGCCACGCATCCTGGAGTGCGCCATCGCGGCTGGAGGGACGCTGGTCAAACCCGCCACCATCACGGAGTGGGGCGTGGCAGCCTATTTCAAGGATCCGGACGGCCACCTGTTCGAGATCGACTATGAGGATGCATGGGTGTTCGATGCCGAGCACAGGCTGGTCGTGGACAAGGTGAACAACAAGTAGAACGCTGACCGATGGAGAATTTGATACGCACGGCCAGGCGGATGCAGGAGACACGGGCGGCGCTGCCGTTCTCGGTGTATTCATCGATCAGGGAGCAGCAGATCGTGAATGTCCCGATCATCAGGCCAATGCTGATCTGCGTACTCGATGGCAGGAAGATGCTCGGTGAGATTGATTGCCCGGGCGGGAGCTTCGTAATTCTCTCGAACCGCCCGCGCATCAATATGCGCAATATTCCCGGCGACACGGAATATCTAGCGCTGCTGGTCGAATTCGACTATGACGATTTCAACAGCCTGCCGCCCAGGCAGGCGCGGACCGAACCTTTCGTCCAGGGGGAAATCGGGCAAAGCCTCCTGCAGACGCTGCAGCAGTTCGTCGAGTGGTCGGCTTTCGCGCCGCCCGCCATGTGGGCCTTGCGCCGGCGGGAGATCCTGCAGCTGCTTTATCACCTGGGTCATGAGAAGGTGGGGGCGGTGGTCGAAGCGCCCAGCCTGGGCCACAAAGTGCACTGCATCATCAATGCCGATGTCGCCCATGACCTGCAGGCAGCCGAACTGGCTTCGCGCCTGGCGGTCAGCGAGTCGACGCTGCGCCGCAAGCTGGCGGCCGAAGGGACTTCGCTCCAGGAAATCAAGGACAGGGCAAGGCTGGGCCACGCCCTGCACCTGATCCAGACAACGTTTGAACCGATCGGGCGCGTGGCGGAAAGGTGCGGCTATCAATCGCAATCGCGCTTTACCGACAAGTTCAAGCAATTCTACGGCGTGACGCCGACGGAACTGCGCAGGACACGGATGCGCGATTAGGGCGAAAACTTGGCTGGAATTGGCCTAAACGTTTTCGCACCCGCTGCATACCATATGCGCTCCAGATCAACGAAGGAGCACTTATGCGTTACCTCATTATTGCAGCAGCCCTCGCGTCCGGCCCGGCGCTTGCCGCCGGCTCGCTGGCACTCACCAGCACCGACATCGCCAACGGCACATTCATGGCCAAGGCGCAGGAATTCCAGGGCTTTGGCTGCAGCGGCGGCAACCAGTCGCCCCAGCTGTCCTGGTCCGGCGCGCCGGAAGGCACAGCGGCATTCGCCGTCTTCGCCTATGACCCAGACGCGCCAACCGGCAGCGGCTGGTGGCACTGGCAGCTCGTCAACATCCCGAAGGACGTCACGACCATGGCGGCTGGCGCTGTGGCGCCGGCCGGCAGCCGCGAGATGAACAACGATTACGGCGTGAAAGGCTTTGGCGGCGCCTGCCCACCGCCGAAGCACGGCGTGCACCGTTACCTGTTCACGGTATACGCACTTTCGCAGAAGCTCGACCTGCCCGAGAACGCTTCGGCGGCGTTGACCGGCTATATGGTGAAGGCGCATGCGCTGGGCTCCGCCACGATCGAAGCCTTGTACAAACGGGATTAAACAAGGCATGGTAATGTGTCGGCACGCCAACCAAGCCGCTGTTCGGGGCGGTATTCATGCGGTGGAAAAGCATTCCGGCAGCAGTGGGGATCCACGCCGCATGGAATTTTTCGCGCGACCTTTGCCTGAGCGAACGCCCTGGTGGCGCGGCAATCTGGTATCCGGTTGGCATCGACCAGTGGTCGCCGGCGCATTGGAATACTGCTCAAGCCATCATGGTGGCGGTAACGCTTTTGGCATGGGGCATCGTCGCTGCAGGCCGTGGTCCCGCAAGCGTGCGCCGGCCTTAAGTGCCGGCCTTACTTCGACAGGCGATAGCGCTGTTCGCGGTACATCAACGATGGCGCGATCACATGCGCCATGGCTTGTTCGACCTGCGCAGTGGTCGGCTTGATATCGGTCAGCTGCAATTCGCCTTTGGCGAAATCGTAGTTGCCGATCAGCGGCGCCTGGCTAGGCCGCAGGATGGTGGCCGTATTCCCTTCCAGCCAGGTGAAGTAATTGTCGAACTGCAGGATGGCGCGGCCAGGTGTGGTGCTGTCCTTGACGAAGTCGCGGCCAATCATCGGGTGCGTGCTCGATACGCCGATCATGGAGAGCAGGGTAGGGCCAAGGTCGATCTGGCTGGCCAGGGGCGTGATGCGTTTCGGCGCCACGTCCGCACCGAGGATCAGGCCGGGGATATGGAACTTCTTGATCGGCACCAGGCTGTTGCCGTACACGCGGTTGTCATGGTCGGCCACGATCAGGAAGACAGTGTCTTTCCAGTAGTCCTGCTTCTTGGCCTCGGCGATGAACTTGCCCAGTGCGTAATCGGCGTATTTCACGGCATTGTTCACCGTCTGCTTGGCGGGATCGTGCAGTTCGATTTTCCCATCCGGGAATTCGAACGGCTCGTGGTTGGACGAGCTGAAAATCAGGCTGAAGAAAGGCTTCTTTTGCGCGTGCAGGACCTTCAAGCGCTCCAGCGACTTGTCGAACAAGTCCTCGTCCGACGCGCCCCAGCTGCCGACGAACTTCGGCTGCATGTCGCCGCGGTCGACCACGCTCTGGAACCCGTTGCCGGTGAAGAAGCCGCGCATATTGTCGAAGTGCGCTTCGCCGCCATAGACAAACTCGGTGTGGTAACCCTGCTTGCCCAGGCCCAGCGCCAGTGTGTAGAAATTCTGCTGCGCCAGCGACAGCTTGACCACACTGCGAGCCGGCGTTGGCGCATAGCCCGCCACCACGGCCTCGATGCCGCGCACCGAACGGGTGCCGGTGGCGTACAGCTGTTCGAACCACCAGCCTTCGCCCTTCAATTTCTCCAGCTCCGGCGTGACGGGCAGGCCGCCCAGCGATTGCACGAAGGTCGCGCCCAGGCTCTCCTCCAGCACGATCACCAGGTTGAGCGGCTTGTCGCGCTGGATGGCGGCCTGCTGCGCATGCAGGGTTGGCAGCTCGGGATGGTTAAATCGGTAATCGCGCAGCCACGGTGCGGAAGTCACCGTGGGGAATACCATCTCGCGCGGGAACTTGCCATAGATCTCGGAAGAGTTGGCTTCCTTGCGCATCGAAGTGATCGCATCGATCACCGACCATGGCGAGTTGATGATCAGCGAATTGACCATGGCGTCGCCCGTCAGTGCGAAGGTCGCCGGGTTGGCCGGCCGATGCTCGGTGGTGGAACGGATCTGGAAAGCCACCAGTGCCACGAGCAAGGGCCATGTCAGCAGCAGCACCTTGGGCGGCCACATGCCGGTGCCGGCCGATGCCGCCCTCAGCGTGCGGAACACCAGCACGGTCAGCAGGGCAGTGCCGCCAATGCCCAGGATGACGGCAAGACGGAAGCCGTTCCACAACGTGGCGGCCACTTCCCTTGGGTAGGACAGGTACTCGACGAACAGCCGGTTCGGGCGGAAGTCGTATTGCATGATGAACTGCGGCGTGGACAGTTCCATGAAAATGATGAACAGCAGTCCGGTGCTGGCCCAGGCCACGCTGAACAGCTTCCATGCGCGCGCCGCGTAACGCTGCGCCAGGAAGGGCGCCAGTGCCAGCGGCAAGGCCAGCAGGTAGCCGAGCAGGATCAAGTCCGCACGCACGCCTTGCGCCATGATCTGGCCCAGGATGCCGGTCGCGCGCACGCGCTCCCATTGCCAGGCGACCAGCCCAAGGCGCGAGACCGACAGGATCGCCAGGCCGGCCAGCACCATCTGCAGCAGCGTGGCGTAGGGCCCGGCCCATTGGGTCAGGCGGGCAATGCGGCCTGCGATCCGGTTCACGATGCCAAATATTTCTCGACACCGGCACCGGCGCTGAGCAGCCAGGCGGTCAACAGCAGGAACAGCATCAGGCAAGCGAACAGCTTTTCCACCAGGCGCGATTCGGTGGCCTGCTGGAACACGGCAGGCTGGCCGTAACCGAAGCCCACGAAGTAAGCGCTGAACACGGTGGCCATATAGTGTACGGCGCCGAACATTTCACCCAGTTCGCCTTTGCGCGGATGGGCGATCAGTACGTGCGACAGGATCACCAGCGCCAGGTAGATCAGCGCAACCGGCAGCGGCGGCAGGTAGACGCCGAACTTTTCGACGAAGTCGCGCACGGCAGGGCGGCTGCGTGCCAGCAGCGGCAGGAATACGTTGTGGGCCAGGCCGGCCAGCAGGATCGCCTTCAGCATGAGCGTCTTGTGGATGCTGCCGGAACTGCCGATGGCAAGGTTGTGCAGATTGGTTTCGCCCTGGCGGTTGTTCTGCATGAAGAAGTCGGACGATTGCACATGCAGGATGCGCTGGAACCAGCTGATTTCCTCCATGGCAGCCGCCGCGACCACGACCCCCAGGCCAAACAGGCCCAGGACGGCGAGGTCGATCCTGCCGCCGCGCTTCCAGCGCTCGGCGCCCGCGAACAGCAGCAGGCCTCCAGTCATCGCAAAACTGAGGAATTGCATCCATTCGACGATGCCATCCTCGCTCACCACGCGGTCCAGCTGTTCGCTCGTTCCCTTCGCTGCGATCGCCAGCAACAGCACAAAAATATTAATGGCAATGCCAGTCAACAGGACTGGGTGCGAATACCATTTGCGATTTACCACTGACCTACTCCTTGGTTGATTTTATTCGTAGCGGAATTGCCTTCCCATTTGCGCCGTGCCCTGGCCGCGAGCGAGTACAGGGCCCAGATCCACAGCAGGGGATCGAGCAAGGCATCCCACAGGTTTCCAGTAGGCAGGCGCAACAGGGTGAAAAGGGTGAGGGCGCCCAGCGCCGCGAAGTACTGCGGGCGCGAGCGGCCCTGGACGATCGCTGCCACGCATAGCGCCATGGCGGCCAATGCGAACATGGGGGCGCCGCGCGGGCCGAATCCCCAGAAATACAGGCCGAGCGAAGCCAAGCCGAGGGCATCCATGTAGAGCACGGCACCAAACAGGGCGAGGGTGGCGGCCAGCGCCACGCTCATGCCTTCGCTGGCGCCGGGCTGGCGCCAGGGGCGCGCCAGGCGTGCCAGGCAGAGGCCGACCAGCATGCCGCTCGGCCATTGGAATGCCAGCGCGATCCAATAGGCTGGCGAGAAATGTCCCGGCAGCAGCGTCAGCAGGATGGACGCGCCGGCCAGGTGCAGGACGCCGCGCCGCGACAGCTGGAGCGAAGCGGGAAGCAACTGCACGATCAAGGTGGCGATCACGATGCCCCAGGCCACCTTGCCATAGGCGTTTTGCAGCAGCAGGTCAGGCAGGGTCATTCGGCAACGCCTTCGAAATCCAGTTCGATCACGTGGTGGGCGATCGCCTCGCGGCGCGAGGTATAAGTGATGTGCAATTCGTCGCCGACCTGGTGCAGGTCGGGATAGGAATATTCTTCGCCGGCGCTGCCTTGGGCGATGTCGATCACGCGCGACCAGTTGCGTCCGTCATCGGTGACGGACAGGCGCAGCACGTTGCGGTCGGAGCCGCCGGGCAGCACGTGGTTGTGCAGCAGCGCGATACTGCCGTTGCTCAAGCGCAGGGCGCTGAGGGAGGTACTCTGGTTCGGCAAGTCCAGCGGCGGCAAGTCGTCCCAATTGACGCCGCCATCGCTGCTGCGTGCATGCTGTACACGCTGCTCTTCGCTGGCATCGCGCATCCATGCGTGCACTTCGGAAGAGGAGAAGGGGACCACCGTCGGCTGCAGGGCTGAAGTGCGGTTGCCAATGCGCGCAATCCAGCGCGGATCGCCACTCTGGTCGAAGGCCAGCATCAGCGGATACTTGATGCCCATTTCGAAATAGGCCGGCAGCAGCCACCCGCCATCCGCCAGCCCGACCGGCGTCGAGCGCACCAGCATGCTGGTATTGAACAGGGGCGACATGGGCAGCAGGCGCTTGACCGTGAAGCTCTTGCCAAGGTCGGCCGACACCAGCTGCACGACGCGCGAAGCGGCCCATCCGCCGAGGCCGGTCGCCACCACGAACAGGTTGATGCGGCCATCGGCCGATGCCCAGGCCACCGGGTTGCCGACGCGCCTGACGCCGTAGCCCAGGGCGGCTGCCAGCGTGTCGCGGCTGGCCACTTCCCAGGGCTGGGCCCATTTCCCGTCCATCCAGTGCGAAGCATAGACCTTCACGTCCGGTCCGCTCTCGCGGCTGCCCGCCCACCAGAAGGCGGCCATGTGGCCACCGGGCAGGGGCGTCAATGCGCTGGCATGCGCGGAGGGGGCGTTGGGCGGCTTGGGCAGCAGGGTGGCCGAGCGCGGAACGAAACTGACTTTTCCAGGCAGCGCCGGCGTGACCAGCACTGCCGGACTGGCCTGGCGGGCGCTGGCCCAGCGCGTCGATTCGACGCCCGCGGCGACGGCCAGGATTGCCATGCAAAACAGCTTCGCATAAAGGGTGGCCTTGCTGGTTTGGCGGTGAGCGCTATCAGGCCTGGTAATGGCGCTAGCGCCCAACCGGAATTCCATCCTATATCCCTATCCCAGAAGTTCAGTATGCAAGTGAATCGTTGGTAAGTGGAGCATCCTACAATAAACAAGAGTGATTGCGGGAACTTTCTGGAAAGCCGTTTTATCAGTTTGCAAGTCTTAGTTGTGGGATAGAAACGTTCCGGGTCATTAAGCGGAAATATTGACTGCGTAACATCGGGAACAGGCCACTTCAAGGAGGCGTCATGTTCTTCATCCGTTACAACTGGACCTTGCCGATGAAGCTGCAGTGCGCCATTGGTGTCGCATTGCTGGCCGCCCTCGCATCGGCCCATAGCTCGTCGACCCAGGCGGAAGATTTTGCTGCGGCGCATCATGCGCGCTGCATGCGCGAGCGCGGAACCGCGGGCCCGGAAACTTGTGCAATGCGCACCATCCAGCTGGCGTCACACCTGCATGGCATGGCGTTTGCGGACCAGGTCGCCGAAGCGTTGCGCTGAAAGCACGGCGCTTGTCCCGGTCAGGCATTGAGCTGCGGTATGATTGCAAAAAATACTAAGGGAGCCTGCCTTGGGAACTGGATTCTGGATCAAACGTTTTCTTTTGGTGCTGGCCGCTGCCTGGGCGCTGATTTGCCTGGCGCAGATGTTGAGGGGCCATGACTTTGCTTATTCCGCTGCACAAGCGGCCCTATGGGGCGCGATCAGTGCGGCCATCTTCACCGTGTCGCGTTTCATGCAGGCGCGGAGAGGGCAGCATTGTGCGCTTTGCCGGGATACACCCGAAATGAGGGATGAACGATGAGGCGGATCTGGCCTGCCCTGGCGCTTGCCGTCCTGGCGTTTCCGGCCCTGGCGCAGACACCACCGGCGCCGACACCGCCGGCCTACGACCCGGAGCTGGCCAAGTCCCTGGGCGGCAACGACAATGGCATGCGGCGCTACGTCTTCGTGGTGCTGCGGACCGGCCCGAACAAAGTGCCGGCAGGGCCGGAACGGAGCGAAATGTTTGCCGGCCACATGGCGAACATCAAGCGCCTGGCCAATGAGCGCAAGCTGGCTTACGCCGGCCCGCTGGATGGCGTCGATGGCGCGCGCGGCATCTTCATCCTGGCCGTCGACAATATCGACGAAGCGAAAGGACTGGTCGCTACCGACCCCGTCATCATCAAGGGCGAAATGGTGGCGGAATACCACACCCATTTCGGCTCGGCCGGTCTGATGATGGTGAACCAGGTCCATTCGAAGATCACCAAGCCGTGATGCGGGGATATGCGCGTCGTCGCGGCGCGCTGCTGGCGCTGGCGCTGGCGGCAAGCCCGCCGGCGTGGGCCGGGCAAACATTGGCCGAGCGCATCGATGCCGCGCTGGCGCCATTGTTCAAGCGCGACGCGCCGGGGGCGACGGTGATCGTCACCAAGGATGGTGTGCCTGTGCTGCGCAAGGCTTACGGCCTGGCGGACGTGGACAGCAAGACCCCCATGCAGCCGGAGATGCAGCTGCGCCTCGGCTCGGTCACCAAGCAATTCACGGCGGTGGCGATCCTGATGCTGGCGGAGCAGGGCAAGCTGTCCTTGCAGGACGAGCTTACGCAATGGCTGCCCGACTATCCGGTCCACGGCAAACGCATCACCATCGAGCAGTTGCTGCAGCACACGGCCGGCATCCGCAATTACACGGGCATGATGTCGTACTGGCTCACTGCCGGCAGCGACCGCAGCGTGCAGCAGATGATCGAGCTCTTCAAGGACGACGCGCTGGATTTCGAGCCCGGCGAGCGCTGGGCGTACAGCAATTCGGGATACTTGCTGCTGGGCGCAATCATCGAGAAGGTGTCCGGCACCGGTTATGCGGACTTCCTGGCAAAGCATATCTTCGAGCCGCTCGGCATGCACGACACGGCTTACGAAGGGCACGAGCGCAACGCCAAGCGCCGTATCACCGGCTACCGCGAGGGCTTCCTCAGCGCCTACAGGCCGGCGGAGCGGATCAGCATGACCCAGCCCTTCGCGGCGGGCGCGCTGGTCTCCACGGTGGACGACCTGGCGCGCTGGGACCAGGCCATCACCGCCGGCCGGCTGCTCAAGGAGGACAGCTGGAAGCGGGCATTCACGCCCTGCGCCTTGCCGACAGGCGCCAGGTGCAGCTATGGCTACGGCTGGCGGATCGGCGACCTGCGCGGCCACCGGATGCTGGCGCATGGCGGCGACATCCCGGGCTTCAACAGTGAGGCGGTCCGGCTGCCGGACGATAAGGTGTTTGTGGCGGTGCTGGGGAACAGTAACCGCAATATGCTGAACACGGACCGCGTGGCATTCACCGCCGCGGCCATCGCTGTCGGCAACCCATTCCCCGAGCAGAGGGTCATCCCAATGACGAAACTGGCCATGAGCGCTTTCGCCGGCACCTACCAGTTGTCGGAAAGCGGTACGCGGACCATCAGCTTCGACGGCTGGTCCTTGCGTTATGAGCGCAAGGGACGCCCGCCGGTGGCCATCCGCCCATACGCGGCCGACAAATTCTTCCTGGAGGGGACGCTGGTCACGCTCGATTTCCAGCGCGGGCCGGATGGCGCGGTCACCGGCTTCCAGCTGCACAGCACTTCCGGCGACGAGAGCGCCGAACGCATCCCCAACTAGACCATTCGTCCCCCGAAATCGACCATTCGTCGTACGGCACATCGGCGCGGGACGCAGCGCAGTTAGCATCAGGTTTTTTGAGGAGGACAGGCCGTGACGAAATTCCCCGCAATGCTCATCGCATCACTCTCTCTCCTGCAAGCCAGCTGCGCGATGGCGGAAACGCCGCTGGAACGGCGCCTCGATGCCGCGCTGGCGCCCATGTTCAAGCCGAACTGGCCGGGCGCCACCGTCATCGTCACGCGCGATGGCAAGCCCGTGTTCCGCAAGGCTTACGGCCAGGCCAACCTGCCGGAAAATACGCCGATGCAGCCGGACATGCAACTGCGCCTTGGATCGATCACCAAGCAGTTTACCGCGGTAGGCATCCTGATGCTGGCGGAGCAGGGCAAGCTGTCGCTTCAGGACGATATTCGCAGGCACCTGCCGGACTTTCCGGACAAGGGCAAGACCATCACCATCGAACACTTGCTGCAGCACACTTCCGGCATCCCGAACTACACCTCGCTGAAAGCCTTCCGCAATCTCCCCGATGAAGGCGTGACCATTGCGCAGGTGGTGGACTTGTTCAAGGACGAGCCGCTCGATTTTGCGCCGGGAGAGCGCTACAGCTACAGCAATTCCGGCTATTTTCTGCTGGGCGTCGTCATCGAAAAGCTGTCCGGCATGAAGTACCATGACTTCATTGCGCGCAATATCTTCGAGCCGCTGGGTATGACGGATACCGCGCAGGAAGGCTTCGAGCGCAGCGGCAAACGCCGCATCAAGGGGTACCGCCTGAGCGGCGACAAGGTCGTGCCGGTGGCGGACATCGACGTGACGCTGGCGTATTCGGCCGGGGCGCTGGTCAGCACGGTGGACGATATGGCGCGCTGGGATGCGGCGGTCAGCAGCGGCAAGCTGCTCAAGCCGGACAGCTGGCGCCAGGCGTTCACCGCCTGCCGCTTGCCGCACAATGCGCCGTGCAACTACGGCTATGGCTGGAACATCGGGACGCTGGCGGGCCAAAGGATGATCCACCACGGCGGCTCGATCCCGGGCTTCACGGCGCAAGCCTTGCGGCTGCCGGACGACAAGGTGTTCGTGGCGGTGCTCACCAATGGCAACGGCGGGGCCGTCAACACGCCAGTGATTGCGTACAAGGCGGCTGGCATCGCCATCGGCCAGCCGTTCCAGGACTATAAGCCGATCGCCGTGGCGGCCGAGGCGCTGGATGCATTCGTCGGCACCTACGTCGGGCCGGACAAGGTCAAGCGCGTGGTGCGGCGCGATGGCGACAAGCTGACCATGCAGCGCGATGGACGCGATGCGGCGCCCATCATGGCGCATGCACCGGACAGCTTCTTCATGGAAGGCTCGCTGGCCAACCTCGTGTTCCAGCGCGATGCGGACGGCAGGGTGCAAAGCCTGCAGGTGCGGCAGCCCGGCGCGGACGAAACCGCGCTGCGCCAGTAGCGTCGGCCTTCCTGCGCACCCCTTGCCATTCAGCGCAAGGCGACCCTGATCTGCGTGGGCTGCGGCCGCAAGCCGGCGACCGCAGGCGCTTCGTCGATATAGGACAGGTGGCCGCTGACCGAATCATCGTCGGCGCGCACCAGGTTCATCGACATCGTTCCGTCCAGCGCATGGAAAGTGTCCCGCGCAGTGGGGGTAATTTCGTGCATGGTTTGCTGGTCAACCATGGCATACATGCGCGTCGCCTTGCGGATCAGGTATAGGGTCTTACCGTTGGAAAGATCATATGCCCCTTTGTAGCGGGCGAAGTCGTCCGCGGGCATATACGACCGCTGCACCGCTTTCGAAGCGGGAACAACGACCTGCTGATCGGCCGTGCTTTGCGCCCACGACGTCAGGGCGAGCGCAAACAGGCTTGCCGTAGCCACCAGATGCTTCATGATTACCTCCGTTTTAGCGTTGGGCCAGGTTCAGCGTGGCATGGAACGGCAGGCTGCCGGCCATGCGTGGCGAATAGTTCAGCTCACCGGCGGCAGTGTCATCGTCGAGCCAGACGATATGCATGGCAAGGCTGCCGTCGGCAGTGCTGAACTTGCCGTCGCCGTGCCAAAAGATTTCCTGCCGTGGGTGCTGGCCAAGCTGGGCGTAGAGGCGGACTGCGCCGCGCGACAAGCTGAGGGTTTGGCCGTTGGACAGGGCGTAGGCGCCCTGGTATTGGTAGAACTCTTGCGGTGAAATGAGCTTGCGCTCCATGCCGAATTGCTTTTGCGCGGGCACAACCACCGATTGGCCGGTGCCGGTGCTGCTTTGTGCCGCTGCGCCGGCAGCGAACACACAGAGCCCGGCGGCAGCGAATAGCCGCTTCATGACTGCCTCCCGTTTGTGGACCAAGGGTGCCAGGTCCAATTGTTGCCTGGCACTTTTCAATATAGCCTTGGTCCGCGCAGGTGACAGTTCAATATTTTGATGAAAGCCAGACGGTCGATTTGCTTCTGTTATGCCCGTTCAAGGACGGTAGCTCACCCGATACACTTTGTGCGCATGGTCATCGGAAACCAGTATCGAACCATCGGGCATGACGGCGATATCGACCGGGCGGCCGCTGACTTGCTCGTCCTGCAGGAAACCGTCGATGAAGGCGGTATCGCTGACCAGCTTGTTGCCATACAGGGTGATCAGGCGGACCTGGTAGCCGATCTTGTTGGCGCGGTTCCAGGAGCCGTGCTCGGCGACCAGCAATTGGTTGCGGTATTGCGCGGGGAACTGGGTGCCGGTGTAGAAGGCCAGGCCGAGCGGCGCCACGTGCGGCCCCAGTTGCGCCACCGGCGCGGTATAGGCGTCGCAGCTCTTGCCTTTGCCGAACTGCGGGTCGGGCAGCACGCCGGCGTGGCAGTAGGGGAAGCCGAAATGCATGCCGGCTTTCGGTGCGACATTGAGTTCGCACGAAGGCATGTTGTCGCCGAGTTCATCGCGGCCATTATCGGTGAACCACATTTCCTTCGTGACCGGGTGCCAGGTGAAGCCGACGGTGTTGCGCACGCCGCGCGCAAACAATTCCCAGTTGCTGCCGTCCGGGTTCATGCGCCAGATCTTGGCGTAGGCGTCCTCTTCCTTGTCGCAAACGTTGCACGGTGCGCCGATCGGGATGTAGAGCTTGCCGTCCGGGCCGGCCTTGATGTACTTCTCGCCGTGCCAGGTATCGCTGGGCAGGTCGTCCTTGATGACCTTGTAGGCCGGCTTGCCGGCGTAAGTCTGTTCGATGTTGTCGAACTTGAGGATGCGCGAGATTTCGCCCACGTAAAGGGCGCCGTCCAGCAGGGCGACGCCGTTGGGCTTGTTCAAGCCTTCGGCGACGGTGACCACTTTCTCGGCCACCCCGTCCCGGTCGGCATCGACCAGGGCATAGACCTTGCCGGCCTTGCGCGAACCGACAAAGACCAGGCCGCTGGCCGTCACGGCCAGTTCGCGTGCGCTCTCCACCTTGTCGGCATACACCGCGATCTGGAAGCCCTTGGGCAGTTTGAGGCCGGCCAGGCCGGCAGGCGCCTGGGCCGCTGGGCGCGCGGCGCCCGCCACCGCCGCTGCGGCGGGAGCGCTGCCGGCGGGCGCGGCGACGGCGACTGGCGCCGCGCCGCCAGCGGCCGCCTTGCGGGCGGCGGCGTTGGCCGGCAGCAGGTAGTCGGCCAGTTGGCTGATCTGGTTCGCGCTCAGCTGATTGGACCAGGCGGGCATCCCCTTCTCGGGCACACCCTTGCCAATCAGGCGCACCAGCTTGGCCTTGCTGGGGGCACCGTGCAGCCATTCCGCGTCGGCCAGGTTGGGGCCGGCCGCCCCTTCCAGGTCCTTGCCGTGGCATTGGGCGCAGTTGGCCAGGTAAAGCTTATGCGCGGCGGCGATGCCGGCCGGTACGGCAGGCGCCGCTGCCATGGCGGCGGGTGCGAGGAGGGCGGTGGCGCAGGCCAGGGCGGACAGGATCGTGAGTTTTTTATCCATTCTATTTCTCATGGGAATGTCGGAAAGGCAGGCGAATTATCCGCCTGTTCCTTATTTTTTGCATTTCGTCGCATAGGGCGGGACGCTGGCGGGCACCGCCGATAAGATGAAACCATCGAATAACCAATCAATCGGGGAAGCAAAATGAACATCGCTAAACACATGGAAGCCATCTTTGTCGCCACCCTGCTGGTCCTTGGTGGTATTAATATGGCAACTGCGAAGGCAATCCGCCCGGCGCCGACCCTGTCGCCGGCCGATGCGGCTGCCGAAGCCACCAGCGCGATCCCCGAACTGCCCTATGTCCTCGTGGCGGCCAACCTGTGATCACGCGCTGCTGACTTTCCAAGGATACAACGATGAAGAACCCATTCCAGATCGGCTTGCTGTTCACCGCCTTCTGCCTGTGCCTGGGCCTGGCCCGTGCCGACGAGACGACGACCGAAAGCCGGGCCATCGATGCGCGCGTGGTGCGCGTCAAGCTCGATGGGGTGATCGACCTCAAGCTGCGCCGCGGCGACACGCCGGCGCTGAACATCACCACCGACAAGCGCTACGTGAACAAGGTGACGGCGGTGCAGACCGGCGACACCCTGTATCTCGATACGGACAGCCGGGGCGTCAAGCTGAACCGCTCGGCGGTGAAAGTGGAGCTGGTGCTGCCGCAGTTGCGCGAACTGGTGTCCGAAGGCGTGGGCACGTCTGAGGTGAGCGGCTTCAGCGGCGACAACATCGACCTGACGCTGGATGGCGCAGGCAGCATGAAAGTGGTGTGCGATTACAGGAAGCTGAAGGCCAACCTGGGCGGCGTGGGCAGCATGCACGTGTGGGTGACGGAGAACGAGAACGTCGATCTCGACCTGCAGGGTGCCGGCTACATCACCATCGGCGGCCGCAGCAAAAACCTGAAGGCGACGCTGGGCGGCCTGGGCGGCCTGAACGCGCAGCAGTTCAAGGCTGAGGATGTGAGCCTGGATTTGAGCGGCCTGGGTAACGCGACCATCAACGCCAGCAATAACGCAAACCTGAATTTGAGCGGACTGGGTTCCGTCACCGTGTACGGCAAGCCGGCCAACCGCAACGTCAGCGTGGACGGTCTGGGGAAGGTGAGCTGGAAGTAAACGACATGTTGTAGTGCATAAAACAGAATAATCCAAAGCACCATGAAAAAACTACGAGGCGTGTTATTCGCGCTCGGGATCGCGCTGGGACTGCAGACCAATGCGCATGCCGGATTCGCGGAAGGGGCCACGGCGTATAACAACAAGAATTATGCGCTGGCCTACAAGGAGATCCTGCCGCTGGCCAAGGCGGGGAATACGGACGCCGAGCATCTGCTCGGTTTGATGTATTACATGGGCCGCGGCGTGCCGCAAGACTACAAGCTGGCGCTGAGCTGGCACCGCAAGGCGGCGAGCAAGGGCAAGGCGGATGCGCAGTATGTGGTCGGGGCCATGTATTACACCGGCAATGCGGTGCTGCAGGACCATAAGGAGGCGGTGACCTGGTTCCGCAAGGCTGCCGAACAGGGGCATCCGGAAGCGCAGCAAGTGCTGGGGCTGATGTACCGGTATCACATTGGCGGCATGCCTCAGGATAATGTGATTGCCTATATGCTGTGGAACCTGGCGGCGGCAGGCGGTTCGGCCAATGCGGCGGAACAGCGCGCGGCGGTGGCCAGGGGGATGACGCAGGAGCAGATCGAGGAGGGGCAGGCGCTGTCGTCGGCGTGGAAGCGGGGGACGCCGTTGCCGCGCTCGTCGCGGACTGGGGGTGGCTAGAACCGGTAGGGCGGGGTCTGACCCGCAGGGTCAGACCCCCTTCTGCGCTGCTGCCGCGGGCGGGTTTGAGGCTTTTGACGTTCGCCGAAGATCAACATCGCCAAACCCCAAGCCGCAAGCCCCTGCATGGCCGGGGTCTGACCCTTCGGGTCTGACCCCGGTTTACCGGTTTTTGCGGTACAATCCCGCCCGTCATCGGGGAGTAGCCTCTCCTTCAGCAAAGAAGGAGGCCTATGTCAACACACTTGGCCCACAGGCCATGGCATATGCGGTCCCATACTTGGCAAGACCTTTGACCACAGCGCCGCCGATATAGGCCGGGGGTGAGCTGTGGTCATGCGTCCGTGCCCGGCCTGGAAACACACAATGGAATCCCTCCTCATCTCCACCGGCGTGGTGGCCCTGGCCGAAATCGGCGACAAGACCCAACTGCTGGCCTTCCTGCTCGCTGCCCGCTTCAAGAAACCGCTGCCCATCGTCGCCGGCATCCTGCTGGCCACCATCCTCAACCATGGCATGGCCGGTGCGCTGGGCGCCTGGATCACCTCCCTGCTCACGCCGGAAGTGTTGCGCTGGGTGCTGGGCCTGTCCTTCCTCGGCATGGCGGCATGGACCCTGGTGCCGGACAAGATCGAGGACGACGAGGCAACGGTCGCCAGCCGTTTCGGCGTGTTCGGCGCCACGCTGGTGACCTTCTTCCTGGCCGAAATGGGCGACAAGACCCAGGTCGCCACCATTGCCATGGCGGCCCATTACCCCGATCCCCTGATGGTGGTGGCCGGCACCACGCTCGGCATGCTGCTGGCCGACGTGCCGGCGGTGTTCGCCGGCGACAAGCTGGCGGCGAAGATCCCGCTCAAGCTGGTGCACGGCATTGCCGCCGCCATGTTCGCGGCGCTGGGCCTGGCCGCCTTGCTCGGCATGGGCGCGCGCTTCGGCGTGTAAGCGCTACAATCGCCTCTTTCCCACAGAGGTGACACCATGATGCGAGCGATCGAAATCCCGAAACCCGGCGCGGCCGACGTGCTGCGCCTGTGCGAGCGTCCGCTGCCGGTGGCGGGGCAGGGCGAGCTGCGCATCCGCGTGCACGCGGCCGGCGTCAACCGCCCGGACGTGTTCCAGCGCATGGGCAGCTATGCGCCGCCGCCGGGCGCCACCGATATCCCGGGCCTGGAAGTGGCGGGCGAAATCGTCGATGGCGACCTGGCCGCCAGCGGCTTCAAGGTCGGGGACATGGTGTGCGCGCTGGTGCAGGGTGGTGGCTATGCCGAGTACGTGACGGCGCCGGTCGAGCAATGCCTGCCGGTGCCGCGCGGCCTGTCGCCATTGGAGGCGGCTTCGCTGCCGGAGACCTTCTTTACCGTCTGGAGCAATGTGTTCGACCGCGCCGGGCTGGGCAAGGGCGAAACCTTGCTGGTGCAGGGCGGGACGTCGGGCATCGGCGTGACGGCGATCCAGCTGGCGCGGGCGCTCGGGCATCGGGTGTTCGCGACCGCGGGCAGCGATGAAAAGGCGCGCGCTTGCGAGAAGCTGGGGGCGGCGCGCGGGATCAATTACCGTACCGAGGATTTCGCGGCGGTGGTGCGCGAGCTGACCGGCGATATCGGGGTGGATGTGATCCTCGATATGGTGGGCGGGGATTATCTGCCGCGCGAGATCAGCTGTCTGGCGGATGATGGGCGGATTGCCATTATCGCTTTGCTGGGCGGGGCCAAGGGGGTGCTGGATATGGGGCAGGTGTTGAAACGGCGCTTGACCGTGACCGGGTCGACCTTGCGGCCTCGGTCGGTGGCGTTCAAGGCGGCGATTGCGCGGCAATTGCGCGAGAAAGTGTGGCCGCTGATCGAGGCGGGGGATATCCGGCCTGTGATTTATGAAAGTTTTCCGATCGAGCAGGCGGCCAAGGCGCATGCGCTGATGGAAAGCAGCAGCCATGTGGGGAAGATCATGCTGCAGGTGTTGTAAAGGCGCGAAACCGCCAAACCCGGTTGTGCGTCCTTGATTTTCGACGCAAGTCAACGGCTTGGAACCGGACTTGCGGCCGCCGTGTTGCCCGGGGTCAGGCCCTGAGGGCCTGACCCCGCCTTGCCGGTTTTAGGCGCCTCAAGTTATAATTACGGGTTATTAGAAATTAAGCTACTATGCGACGCAAACTCGTAATCGGTAACTGGAAAATGAACGGCAGCCGTGCCGCCAACACTACCCTGTTGGCAGGCATCAAGGCTGGCCTGGGCGATGCAAAGGCCGATACCGCGGTCTGCGTCCCGGCCCCGTATCTGGCACAATGTCAGGCGGAACTCTCCGGCAGTGTCATCGGCTGGGGTGGGCAGGACGTGTCGCCGCATGCTTCGGGCGCCTATACGGGGGAAGTGTCGGCCGCGATGCTGCTGGACTTTGGCAGCAAATTCGCCATCGTCGGCCACTCCGAACGCCGCTCCTACCACCAGGAAAGCAGCGCACTGGTTGCGCAAAAGGCGCTGGCGGCCGTGGCTGCCGGCCTGGTGCCGGTGGTGTGTGTCGGCGAAACGCTGGAAGAGCGGGAAGCGGGCAGGACTGCCGAGGTGGTGGGCGGGCAACTGGATGCCGTGCTGGAAGCACTGAGCGTCGAGCAGCTGGCAAAAATCGTGCTGGCCTACGAGCCCGTTTGGGCGATCGGCACCGGCAAGACCGCCACGCCGGACATGGCGCAGGAAGTGCATGCACTGTTGCGCGCCCGGGTGGCGAAGAA
>CAMLRG010000101.1 GCA_946482335.1 uncultured Duganella sp. | reverse complement strand
GCCACCCAGGAATTGGCGCGTGGACGGCTTGACGGCGGCCGGCGTGGGAACTACTATAAATGACTCACAAGTAAGTTACTCAAACGCAACTTTAATCATGCAAGCCCCGACTGATTCCAAGCCCCGCTGGGAGCGGCGTAAGGATGCGCGTCCACAGGAATTGCTGGCGGCCGCGCTGGAACTGTTCGTCGATCGCGGTTTTGCCGCCACCCGCCTGGAAGACGTGGCGCGGGCCGCCGGCGTCTCCAAAGGCACGCTGTACCTGTATTTCGAGAACAAGCAGGAATTGTTCAAAGCCGTGGTGCGCGAAAACATCGTGCAATCGATCGGCCAGGCCGAAAGCGATATGGCGGCCGCCGAAAACATGCCCAGCGACGAGTTGCTGCGCCTGATGCTGCGTACCTGGTGGACCGAGGTCGGCGCCACCAAGGCGGCCGGCCTCACCAAGCTGATGATGGCCGAATCCGGCAATTTCCCCGAACTTGCGCAGTTCTACAATGAAGAAGTCATCGAGCGCGGCAGCGCGCTGCTGACCCGCATCCTCGAGCGCGGCGTGGCGCGCGGCGAGTTCCGTCCGGTCGACCCGGTCATGATGACCAACGTCCTGGTGGCGCCGGTCATGACACTGATGATGTGGAAGCACAGCTTCTTCCCCTGCGAAACCCACGAAGGGGTCGATGCCGACGCTTTCATGGATTCCTTCCTCAGCCTCGTACAGCAGGGCCTGGCCCCGCAAAAATGAGGCAACACTTGCCGTTTTCGGTCGTTCACCCCCCCAAATCTGCAGACTGTCGCAATTTCCCGCGATCCGTTGTCATTATCGTTAATATGCCCACCTGACCAGTTCAACGATAAAATGACGGATTATTTATCCCTCACAGAGTCAACAAAGATGAATATCGAACAAGCCCGTTTCAATATGATCGAACAGCAAATCCGCCCTTGGGATGTGCTGGATACGGACATCCTCGATCTCTTGCTGGTCGTAAAACGCGAGAATTTCGTGCCAGAAGCCTACAAGAACCTGGCTTTTGTCGACACTTTCATCCCGCTGCCGGGTGGCGAGCAAATGCTGACCCCGAAGCTGGAAGCGCGCATCGTGCAGGATGCGCAAATCAAGAAACATGAAAACGTGCTGCTGGTCGGCGCGGGCACCGGCTACCTGGCCGCGCTGCTGGCGCACCGTGCACGCCACGTGACCGCCGTGGAAATCGCGCCTGAACTGAAGGCGCTGGCGGAAAAGAACCTGGCGGACAACGGCATCGCCAATGTGACCGTGGAACTGGGCAATGGCGCCCAGGGCTGGTCCAATGGCGCCCCGTTCGACGTGATCGTATTCTCCGGCTCGCTGCCGGTACTGCCGGAAGCAGTGCTGCAGCAAGTGAAGGTGGGCGGCCGCATCGTGGCCATCATCGGCAATTCGCCCGTGATGTCCGCGCACCGCATCACCCGTACCGGCGACCATGGTTACGACACCGTCAAACTGTTTGAGACCGATGTCAAGCCGCTGGACCTGGCGGTGAAACCTTCGGCGTTCACTTTCTAAGGGACGCCAATGCAGCACTTGACCGCACCGGAACTGGCAGGCTGGCTCAATGACGAGAGCCGCGCCAAGCCTTTCCTGCTGGACGTGCGCGAGAACTGGGAATACGAGACCTGCCATATCGCGGGCTCGACCCTGATGCCGATGCAGACCATCCCGGCCCGCATCGACGATCTCGACGAGGATGCGGACATCGTCTGCATCTGCCACCACGGGGCGCGCAGCCTCAATGTGGCAGCCTTCCTCGAGCATCACGGTTTCAGCAAGGTAAGCAATCTGACAGGCGGGATCCACGCCTGGGCTGTGCAGGTGGACAGCTCAATGCCGAAGTACTAGGCACGAAAACTAACCCTTTTTGACGACTCCAACGGAGATGCAAATGCAGAAACCCCTTCTCGCCGTGCTGATTTCCAGCGCCCTGTTCTCGCTCAATGCACAGGCGGCCGACCTGGTCCAGGTGTACAAACAGGCGCTTGCCAACGACGCGACTTACGCCAGCGCGCGTGCTGCGCTGTCGGCGGGCCAGGAACGCACGACCCAGGGGCGCGCGCTGCTGCTGCCAACCATCGGCGCCAGCGGCCAGCATTTGAAGAACGATGGCGAAGTGTCGCCGAATAAAACGGGTTTCGTCGACAAGGAAAACTATAACGGCCAGGTGCAGCTGCAACTGACCCAGCCGCTGTTCCGCTGGGCCAACTGGGAAAGCTACCAGCAGGGCAAACTGTCCACCGCCGCGGCGGAAGCCGTGTTCGCGCAAGCGCAGCAGGATGTGATCCTGCGCGTGTCGCAAGCTTACTTCGATGTGCTGACCGCGCAGGACAACCTGACCGCGACCCAGGCGCAAAAGGCTGCCACCACCGAACAGCTGGCATCGGCCAAGCGCAATTTCGAAGTGGGCACCCAGACCATCACCGACACGCATGAAGCGCAGGCTGCCTATGACCTGGTGGTGGCGCAGGAATTCGCTGCACAGAACGACCTGGAAGTGAAGCGCACCGCGCTGCAGCAGATCATCGGCCAGGCGCCAGGCGCACTGGCGCCGCTGCGTCCGGGCGTGACCATCGCCAGCCCGCAGCCTGCCACGCTGGAGCCGTGGGTATCGGCGGCGGAAGAGCAGAACTATGGCGTGACCGGCGCCAAGCTGAATGTGGAAATCGCCAAGCGCGAAATCAGCAAGCAGCGTGCCGGCCACATGCCGACGCTGGACCTGATCGCCAACTCGACCCGCGTCACTTCGACCGGTGTCGGCGGCGGCATCAACAAGAACAATGCCATCGGCGTGAGCTGGAACGTGCCGATCTTTAACGGCTTCGCGGTGACCAGCAAGGTGCGCGAGTCGATCGCGCTGGAAGACAAGGCCCGCAATGACCTGGAGGCTTCGCGCCGCCAGGCTGCGCAGACTGCGCGCCAGGCTTTCCTGGGCGTGAACAGCGGCCTGGCCCAGGTCAAGGCGCTGGAGGCGGCGGAAGTGTCGTCCAAGTCGGCGCTGGAGTCGAACAAGCTGGGGTACCAGGTGGGCGTGCGTATCAATATCGACGTGCTGAATGCGCAGCGCCAGCTGTACACCACGCAGAAGGATCTGTCGAAGGCGCGCTATGACACCATCATGAATGGCTTGCGCCTGAAGTCGGCGGCGGGTTCGTTGAAGGAAGAGGATCTGGCGCCGATTAATGCGCTGTTGCAGCATTAAACCCGGGAAACCGGTAAACCGGGGGCAGACCCGAAGGGTCTGACCCCCGTCTGCTCGAAGGCCAGGGGTCTGGTTTCAGGCTTTTGACTTTCGAAGAAGATCAACGGCGCACAACCTAGGTCGCGCCTTTCGCGTGGCCGGGGTCTGACCCTTCGGGTCAGACCCCGTCTTACCGGTTTTCGCTCAGCGCAACCCCGCCCCCTGCCCATCGAAACTGCGCTCGATGAGCTCAATCTTGTACCCATCCGGGTCGGTAACGAAGGCAATCACGGTCGTGCCCCCCTTGACCGGCCCCGGTTCGCGCGTCACATTCCCGCCGTTGGCGCGCACCGCTTCGCAGGCGGACACGATATCCTCGGCCGAAATCGCGATATGGCCGTAAGCATTGCCCATATCGTACTGGTCCACGCCATAGTTATAGGTCAGCTCCAGCTCCGCATGTTCCGGGTTATGCCCGTAGCCGAGGAAAGCCAGCGTGTACTTGTATTCGGGGTTATCGCTGGTGCGCAAGAGTTTCATGCCCAGCACCTTGGTGTAGAAGTCGATGGAGCGCTGCAGGTCACCAACCCGCAGCATCGTGTGTAGGATTCGCATGGCGCAATTGTATGTGTTTTCTCAGCGGCTTGCCGGGGTCACCCGCCACACCACATTGCCGACATCGTCCGCCACCAGCAGCGCACCCGCCTTGTCCACCGCCACCCCCACCGGGCGCCCCTTGGCCTTGCCATCGCGCGTCAGGAAGCCTGCCAGGAAGTCCACCGGCGGCCCCGACGGGCGGCCCTCGGCGAATGGCACGAACACCACCTTGTAGCCGCTGAACTCCTTGCGGTTCCAGGAGCCGTGCTGGCCGACGAAGGCGCCGCCCTGCCAGCTGGCGGGGAACAACCTGGCATCGTAAAAGGCCAGGCCCAGCGCGGCGGTATGCGAGCCGAGACCGTAATCGGGCATCACCGCCTTGGCCACCAGGTCGGGCCGCTGCGGCTTGACGCGGGTATCGACGCGCTGGCCGAAGTAGCTGTAAGGCCAGCCGTAGAAGGCGCCATCCTTGACCGAGGTCAGGAAGTCCGGCACCAGGTC
Organism: uncultured Duganella sp.; assembly: GCA_946482335.1. The sequence continues at coordinate 14,299 of CAMLRG010000101.1, read as the reverse complement.
GTCGCCCAGTTCATCGCGCTCGTTCACCACGGTCCACAGCACCTTGGTCTTGGGTTCCCATGCCATGCCGTTCGGATTGCGCAAGCCCGTCGCGAACAGGCGCGATTTGCCGGTGGCGCGCTCATATTCCCAGATCGCTGCGCGGCCTTCCTCCTTGTCCATGCCATTCTCGCCGACATTGCTGTTCGAGCCGACCGTGACGTACAGGAAGCGCCCATCCGGGCTGGCGGTGATGTTCTTGGTCCAATGGTGGTTGAGCGGGCCGGCCGGCAAGTCCATCACTTTCATGCCGGCCGCGCTGATCGAGGTGGCCCCTTCGGTATAAGGGAAGCGCACCACCGCGTCCGTATTGGCGACGTAGAGGTCCTTGTCGACCAGCACCATGCCGAACGGCGAATTGAGGTCCTTGAGGAAGGTACCGCGCGTCTTGGCCGCGCCGTGTTCGTCGATATCGCGCAGCAGGGTGATACGGTTGGCGGAGGGCGTTGCCGAGCCGGCCTTCTTCATCAGCTGCTTCATGATGGCGCCTTTGATGCCCTTGCCGTCCTCCGGTTTCGGCGGCGCCGACGTTTCCGCCACCAGCACGTCGCCGTTGGGCAGCACGTACACCCAGCGCGGATGGTCGAGGTCGCGCGCATAGGCGGTGACGCTGAAGCCCGAGGCCGGCAGTGGCTTTTCGTCGCCTTGCCAGCGCGCGACCGGTGCCACATTGGCGGTGGGGATCAGCTTCTTGTTCGGTTCCGGCAGCCCGGGATTCGGGCCCCAGCCGGCGGGGTATTGTTGCGCCCAGGCGGCGCCGGTGGCCAGGCTGGCCAGGAGCAGGATGACAGTGCGCATGGCTGGCCTCAATCGCGTTTGGTGCCGGGCAGGGGATTGGCTTGTGGGTCGCCGCCGGACTGGTTGCCGGCTTGCGGTTTCTGCAGGCCAGGGGTGGCGTGCAGGTCGGTGTCGACCAGGCCCTGTTCGATATCTTCCGCCGCCTGGCGGATTACGCTGCGCGCTTTCTGCTGGGTTTCCCCCTGCGGCGATTCGTCGCGCTCATGCGGCAGGCGCTTGCCGCCGCTGCGGTCCACGGGCGCCTGCGTATTGACCTTGCGGTCCTTGCTGTTCGGTTCCATGGTGTGGTCCTCCTTAAGCCATGGTAGCGAAGGCGGGTACTGGCGGTCGCCAGCTTGATCCTATGCAACACTGGCGCCGGCAACAAAGGACGCAACGGAGCTGCCGAATTGTTGCCGGTATTGCGAGGTGGTCAACCCGGTCGCCTTCTTGAAGGCGCGCATCAGGCTGGCTTCATCGGTAAAGCCCAGTTCTGCGGCGATCGCTTTGACCGGGACCCTGGATGCCAGCAAGGCATTGGCCACCTGGTGCAGTTTGACCAGGCGCAGGCACTCGCCGGCGCTGACGTTGCTGTGCTGCCGGATTTTCCGGTCCAGTGTGCGTGGCGAGACGGCCAGATACCTGGCCGCGCCGGCAAGGTTCAGCTCGGCAGCGGGCATCCGCTGGGCAAATGCAATCAAGCGCTGCATGTGCGCATCCGGCTGCGCGATCAGCTCGACCGAGCGAAACACGGGGTGGCCCTGGAACGAGCGGGGCACCAGCATGGCTTGTTCAACATCGCGGATCACCTCGGCAGCGATGCGCGAGACCAGGACCTGGCTGACGACGGCCCAGTAACCGTTGGCGCCGGATGCGGTGATCATGCCGCGGTCTTCCAGCAGCGAATGTTGAAAGTTCCAGTCCACCGCGCCAAAGCGCTGGCGCAGCGGATGCTCCAGCCACCAGGTTGCCGTCGCTTGCCGGCGGTCGATCCGTCCCGCTGCGGCCACCAGCGCGACCCCCATGCAGTACGACCAGATCGCCACGTGACCGGGCAGCTGGCGCAGCCATTCAACCAGGGCCGCCTGCTGGGCCAGCATGGCGTCGATATCGGCCGCGGTTTCCGCCCAAAAGCCGGGGATGAGGTAGGCATCGCAGGCTTCCTGCCGCGCATGGTTGAGTTCGAGCGCCGGCCCGGCGGGTGAGTGTACGCGCCCCTCCAGGCCGACCCAGACCGGCGCGAAGACCGCTTTGCCATTGCGCCGGTTAATGGCCTGGAACAGATCGGCGGCGGCAAACAGCCCGGCGGGCATGCAGCCGGGATAGGCGAGTAATCCGATTTTCATCTGTTTTGCGGTCGGCATTGGTCTCAACGGTTGGCGCGTTCGGCAGCGATTATACGGCCGGGCGCACGCGGCGAAGGCCAAGCGTCAGCTTGACCAGGTGCAATTGCGGCGCGAAGCCGGTAGCATGGCGGGATGGACATCGCTACCGACCACGTTTGCCGCAACTGCGGCGCCACCACGTCCGGCAATTTTTGCCATATGTGCGGCCAGGAGACCCGCCTGCATGCACCGAGCTTCAGTGAATTCATGCACGAGTTCATCGGCCATTACGTGGCGCTGGAGGGCCGGCTGTGGGGCACCATCACGCGCCTGCTGTTCCGGCCCGGCTTACTGACCACGGAATACCTGGCGGGCCGGCGCAAGCGGTATGTCGAACCGCTGCGGCTGTACCTGTCGCTGAGCATCCTGTTCTTCGCCGTACTGAAGTTCAGCGATGCCGACGTGGTGACCGCCGATCCGCGGACGGAAACCGTGGTCGCCGAAGTCAAGCGCAACCAGGAAGGCCATCCGCCCATCGTCAACGACGAGCTGGAGCAGGCCCTGCAACGGAAAGCACCCGGGGTCCACGAAGCCATCGACCGTTTCGAGAAGATGGACGACCAGCGCAAGAGTGCCGTGATGCAGGCCGGCTTCTACAAATACGCGCCCTATGCGATCTTCCTGCTGATGCCGGTGTTTGCCTTGTGGCTCAAGCTGCTCTATCTCGGCAGCGGCAAGAAGTATGGCGAACACATGCTGTTTGCGCTGCACACCAATGCGTTTGCCTTCATCATGCTCGGCGTGTTCATCTACCTGCCGGATGGCTTCCTGAAATTCGCGGCATTCTGCTGGGTGGCCGCTTACCTGCCGTGGGCCATGCAGCGGGTCTACCGGAAAGGCAAATGGGGCACGGCCTGGCGCTGGATGCTGCTCGGCGTGCTGCATGGTATTTCGCTGGCGATTGCGATCATGGGTGTGATGGGCCTGGGGATTCTCTCCGCTCACTAAGCACGGGTAACCAAAAGTGTTGGTTGACGATTAAATATTTCAGAAATTAGAATGAGAATGATTCGCAATATCATTCTCAACTAACTTTTGATAGGCAACCTTATGTTCAACCAACGCGCCATGCTCGCCATGGCCGCCTTGTCCGCTGCGGGAGCCGTCCATGCGGCCAATGAAGTTCCTGGCGAGGCGCGCGACGCGGCAGACCCAGCCCAGGCCGGCGCGGCCATCCTGCCGGTCGTGACGGTAACCGGCGCGGCGCCGGGCGAAGGCTATTTGGCCAAGCGTGCCGGCACCGCGACCAAGACCGACACCTCGTTGCTGGAAACGCCGCAATCGGTCACGGTCATCACGGCAGAACAGATCCGCGACCAGGCTTCGCCGAACCTGCAGGAAGCCCTGCGTTATACCGCCGGCGTGCGCAATGAACTGTACGGTGTGGACAACCGTGGCGACTGGGTCGGGCTGCGCGGCAGCACGGAAGCCACCATGCTGCTCGACGGCATGCGCTTGCCGCTGACGGGCTGGTATGGCGTGGTCCGCACCGAACCGTACGCCTACGAGCGCATCGAAGTGCTGCGCGGCCCGTCGTCCATCATCGCCGGCGAGAACGATCCGGGCGGGGTGGTCAACCTGGTGTCCAAGCGCCCGCGTGCCGACGCCGGGGGCGAGCTCGGTGTCCGCCTTGGCAACGACCAGTTGAAGGAAGTCCATGCCGACCTGACCGGTCCGCTGGATGCCGGCAAGTCGCTGCTGTACCGCCTGCTCGTGCTGGGCAAGGACAGCGGGACGCAAATCCGGCATGCGGACGACAAGCGTGGCCTGATCGCGCCATCGCTGACCTGGCGCCCGAATGCGCGCGACAGCGTGACGGTGTATGGCGAATACCAGTATGACCGCAGCAAGAATACCAACGCCTTCCTGCCCCTGGCGGGCACGCTGCGCCCGGCGCCGCACGGCCCGATCCCGAGCGACCTGTTCATCGGCGAGCCGGGCTGGGACCGCTATGGCGGCACGCGCCGGCGGGCTGGCTATGAAATCGACCTCTCGCTTGACGATGCCTGGAGCCTGCGCCACAACTTGCGCCATGACCGCGTCGAGGGGCTGATGAAATCCATGTACGCCGCATGGTGGGATGGCTTCGTCGATGCGGGCGGCAGCAGCGACCCCGACGGCCGCTACCTGAACCGCCTGTGGTACGTGTATGAAGACGAGTCGCGCGTCACCAGCGGCGACCTGGTGGTGCAGGGCGCGGTGCAGACCGGCGCGCTGCGGCACACACTGCTGTTCGGCGTGGACGGGACTGTCCACCATGCCGGCCAGGCCTCGGCCGAGATGGCGGCCAGCCCGCTCGACGTCTATGCGCCCCGGTACGGCGTCGACCCGGAGCCGCATCTGGACGGCGCGCTGCCGAAGCAGAGCCGGATTCGCCGCATCGGCTTCCTGGCGCAGGACCAGGTGAAGTTTTCCGAGCAATGGAGCGTGCGCGCCGGCGTGCGCCACGACAAGGTGCGCAATACGGCGGTGGGCAGCCCGGCCAACAAGGATTCCGCCACCAGCTTCAATGTGGGCGCCGTCTACCAGGTCCAGCCGGGCCTGGCGCCTTACGCCAGCTATTCCGAATCCTTTACGCCCGTGGCGGGTACCGATGCCGCGGGCAAGGCCTTCAAGCCCAAGCGCGGCGAGCAGTTCGAGGTGGGCCTGAAGTGGGAACCGGCGGGCGTGCCGCTGCAGGCATCCGCCGCCGTGTATTCGCTGAAGGAGAAGAACCGCCTGGCCAACGACCCGAACCAGGTCGGTTCCAGCATCCAGCTGGGCCAGGCCAGGGTCAAGGGCCTGGAAGCGGAATTGAAGGCGGAACTCGGCGACTGGAACGTCCTCGGCAGCTATACCTATACGCGTGCCAGGGCCAGCGCTGCGACGTGGGGCGGCGATCTCGATTCAACCCAGCAGATCGAAGGCATCCCGGAGCATTCGGCTTCCGCCTGGGTGGTGTACGATTTCGGGCGCCTCGGCGTGCCCGGCCTCAAGATGGGCGGCGGAGCGCGCTACGTGGGGCGCAACGGCGACGGCACCGGCAGGGTCTTCGTGCCATCGGTCGCACTGGCCGATGCCATGGCGTCCTACGAAACCGGCCCGTGGCGCTTCGCGCTCAACGTCAACAACCTGGCTGACAAGGCTTATATCGCAACCTGCCTGGCCCGTGGCGATTGCTGGTTCGGGCAGCGCCGCAAGGTCGTGCTGACGGCCGATTACCGCTGGTAAGGGGAGGGTGGCATGCGCGCGATCCTGGTCTTGATGCACCGCTGGGCCGGCCTGTTGATTGCCGGCTTCCTGTTCCTCACCGGGCTGACCGGGGCCGTCATTTCCTGGGACCACGAACTGGACGACCTGCTCAACCCGCACCTGATGGTGGCACGTGCCACCGGTCCGGCGCGCGACCCGGTCGCCCTGGCGGCCGCGATCGAAGCGCGCTATCCGCAGGTCCAGGTCACCGGCCTGCCACTGGTGGCCGAGCCGGGCAAGTCGCTATCGTTCTGGGTCGAGCCGAAAGTCGATCCGGCCACCGGCCGCTATTACGCTCCCGGGTTCAACCAGGTGTTCGTTGACCCCGCCAGCGGCGCCGAACTGGGGCGGCGCGAGTGGGGGGCAGTCTGGCCGGTGACCAGCGAAAACATGGTGTCTTTCATCTACAAGTTGCACTACAGCCTGCACCTGCCTGAAATGTGGGGCAGCGACCGGTGGGGCATGTGGCTGCTGGGCACGATCGCCCTGGTCTGGACCTTGGATTGTGTTACCGGTTTCATCCTGACCTTGCCCGCGCGCCGGCGCGAAGCGCGCGCGGCGCCGGCCGTGGCCGGCTGGTGGCAACGCTGGAAACCAGCCTGGAAGGTGCGCTGGCGCAGCAGCGCTTACAAGCTGAATTTCGATCTGCACCGCGCCGGCAGCCTGTGGACGTGGGCGTTGCTGTTCATCCTCGCCTTCACGGCGTTTTCGCTGAACCTGTACCGCGAAGTATTCTTTCCCGCCATGTCGCTGGTGTCCGCGGTGACACCGACGCCGCTGGACTCGCGCCAGCCTGCCGCCTTCGGCCACCCGATCGCGGCGCAAACGGATTTCCGCCGTGCAATTGGCCATGCCAGTGCCGAAGCGCGGCGCCGCGGCTGGGATGCCCCGCCGGGCAGCCTGTACTACTACCGCGATTTCGGCGTGTACAGCGTGGCTTTCTTCCATCCTGAGGATGGTCACGGCGCGGGCGGCGTCGGCCACCGGACCTTGTACCTGGACGGCGGCGATGGCCGGCTGCTGGGCGACCGCGAACCGTGGAAGGGCACGGCTGCGGACATTTTCGTCCAGGCCCAGTTCCCCCTGCATTCCGGCCGTATCCTTGGCTTGCCGGGGCGCATCCTGATCTCCATCATGGGGCTGGTGGTGGCAATGCTGAGCGTGACGGGCGTGTACGTCTGGTGGAAGAAGCGCGCGGCGCGGCTGCGCGCAGCGACACCGCTGACGCGGGCGCACGGCGGCAGCCCGGTTGAGGCGACGGCCAGTCCTCAATAATCGAATTTGCTGCTGCGGGCGTTCTTGTTGAGGCGCCGGTTGCGCTCGGCCGTCTGGCGCGCTTCGGATTCGGCGCGCTGGCGCTGGCGTTCTTCTTCGGCGGCTTGCGCCTTGGCGGCGCGCTCGGCGTACACGGTGTCGAGGCGGCGCTGCGATTCGAAGCGCTCGCTCATGTTCTGGTAGTGGAGGGCTTGCTGGACCAGTGCGACCAGCCAGGCGATGGCCAGCGCCCACAGCACCAAGGTGTAGAGCGATTGCCAGGTGCCGAACGAAGTTTCCAGCAGCGGCCGCGCTTGGCCCAGCGCGCTTTGGCCGACAAACGCCAGCATGCCGGCCATGATGCCCAGCACCACGGTTCCAAGCAACTGGCGCTTGGCGTCATGGCGCAACTGGTCGAGTTCGAACTGGGCTTGTGATACGGAATCCATGGCGCGGACGGATAGGAACAATCTCGCAAGAATTCCTATTGTACATCAAGATTTCCGCATGGAAACTGTTGGCCGGTATGCGTTGTGGCAAATCCGGCTTGGCGTCCGTTCAGTGAGTCAGGCCGCAGCAGCCGGCTGCCACAGTTCGACCTTATTTCCGTCCGGATCGATGAACCAGCCAAAGCGGCCATAGTCGAACGATTGCACGTCGCCCACCAGGGTGCCGCCGCCGTCGGCCACCTGCTTCAGCGCGCCATCCAGGTCGTCCACAATGAAATTGATCATGAAGTCGCGCTTGGACGGGGCGAAGTAGGAAGTGGTGCTCTTGAAAGGGCTGAACACCGTGGCCCCATTGCCGGGCATGGTGGCCGGGGCGAAGGAAGCGTATTCCTTGGCTTCGTCCGGCAAGCCGAGGCAAGCCTGGTACCAGGCCATCAAGGCTTGCGGGTCCTTGGACTTGAAGAAGATCCCGCCAATGCCCAATGCTTTTGCCATTCCCGTCCCCCTTGTTATATACTGTGCAAATGTACAGTATTTTAGCGTATCGGCCAGCGTAGCAATGCATGGCATGAGCAAGCATTATGGGTTACTCTGCTGCGTGTTGCCACCCCCATATTTAGACCGAGATTGATATGTCCGCTACGCACCCGATGTACAACACGATTGCCCTGGTCGTCCGGCCAAACACCACCGGCATCGAGGAACCGGTGCGCGATGTCGTGAACTTCTTGAAGCAGGGCGGTTTCAGTGTCGTGCTGGAAGCCGATACGGCGGAACACCTCGGGATTGCGGACATCCCTTCCATGAGCGTGCAGGGCATTGGCGAGCGCGCCGATGCGGTGGTGGTGATGGGCGGCGACGGCACCATGCTGGGCATCGCGCGCCAGCTGGCGTCCTACGATACGCCGCTGATCGGCATCAACCAGGGCCGCCTCGGCTTCATGACCGACATCCGCCAGGAAGACATGCTGCCGGTGCTGGGCCGCATCCTGGGCGGCACCCACAAGGCCGAACGCCGCACCTTGCTGGAAGGGCGCGTCATGCGCGATGGCAAAGCGATCTTCTTCGGCACCGCCGTCAACGACGTGGTGGTGTCGCGCGGCGCCGGCGCCGGCATGGTGGAGCTGAGCGTGGACGTCGACAACCAGTTCATGTACAACCAGCGTTCGGACGGCCTGATCATCTCGACTCCGACCGGCTCCACCGCCTATGCCCTGTCGGCCGGCGGCCCGCTGCTGCATCCGACACTGGGCGGCATCGTGATGGTGCCGATCGCGCCGCACGCGCTGTCCAACCGCCCGATCGTGCTGCCCGACTCGAGCGAGATCGTGATCGAAATCAAGCGCGGCAAGGACATTACGGTGAACTTTGACATGCAGACCTTCGCCAGCATCGCGAATGGGGACCAGATCCACATCCGCCAGTCGCCGCACACGATCACCTTCCTGCACCCGGAAGGCTGGAGCTATTACAACACCCTGCGCGAAAAGCTGCACTGGAACGAATACCCTTCTACTGACGGCAAAATCTGATGTTAAGAACCCTGTCCATCCGCGATTTCGTAATTGTCGATTCGATTGAACTGGAATTCTCCCCCGGCTTTACAGTCTTCACCGGCGAAACCGGCGCCGGCAAATCCATCCTGATCGATGCATTGACGCTGGCGCTGGGCGGCCGCGGCGATGGCAGCATGGTGCGCGAGGGTGCCGCCAAGGCCGACATCACCGCCGACTTCGCGCTGACGGAACAGGCGCAGACCTGGCTGGAGGCAAATGAATTCGCGGTGGAAGAGGGCGGGGCGTTGCTGCGCCGCGTGATCGACAATGCGGGCCGCTCGAAAGCCTTCATCAACGGCATAGCGGCGACAGCAGGCCAGTTGCGCGAGCTGGGCGATATGCTGGTGGACATCCACGGCCAGCACGCGCACCAGTCGCTGCTGAAAACTGACTCGCAGCGCGAACTGCTGGATAACCAGTGCGGCGCCAATGTGCGCGACGTGACGGCCGCCTACCGCGCCTGGCGCGCCCTGTCGAAGCAACTGGAGGAATACGAGGCCAATGCGGCCAACCTGCAGTTCGAGCGTGAGCGACTGGAGTGGCAGGTAACGGAGCTGGACAAGCTGGCGCCGAAGAAGGGCGAATGGGCCGAGATCGGCCATGAACATTCGCGCCTGTCGCACGCGGCCAGCCTGCTGGAGGGCGCGCAGGAAGCACTGGGCGTGCTGTCGGAAGCGGACGAGCATCCGGTGCTGTCGCAAGTGACGGCCATCGGTTCGCGGCTCGGCAAGCTGGTATCGGTCGATGCCGAACTGCAGCCGGTGGTCGACTTGCTGGAGTCGGCCCGTATCCAGCTGCAGGAATCGGTGTATGCGCTGAACAATTACATGGACCGGGTGGAGCTCGACCCGGAGCGCTTGCGGCAAGTCGATGCGCGGATGGAAGCGCTGCATTCGGCCTCTCGCAAATTCCGCGTGCATGCCGATGAACTGCCTGACGAGCATGAGCGTTTGTCTGAAAAGCTGGCGCAGCTGGCCGATGCGGCGGACCTGGAGGGCTTGCGCAAGCAGGAGGAAAAGCTGAAGGCCGCTTACCTTGCACTCGCAGCAGAGCTGTCGGCGACGCGTGCAGCGGCGGCGCAAGCGCTGGGCGCGGCAGTGACGCAGGGCATGCAGGAGTTGAGTATGTCGGGCGGACGCTTCGAGATTGCACTGCGGCCTTGCGAACCGGGAGCTTACGGCGTGGAGCAGGTCGAGTTCATGGTTGCCGGCCACGCCGGTGTGGCGCCCCGGCCGCTGGCCAAAGTGGCGTCGGGCGGCGAGCTGGCGCGTATCTCGCTGGCGATTTCGGTGATCACCTCACATGCGACCACGGTGCCGACGCTGATCTTCGACGAAGTCGACAGCGGCATCGGCGGCGGCGTGGCGGAGGTGGTGGGACGCTTGCTCAAGCGGCTGGGACAGGAGCGCCAGGTGTTGTGTGTGACGCACTTGCCGCAGGTGGCCAGCCAGGGCAACCAGCACTTCCAGGTGGCGAAAGGGACTTCGGACAACGGCCGCACGGCGTCGCGCATCGAAGTGCTGGACCAGAAGGCCCGCATCGAGGAAGTGGCGCGCATGCTGGGGGGGCTGGAAATCACCGCCACCACGCGCAAGCACGCCCGCGAATTGCTGGCTTCTTGAAGAGCCAGCGGACTACCGTTTCCTTAATTGAGGTAATTGAATGACCAACGTCTTCTCTCCGAAGCAGGTTGCGGCGGACCTTACTGAACACTGGTCGCCGCGTGTAGTGGCCGAACTCGATGATTCGTACGTCAAAGTTGCCAAGGTACTTGGCTCGCTCACTTGGCACAGCCATGATGACGAGGACGAGCTTTTTTACATTCTCAAGGGCTCATTAACCATCGAGATGGAAGACCGGACCGTGGTGCTTCAGGAAGGTGAGGCTTTCGTTGTTCCGAAGGGCGTCCGGCACAACCCGGTTGCTGCTGAAGAGTGCCATATCATGCTGATCGAACGAAAATCGACACTGCATACTGGCGCCGAAGTTACAAGCAAAACGCGCAGCCTTGCCGAACAGTTGCGCCCCGTCTGAATGGCATTTCAAACGCAGTTCCCCCGCGATTGCCGACGCTTTTTTTTTGAAGTTGGCAAGATCGAGTGCTAATGGCCACGTGCAGACCATCAACATATGATCTAAACACTTTAGCGATTTATGCTTTCCCAACCATTTCCTATTGCATGGTGTTCCAGCTTTGGCTACTCACTTCCGGCCGCCTTTCTTTGTCGTGAACCATTGGCAGATCGCTGGCTACGAATCCATAGTTTGCCAGAATCGAAGCGTTATGCTGAGACGGAATTCGAGCGCAACGAATTACTTCGTCGACAAAATGCGGTAGCGACTTATGTGCTTGGAGAGGATACCCAATGTAACTTGCTGATTACTCGATTCGACGAAAGTCCAGAGTGGTCACAGTCTGAAGAACTGCCATTAAACGGAAGAGTGCCTAAGCATGTCTGGTCCGCCGAATACGAAGGAGACCAGCTTCAGTTTTTTGCGCTGCCATTGGTGTGGAAGAACAATGCATTTGACGAACTTATCCTCGCCGTTGCGGATGACCGAACTGGTCCTGTGCTCGTGGCAGATATTCAGCGCCGTCGCATCTATGCTCCATACGATGGAGGTGCAGATTTGTTCTTCTCTACACCTAATGAGGCTGACGTCGCGCGTGCCAAGTTCGAAGGGTGGCCATCGACCAGTGCGTCTGGACTGTGACCCCAAAGTGTAGTTAGTCATTCAGCGGGCGCCTAATCGCGCCGCAAAATTCGGACGCCACGTCCGCAGGCAGAATCCGGCCAAATGCCGATATCCATGTCTGTCAGTCGTTTGTTGTCAAAGCTAGACACACATATGACGAAAACTCAGATCGAGGTTGTTGGCACTTACAAGATTGATGCTCCACCGGAGGCGTTTGAAGACGCTTTGGCCGTACAGGGAGACGAAGACTATGTGAGTCGCGAGCTATCGAGTATCGCGCTGGTTGAGCTGAAGGTTCTTGGAGCCGATCACCGCTTCGACCTCACCCGCTTCAAACAGCCTCACACCGAGTACGTGCCTTATGACGAAACCTTCCTAGACATTGAGCACGGAACGAAGCTTGACTACGACGGCAGCCATCTTGGATTTGGTGTATTCGATGATTTCGGGACTATGCGCACGTTGAAGTACACTCAGGCAACTGAGAGGACTGAAGATGCAACCGTTGAAGAGGCTGAACAATATCGCCTTCCTGGACGGCGCAATTTTGCGGTTGTATTCTTTCTGCACTTCTTTGACTGCGCGCATCCGCTCGAAACGCCATATGGTCCAATACGCTTGCCTTCGGTTGGTGCGCTACCCGAACGGCTAAGTTGGAAAAAATATGTCTATTGAAGCGCCCAACCCTATTGTCGAGGCGAACCGAAAGAAGCACTGTACGCCCCGCTTATGTCCACATGTAAGGTAGGCTTTTGGGCGACTTCGACAACCAGGAGGCCGGCAGTCGCCGGCTGTAAGCCGCCGGTTACGCAAGACAATCGAGGTATCGCGCATTTCATTCAACTATTTGCTAAATGGATTTTATGGACAGCCCTGCAGGGAATTGAGCGCTTACCGCAGAAGAGCTATGTGCACACTCGTGGAATTGACCTTGCAGCCAGGTGCGTCGGTGGCACGCCTGGCGCGCGAACACGGCGTCAATGCGAACCAGGTGTTCACCTGGCGCAAGCTGTATGAAGCAGGACAGTTGGCGACCAGTGCATCAGTTCCGGAGAACGAGCTACTGCCAGTGGTGGTGACGGCGCCCGCGCAGGTGCCGACCTCGGAGTCCGCGCCAACCGGCATTATCACGCTTGAGATTGGGCGTGTGCGGCTGCGTATTGAGGGCCAGGCCAATACCGCCACGCTTGCCCCATTTCCACGGCGAGCCAACGATTCACAAGTTCCGTGGCAAACGTGTCCGGCTTGACGCCCGGACGTGCATCCATCAGGTAGAACTCCAGGTTAAGAAAATCGGTCACGGGGAGATAGACCGCTTGTTTCGCTTCATAAGCCATGGTTCAGTCCTTTCGAAAATGGTCTAAACATTGGATCTCGGAACTTAAGCATGGTTCCCTTTAGACTTTTGCTTCGAAAAATAGGACTGAATTGGACTTGCCCCCGGATTTCTTGGGTCGTTTTAGACTTCTGGCTTCTCCTTTTATCCTGAACCAGATCCAAATAGTCCCGAATAGACCAGTTTCGACCGGGAGGATTTTTGAGACACCAAGGGTAAATACCCCTCAGGGGAAGCCAAGGACCTGCAGGTGCTGACTTGCGATAGTCCGCAAATGGGCCGGAGTGACGCATCCTGCGCCCGCAGCCACCGGTTTATAATGGCGCGCCCGCAAAAACAAAAAGTAACCAAGATGCCCTTCGCCAAAGAACCCCAACTCCCACAAGGCACCGTGGCGAAAACCGCCGTGGTGCTGGTCAACCTCGGCACCCCTGACGAACCAACCCCCGGCGCCGTGCGCCGCTACCTGAAGGAATTCCTGTCCGACCCGCGCGTGGTCGAGATCCCCAAGGCGGTCTGGTGGTTCATCCTCAACGGCATCATTCTGCCTTTTCGCTCCAGCCAGTCGGCGCAAAAATACGCCTCGATCTGGACCAGCGAAGGCTCGCCCCTGAAAATCAACACGCAAGCGCAAGCCAAGCTGTTGCGCGGCCTGCTGGGCGAGCGCGGCCACAGCGACGTCACGGTCGCCATGGCCATGCGCTATGGCTCGCCCTCGCTGCCCGAAGTGCTCGCCAAGCTCAAGGCCGACGGCCACGCCCGCATTCTGATCCTGCCGGCCTATCCGCAATACTCCGGCACCACGACCGCCGCGGTCTTCGACGCCGTGTTCGACCACTACAAGAAGGTGCGCAATATTCCCGAGTTGCGCTTCGTGCGCGACTACCACGATCACGACGGCTATGTGGATGCGCTGAAAAAGACCGTGCTCGCCTACTGGGAAACCCATGGCCGCGGCGAGAAACTGGTGATGAGCTTCCACGGCGTGCCCAAGCGCACGATCGACCTGGGCGACACCTACCAGCGCGAATGCATGGAAACCGCGCGCCTGCTGGCGGACAAGTTGCGTCTGGCCGACAGCCAGTACCTGGTCACCTTCCAGTCGCGCTTCGGCAAGGCCGAGTGGCTGCAACCCTACACGGCGCCGACTGTGGCGCAAATGGCAAAGGACGGGGTGCGCAAGCTGGACGTGATCTGCCCCGGCTTCACCAGCGATTGCCTGGAAACCCTGGAAGAAATTGCAATGGAAGTGCGGCATGAATTCCTGTCCAACGGTGGCAAGGATTTCAACTACATCCCTTGTCTGAACAGCCACCCGGCCTGGATTGCGGCCCTGACCGAGATTGCCGAGCACCATATGATCGGCTGGCCGACCATGCCGTCGATGCGCAAACCCCAGCGCTAGCCGCCGGCGTGCATTGTTAGCACTTGCGGCCGGCGAGTGCTAACCTGCTAAAATACCTGGTTAGGGGAAGAGTTCGCTGAAGACGATCAGGGCCGTGGCAAGAAAACTCCAGGCAATGACCGATGCTGTAATAAATGGCAACTTCATGATGCGCTCCGAGGGACGCGGCG
>CAMLRG010000100.1 GCA_946482335.1 uncultured Duganella sp. | reverse complement strand
ACGAATCGCACAACTCCGCCTTCCGCTTCCCGGTGCAGCTGGTGGCGCGCCACAATGGCCACGAGGCGAACGACTTCCGCGGCTATATGGGCCGCATCGAAGCGGGCAACGTTGCGGTGGGCGACAAGCTGGTGGTGCAGCCTTCCGGCCAGACCGCCACGGTCAAGGACATCGTCACATTCGACGGTTCGCTGCCTTCGGCCAGCGCCGGCCAGTCGGTCACCATCGTGCTGGAAGAATATGTGGACGTGTCGCGCGGCGACCTGCTGGCTTCCAGCGCGCAGCCGGCCACCCTGCTCAAGCAAGTCAGCGCCGACGTGTGCTGGCTGTCGGAAGAGCCGCTGGACCTGCGCCGCAAGTACTGGATCAAGCACGGCACCAGGCAGACCGCTGCCAAAGTCACGAAAATCGATTCCATCCTTGACATCAACACCCAGCAGCGTCACGATGCTGAGGCGTTAAAGCTGAACGACGTAGCGCGCATCGCGCTGACCGTGCAGCAGCCATTGGCCGCGGATGCCTATTCGGACATCCGCGCCACCGGCGCCTTCATCCTGATCGATGAGGTCACGCACCAGACAGTAGCCGCTGGCATGATCCGCCTCGGCGAGTAACCATCGCCAGACAGGAGCCTGCGCATGCCGTACGGGAAAGTGTATTTGATCGGAGCTGGACCCGGGGCGCAGGACTTGATCACCATGCGGGGCGCGCGCCTCCTGGCGCAAGCGGACGTGGTGCTGTACGACGCGCTGGTGACCGAGGAAATGCTGGAGCTCTGCCCGCAAGCGGAAAAGATCTCGGTCGGCAAACGTGCCGGCCAACGCTCGACGGCACAAAATTTCATCAACCAGCAACTGGTGGACTGCGCGGCGCGCTACGGTAACGTGGTGCGTCTCAAGGGCGGGGATCCGATGCTGTTCGGCCGTGCGGACGAGGAATTGTCGGCGCTGGAGCAGCATGGCATCGAGGTCGAAGTCGTGCCTGGCATCACGACCGCCGTGGCTGCCGCGGCGGCGACGCGGCAGCCGCTGACCAAACGGGGCGTGGCGCGCAGCGTGGCCTTCTTTACCTCGTCCACCGCGCCGGGGCATCCGGAAGAATTGACCATCCCGTCCACCGATACGCTGGTGCAGTATATGGGGGGGCGGGAAGCCATCGCGACGGCCAACAACCTGTTGTCGCAGGGGCGGGCGCCGGATACGCCGGTGGTGGTGATCGAGAATGTCAGCCGCCCCGATCAGCGCGTGGAGCGGATTACCCTGGCCGAACTGGCGCACGGACTGCCGGCTGCGCATGGGCCGGTGCTGGTGATGCTGGGACAGGCGATGGCGGCGCGCACTCACCAAAACCGGTAAACCGGGGTCTGACCCGCAGGGTCAGACCCCTCCACTGCACGCTGTGCCGACAGGGGGCAGACCCTTGGGTCTGACCCTGGTTTACCGGTTTGGGCGTACAATACCGACCTCATAAAAATGAGAGGTAAAGATGAGCCAAGCCCACGAAGTCCTTGAGCGCGCCCGCAATGCGCGCCTGGCCGGCAAATACGAAGACGCGCTACGCGACCACCTGTGGTTCCACGAGCACGCGCTTGAAGAAGACCCATCCCTGGCCGGCGTGCGCCTGTCGTTCGCCCTGCGCGACTGGATATACCTCGCCGAACAATTCCCCCTGGCGCGCCGCGCCCTGCAAGCCATCCGCGACCGCGACACCCAGCGCATCCTGAACGGCGGCGCCACCCTGGCCCGCTTCCACGACGTCAGCGCCATCAACAGCGCCCTCGGCGAAGAGCGCGCCACTCACGAACTGTTTACCCAGCTCGACGCCCAGTTGCCCGAACTGGCCAAAGACTGCGCCGAACTCGCCCTGCCCGCCCTGGTGGCGGTGGAAGACTTCCAGATCGCGCGGCGCTACCTGCCCGACCCTGTGGCGCGCATCACCGCCCTGGCCAAGCGCGTCAACGACTTCGCCGAAGACCTGGCCAGGCGCGGCAACACGTCATCGGCCCCGCAATTGCTGGCCTTCGTCCTGAACTACACCAAGGAAGTCAGGCTGGTGGTGGAAGTGCTGCGCCGCCTGGGTGAAGATGAAGAAGTGGCCAAGGCCAGCAGCGCGGCCCTGGAAGCATTGAAATCGGAAGCCCTGCGCGACGCCGTGCAGCGCGAATTCGACCATCCCGGCAGCACCATCGCCGCCATGGTGGCTCACGCCAAAGGCAACGACGACAAGCAGTAATCCGTCATCGCGCGCAGCACGTCGGGATCCTCCCCGACGGCACCGACCGCGCGGATCGTCAGCCCGGGATGGGCGAGGCGCATCTCATCCAGTATCAAGGGCAGGTCGCGCAGCACATGGCCGCCCTGCCCCAGGAATACCGGCACCACCGTCACGTCGTCCACGCCCTGCGCGGCCAATGCGGCCACCTGCTCCGGCAGGCGCGGCGACATCAACTCAAGAAACGCCAGCGAGACGTCGACGTCCGGCGAGCGCGCCGCCACCATATCGCGCAAGCGCTCGAACGGGGCAGCCCAGCTGGCCGATCGAGCGCCGTGCGCAAACAGCACCAATGCGCGCCGGCCCATGCTAATGCCGCTCCACGTAGTGCAATGCCCCCAGCGCCAGCAGCAGGTACAGCAGGCTTGGCATCAAAGCCGTGACGAAGGCCGGCAGCGCCGACAGCATGCCGATGTGGGAGAACAAGGTATTCACCAGCAGGAAACTGACGCCGATCATGATGCCGATGAAGATTTTCAGGCTCACGCCGCCGGCACGGGTATGCAGATAGGCGAACGGCAGCGCCAGCGCCATCAGCACCAGGATCGCCAGCGGGTCGAACAGCTTCTTCCAGAACGCGATCTTGAAGCGCTCCGTTTCCTGCTTATTCTCCTGCAGGTGACGGGTATAGACCCTCAACTCATTGGCCGACATGCGCTCCGGGTCCGAGCGCGAGACCGACAGGATTTTCGGCGTGATCTCTGAAATCAGCTCCTTGCTGGCATGCTGCCTGATCTCCACCGCGCCGGTTGCCTGCGCAAAGTTGTTGGCCAGGTTGGCTTCCGCATCGTCCGCCGCCAGTGCCGGATTGCTGAAGATATTCTCCGTCACCTCATTCAACAGCCAGGTGTTGTTGCCCTTGAAGGAAGCCGTCTTGGCGTAAGTCAGCGTACGCAGTCGGAAGCGGTTATCAAAGTCGTATAGCTTGACATCGAGCAGCTGCCCATCCGAGCGGACTTCGCGCACATTGAAAAAGCGCGTCCCCTGGACCTCGCCAGTCATGCCTTCACTCTTGATGATGTCCTTGGTCCACATGCCCGAGCGGAATTCCGACGACACCGTGGCGCCGCGGCCCGTCAGGCGGATCTTCTCCGCCACGGGCGCCAGGCGCGGCGTAACCAATTCGCCAAAGAAGAAGGCAACGGCCACCAGCACCAGGCCAACCTTTCCGACCATGACGGCAGCCATGCGCGTCGACATCGACGAGGCGCGCATGATCGTGAATTCGGAGGTCGAAGCGAATTGCGCCATGGTATAGATGGTGCCGATCAGTGCCGCCACCGGCAACACCTCGTTCACGTGCTGGGGCAGCATCAACAGCATGTACAAGGCGGCGTGCTGCATGCCATAACCGTTCTTGCCGACGACAGGCAGCTCGCCGGTCAGGTCAAAGAACGCCTGCAAGCCAAGCAACGCCGCCAGCGCAAACGCCACTGCCTGCAGGATCGAAACAAAGAAATAGCGCTGCAGGGTGCTCATTTGCGCCCCCCGCGCTTGAACGCAGCCCACAACGCGCGCGGATGGTAACGGTGGTTCACGTTCAGGCGCCAGGCAAACAATCCCAGCGTCACCAGGGCCATGACCACGTGCAGTGGCCACCAGCTCATGCCAAACGAGAAGCTGCCGCGCCGGATGCCGGACTCGATGACGTTGACCAGGTTGTTATAAGTGAAGAAGATCAGCACGGCGAGGATCAGGTTGACCGAACTGCCCGCGCGCGGATTGACGAAACCGAGCGGAATCGCCAGCATCGACAGCGCCAGACAGGCCAGCGGCATCGACAGGCGCCAGCTCAGCTCGCCCTTGGCCGGATTGGTGCCGGCAGCAATCAGTTCCATCGTCGGCAGGGTCTTGGTTTCTTTCTGCCCTCCGGTTTCAGATGCCTGCTGCGAAACGCGCATGCTGTAGCGCTCGAATTCCATGCTCTGGAAATCGGCGTCGCCCGGTTTGCCCTGGTAGCGGCGGCCGTTCTTCAGTACCAGGTGGCGGTCGCCGGAAGGCAGCGTCTCGATCACGCCCTCGCTCGCCACCACCACGGACGTGCCCTTGGCATCGACCTGGTTGACGAATACGTTGCGCACCACTGCGCTGCTGCCCGACACGCCTTCCACGAAAAAGATCCGGTTGGCCGACGACGATTCCTTGAACTGGCCGGGAGAGACCTTCTGCAAGTCTTCGCGTTTGGCGAAGCGGTCGATGTACTCGGCGCTTTTTGAGCGCGCCCACGGCGTGGCATAAAAACTGAGCGCGCCGGTCAGCAGTATCAGCGGCAAGGCAAACATGATTACCGGCTTGATGAAGCGCGTCAGGCTGACGCCCGCCGCAAACCACACCACCATCTCCGAATCCTTGTAGATGCGGGTCACCACCATTAGTACGGAAATAAAACTGGTGAAAATCAGGACAATTGGCAGATAATTCAGGGCTGCGAACGCAATAAGCGCGATGACATCGCCAGGCGCAACCTTACCGCCCGCGGCTTGCCCGAGGATCTTGATCAAGGTCCACGTCATCAGGATCGAGAACAGCACCGTAAAGGAAGCCCCGGCAGAGCTGACCAGCTCACGGCGGAGGGCGCGATGGAAAATCATTCGACGTTTATAATTCGTTCTACAAAATTAAGGAGAAACCAAATGGACTTTAGCATAAAAGCATTCGACGCCAAGAACACCATTGCCACCGCCAAAAGCGGCTGCATCGTGGTCGGCGTCTTCGAAAACAAGAAACTCTCGAAAGCGGCTAAAGCCCTCGACAGCGCCGGCGAAATCACCGCTGCGCTGAAATCCGGCGACATCACGGGCAAGGCCGGCACTACCCTGCTGCTGCGCGGCCTGAAAGGCGCTGCCGCGGAACGCGTGCTGCTGGTGGGCCTGGGCAGCGACGAAGCCGTCGCCGAAAAAGCCATCAGCTCGGCCATCAATGCCGCCATCAAGGCGCTGGGCACCCTCGCAGCGGCGGACGCTATTATCGCATTGCCGCTGGAGGAAGTGAAAGGCCGCGATGCCGCCTGGGCAATCCGCAGCGCCGTGCTGGCCGGCCGCGACGCCGTGTACCGCACCGACGCGCAGAAATCCAAGAAAGACCCGGCATGGGCCGGCCCGAAAAAAGTGGCGCTGGCCGTGGCCAACAATGCCGCCACCAAGCTGGCCCTGTCGCAGGCGGTCGCCATCGCCAACGGCATGGAACTGACCAAGGACCTGGGCAACCTGTCCGCCAACGTCTGCACCCCGACTTACCTGGCCAATACCGCCAAGAAGCTGGCCAAGGACTTCGGCTTTGAAGTCGAAATCCTGGACCGCAAGCAGATGGAAGCCCTGAAGATGGGCTCCTTCCTGTCGGTGACCAACGGTTCCGAACAGGCGCCGAAGTTCATCGTCCTGAAGCACAAGGGCGGCAAGGCCAAGGATGCGCCGACCGTCCTGGTGGGCAAAGGCATCACCTTCGACACCGGCGGCATCTCGATCAAGGCCGGTCCCGGCATGGACGAGATGAAATACGATATGTGCGGCGCCGGCTCGGTACTGGGCACCTTCCGCGCCATCGGCGAAATGGGCTTGAAGTCCAACGTGATCGGCATCGTCGCCGCCTGCGAGAACATGCCTTCCGGCCGCGCCACCAAGCCGGGCGACATCGTCACCTCGATGAACGGACTGACCATCGAAATCCTGAACACCGACGCCGAAGGCCGCCTGATCCTGTGCGACGCCCTGACCTACGCCGAGCGCTTCAACCCGGCCGCCGTGATCGACGTGGCGACCCTGACCGGCGCCTGCATCGTGGCCCTGGGCCACCATAACAGCGGCGTCTTCGCGCGCGACGACGACGCCGGCAATGCGCTGGCCGAAGCCCTGCTGGCCTCGGGCAAAGCCACCGGCGACACCGCATGGCGCCTGCCGATCGGCGAGCAGTACAACGAACAGCTGAAGTCCAACTTCGCCGACCTGGCCAATATCGGCACGCCTGGCGGCGCATCGTGCACCGCCGCCGCCTTCCTGGAAAACTTCACCCGCAAGTATCCATGGGCCCACGTCGACATCGCCGGCACCGCCTGGAAATCGGGCGCCGCAAAAGGCGCCACCGGCCGTCCGGTGCCGCTGCTGGCAAACTTCCTGATCGGCCGCGCAGGCTGATCCAAAAAAGAAAGCCGGGGCAACCCGGCTTTTTCTTTAATAGATCGCGGTAGGCGTCGGCTGCTGCGGCGGTGCGCCGCGCGCAGCGGCCCCCTCCCCGCGCTGCAGGATCACAGTCAGCGTGGACGGCAGGTCGAAGCCGGCCCCCGTATGCCGGTCGACGATCTGGCCGGCACCGAAGGTGAAAATGATGTTGCCCCACTTGGAAGCGTTCTGGCGCGCCCGGACCTGGTCATAGGCCCACACGTCTTCGCGGCGGCAATCGACCACCAGCGGCTGGGTGCTCTTCTGCACGGTCGCCCGCCCTGGGGACGTGACGAACCAGCGCCCCCTGTCGTTCGACAGCACGCAGCCGATGCCGGACACCTGCTGGTGGTCCAGCACCGTTTGCACCAGTACCGTCTGTTCGGTTGAATCGAACACGGTTGCGCAACCGGCCAACGCCGCTGCGGTCAACGCAGCGAGCGCGGCTCGGCTCAACCCGGATGGCATGCAGGCAGGCTCATTCGCCCGAATGGGCATTCTTCTGCTTGAGGCCCTGGATGACGTGCAGGATGTCCTCCATGCCGTTCTTGCCACCCATGCCCTGGAACGCGTCGAGGACTTCGTTCAGGACTTGGTTACGCACTTCGGCGTCGGCGGTCGCAATGGCCTGTGGCCGCTGGGCCGTGGCGCGCGCGCCAGCTTCCTTGGCCGATTTGCGGCCGCTTGGCGACTTGCCGTGTTCCAGCGCCGCTTGCCAGATCAGCCAACGACGTTGCGTTTCATAAACCAGATACTCTTCTGGTTTGTCTTCGCGCCGACGGACGATTTGACCGTCCTTCTGCGCCCATGCTTCGAATGCAGATCGCATGTTATTCCTTTAATGTGCAGTGCCTGTTAAATCGGAATTAGTTTCCGTATATTACCACTTATTGACGCAAGACAACATTTGATCCGTTGTAAATAAGCGAAACGCCCAGCGATCGGGAAACAACTTCGATACCAACCTTTTCAGTATAGAGATTTTCGGTTGTTGATACCGTAATTTTAGTACTAATCTGATAACTATGAAGCACTATTGGAAATTATTTTTCGGGTTTCCGCATTTTGCGACAAGAAATCGCAATTTTCATGACGCCACGGAATGATTACTTGGCTCAAAAACGACAGCTTCCCACAGCGTAGTGACTATTGATAAGATCTGCCTCCACGCAACTTGAAAGACCGCCATGAAACTAGCTACCTGGAATGTTAACTCATTGAATGTCCGCTTGCCGCACGTTATGAAATGGCTGGGTGAGAACCCGGTGGATGTGCTGTGCATCCAGGAAACCAAGCTGACGGACGACAAGTTCCCGGTCAAGGAAATCGCGGAAATGGGCTATCAAGTGGCCTACAGCGGCCAGAAGACCTACAACGGGGTGGCCATCCTGTCGCGCCATCCGATGGAAGACGTGGTCAAGAACAACCCGCGCTATCCGGACGAGCAGCAGCGCATCCTGGCCGCCACCATCAATGGCATCCGCGTGGTCAGCGCCTATGTGCCGAACGGCCAGGCGCTCGACTCGGACAAATACACTTACAAGCTGGGCTGGCTGGCGGCCTTCCGCGACTGGCTGGGCGAAGAATTGGCGCGCAACGCGCACCTGGCGGTGCTGGGCGACTACAACATCGTGCCCGATGTGCGCGACACGCATGACCCGGCAATGGAAGGCGATATTTTTTGCTCGGACAAGGAGCGTGCCGCGTTGCAAGCCCTGCTCGACCTCGGCCTGCACGATTCCTTCCGCCTGTTCGAACAGCCGGAGAAGGCTTTCTCATGGTGGGATTACCGGATGCTGGGCTTCCAGAAGAATAAGGGGCTGCGCATCGACCATGTCCTGCTGTCCGCGCCGCTGAAGGAACGCTGCCTTTCCTGCATGATCGACCGCGCGCCACGCAAGTGGCAGCAGCCTTCCGACCACGCGCCGGTGATCGCCACTTTGGGATAGAACCGGTAGGACGGTGTCTGACCCTGAGGGTCAGACACCGGTTTGCCGGTTTTGGCGGAATTTCACGCGGCGCGGCGGTCCATCATCAGCTGGGCCCGCACGCCCAGCACCGGCTTCGAGAACAGGTAGCCCTGGGCATAGGTGCAGCCTTGCTGGCGCAATAGCTCGAATTGCCCCTCGGTCTCCACGCCTTCCGCCACCACCGACAGCTGCAGGCTGTCCGACAGCGCGATGATTGCCGCCACGATGGCGCGGTCTTCCGCGCTCTCTTCCAGGTCCTTGATGAAGGCGCGGTCGATCTTGATCTTGCGCACCGGGAAGCGCTTCAGGTAAGCCAGCGAGGAATAGCCGGTGCCGAAGTCGTCGATCGACAGGCGGATGCCCATCGCATTGAGCTGGCCGAGGATCTCCAGCGTCTGCTCGCCATGCTGCATCAGCGCCGTTTCCGTGATCTCGAATTCGATCAGCGCAGGGTCGATGCGCGTCTCTTCCAGGGTGCGCCGGATCGAATCGAGCAGGCCGCGGTGCATGAACTGGCGCGCCGACAGGTTGATCGCCAGCGGCACCGCCGCCATGCCCTGGCGCTGCCACTCCATGCTTTGCTCACAGGCGCGGCGCAGCACCCACTCGCCGATCGGCACGATCAAGCCATTCTCTTCGATCAGCGGGATGAACTGGTCCGGCATCACCAGGCCGGCCGACGGGCGGCGCCAGCGCAGCAGCACTTCCAGCGTGGCCAGGCGGCGCGTGGCGATGTCCATGATCGGCTGGTAATGCAGTTCGAACTGGCCCAGCTGCAACGCAGAGCGCAAACTGCTCTCCATCTCGAAATGCATGGCTGCCGCCGTATTCATCTCTTCGTTGAAGTACTGGTAATTGTTGCGGCCCGCAGCCTTGGCGTGGTACATCGCCGCGTCGGCATTGCGCATCAGCGTTGCCACGTCGTGGCCGTCGTCGGGATAGGTGCAGATGCCGATCGATGGCGTGATGTGCAACAGGCGCCCCTCCAGCGGGAAGGGTTCGGACAAGGTATCGATGATCTTCTGCGCCACCTGGCTCGATTCGTCGGTGGTGCGGATGCCCGGCAGCAGCACCACGAACTCGTCGCCGCCCAGGCGCGCCACGGTATCGCTGGCGCGCACCGCCGCCACCAGCCGCACCGCCACTTCCTTCAGCAAGGCGTCGCCGGTCATGTGGCCAAGCGAATCGTTGATGGTCTTGAAGCGGTCCAGGTCGATGAACATCACGGCCAGGCGGCGCTCGGAGCGCTGCGCAGCCAGCATGGCGCGGTCCAGCCGGTCCGCCAGCAACGCACGGTTCGGCAACCCGGTCAGGCTGTCGTGGTAAGCCATATGGTGCACGCGCGCTTCGGCCTGGCGGCGTTCGACGATCTCGGCCTGCAGCTGGGCATTGGCACCGGCCAGTTCGGCCGTGCGCTCCAGCACCCGCACTTCCAGCTCGTCGCGCGCGCGGCGCACCGCCTCCGTCGCTTCGCGGCGCGACGTCACGTCGTCGATCAGCCAGACCGAACGTCCCTTCGGATCGGCCATGTCGAAAGGCCGTCCCGACAGGCGCGCCCAGAAGCTGCTGCCATCCTTGCGCACCAGCTGGTATTCGTAGGAGCTGGCATGGCCGGCCAGGAAATCCTTTTCCGTGGCCTTGCGCGCCGCATCCCATGCGTCCAGGTCGGGATAGAAGGTCTGCACGCTGACGCCCGCCATTTCGCCGGGGCCATAGCCGAACAACTCTTCCATCTTGGCATTGCAGCGCAGGTTGAGGCCCTTCTCGCACACGGAAATGCCCATCACCGCGCTGTCCAGGATGGCCTGGTTCTCCAGCAGTGCATTGCGCAGCGATTCCTCGTCCTGCTTTTGCGCGGTGCGGTCTTCGATGATCCAGATCGTGCCTTGCGTCGGGTCTTCCGGATTGACCACATAGCCGATCAGCTGCGCCCAGAAATCGCTGCCATCCTTGCGCCGCATCAGGGTCTCGCAATGGAAGGGCTTGCCCACGCTCAGCAGCGGTCCGGCCATGGCGCCGATGCGCGCGTAGGTTTCATCGTCCGGATAGATCGAGCGGCCGG
Organism: uncultured Duganella sp.; assembly: GCA_946482335.1. The sequence goes on along the minus strand of CAMLRG010000100.1, from coordinate 8,255 downwards.
GCATGCCCAGCCCCTCGTCCCCGTCGTAGCGGAACATGTCGGCGAAGCCGCGGTTGTAGCGCGTGATGATGCGGTTCTTGGTGAACAGGATGGAAATCGACGCATTGGTCATGATGGCTTCGACTTCCATCTGCGTCTGGCGCGAAATCGTCACGTCTTCCAGGATCCAGATGGTGCCGCCCTGGTTGTGCTCCTGGTCCACCGCCTGCGCGCGCACGCGGCACCAGATCTTGACGCCATCCTTGCGCATCAGCTGGCATTCGCGCAGCTCGAACAGTTGCCCGGCGCCCAGCAGGGGGGAAGCCAGGCGGCCGAACTCCGCATACTCTTCCGCCGACTCGAACAATTCCGCCGCACGCCTGCCGCGCAACTCATCTTCCAAATAGCCGAACATCTCGGCCATGCGCGGATTGACGTTCAGGATTTGCTGGTTCTTGGTAAACAGGATGCCGACCGAGGCATTGTCCAGGATCGCCTTCTGCTCCCGCAGCAGGCGCCCCATCGCTTCGGTCGCCATGCGCTGTTCGTTGATGTCTTCCAGGATGAATACCGTGCCTTCGCGGCTATCGGCCGGGTCCAGCGCGCGCCCGTTGGAGCGGCACCAGAACAGCGTCCCGTCGCGGCGGCGCAATTGCAATTCCAGCGTCAGCGGCGTGCCCTTGGCCAGCATCGGGAAATACTCGGTGCGGATGCGCTCCGCTTCCTCCGGTGTCGGATACAGGATGTCGCTCGGCGCGCCTTCCAGTTCATGTCGTGCATAACCGAACATTTCAGCGGCGCGCATATTGCATTCGACGACGTAGCCATTCTTGGCGAGGATGATGCCGACCGCCGCGTTCTCCAGGATGGCCTGCTGTTCCAGCATGGCCTTGCGCAATGCACGCTGGTCGCGCTGGGCGCTGCTGATGTCGTTGAAGATGATGGTAGCGCCCCCATCGAGCCCGCCCGGCAGCGCTTTCACGGTCAGCTGCACGGCCACGTAATTGCCGCTGGCATTGGCCAGCACGCTGTCCCACTTGGGTGCCGTGCGCGGCGCCATGTTCGGCAGCGCGGCCGATACCACCAGTGCCGCGTTCAATTGGGCATGGGCTTCGGCGCGTACGTGGCGCGCGAACAGGTCGACGACGTTGCGGCCTTTGGCATCGGATTGCAGCAAGGCGTCGAACTCGCTGTTGGAAGCGAATACCAGCCCGTCGGCATCGCACGCGCAGGCAGGCATGCCAATCAGTTGCAAAGCATTCGCGACCACTTCTTCACTACTCAAGACGGAATTCATGTACGCTGGACTCGCTGGGTATCCGGACGATCATAGCCTACAAAACTGCCCCGTCAAAGCACCGGCCTGCATGGCTGGGCATCGTTACAACAAAAACATGCGTTTTTGCCACGGCGCAGCAGCCGCCCCGTGGGCTATACTGCCCGGCATGAATATCATGGCAAGCTTGCGCGCCAACGCGCGCTCGGCGCTGCGGTTATGGCAGCGCCTGCACGGGCGCCACGGCAGCGCCGCGACCGCCGCGCGCCGCCTGCTGGCGGCGGTGGCCGTGCGCGCTTATCGCAGGCTGGCGTATGCCGTCAATGACGGCCCGCTGATGCGCTACGCGAGCGCGCCGCGCTTCGCCCGCTTCCAGGCGGGCATTGCCGACCGCCTGGGCGGTCACTTCTACGTGATCGTGATGCCGCGCACCCTGCACTTCCTGCTGCCCTGTTTGCGCCTGGTGGCAGCCGACTTGCGCATCGTCCTGCTGCTCAATGGCGCCAGCGCATGGGAAGCCGCGCTGCTGAAGGAGCGCTTCCCCGGCATGCCGCAATTCCGCCTCGCCACGTTGCCTGGTTCCAGCGTCAATCACGGCGCGATGGTCGACATGATGCTGCGCCATAATGAGCAGGACTTCGGCATCCTTGACCACGACCTGTACCTGTTCGACCGCAGTGTGCTGCAGGAACTGCGTTTCAGCGATGCCGAATTCCTGCTGTGCCTGCTCGCCGAAAGCGGTCCGCGCTGGACCTATCCCCTGACCCATTTCCTTTACTTCCGCAGCGCGGCCTGGCGGCGCCTGATGCGCCAGTATGGCGTCGGCGCCGGGATCTATCGCCGGCTCCCCGTCACGGCACGCGGCCAGTTGCGCGGCGCCGGCCTGCGCGACGGCGAAACGCTGAAGCCTTACCACGATTTCTACGACACCTTGCATGTCCTGGTCGCCCTGGCGTATTCGGAAGGCATGGAACTATGCCAGCTCGAAGTCGACCTCGATGGCGGCATTTACCATTTGGGCGGCACCAGCATTGGCAGCCATTACACCAAGGACTTGTTCGATCTTTACACCCATTTGCTGTTCCTGGAGCTGGCTGGCGAAGCGGAGCTGAAACGGCGTTACGCGCACCTGGCGGCGCCATTCAAGGGCGCCGGCGAGCTGCGCGCCCGGCTGCCGCAAACGGCAGAGGCCGGGCGCCAGCTCGCAGTGCTGGACAAGCTCGCCGCGCGCCTCACTCTTGCGGCGGAACGCGCACCCAGCCCTCCATCAGAACCCGCGCGCTGCGGCTCATGATGGCTTTTTTCACCGTCCATTCGCCCCCTTCCAGCAAGGCTTGCGCGCCGACGCGCAAGGTGCCGGATGGGTGGCCGAAGCGCACCGCTTCCCGCTGGCCGCCGCCCGCCGCCAGGTTGACCAGCGTGCCGGGGATTGCCGCAGCGGTGCCGATGGCGACGGCCGCCGTGCCCATCATGGCGTGGTGCAGCTTGCCCATCGACAGCGCCCGCACCAACAGGTCGACGTCGGCGGCCTGCACCCGTTTGCCGCTTGACGCGGTATAGCCGGCCGCTGGTGCGACGAATGCGACTTTCGGGGTGTGCTGGCGGCCGGCCGCCTCGTCGACATTCCTGATCAGGCCCATGCGCACTGCGCCATGCGCGCGGATCGCTTCGAACATCGCCAACGCCTTGCTGTCGCCATTGATCGCTTCCTGCAGCTCGGTGCCGGTGTAGCCGATCGCTTCGGCATTCACGAAGATGGTCGGGATGCCGGCATTGATCATGGTCGCCTGCAGCGTGCCCACGCCCGGCACTTCCAGCTCGTCCACCAGGCGTCCGGTCGGGAACATCGCCCCGCCCGCCCCCTCCTCTTCCGCCGCCGGGTCCATGAATTCAAGCTGAACTTCGGCCGCCGGGAAGGTGACGCCATCGAGTTCGAAGTCGCCGGTCTCCTGCACTTCGCCATCGCGCATGGGGATGTGGGCGATGATGGTCTTGCCGATATTGGCTTGCCAGATTCGCACCACGGCCATGCCGTCGCGCGGCAGGCGGAAAGGATCCACCAGGCCCGCGCTGATGGCGAAGGCGCCCACCGCCGCCGACAGGTTGCCGCAGTTGCCACTCCAGTCGACGAATGCCTTGTCGATGCTGACCTGCCCGAACAGGTAGTCCACGTCGTGGTCGGCGCGGCTCGAGGCCGACAGGATCACCGCCTTGCTGGTGGAGGACGTGGCGCCGCCCATGCCGTCGATCTGCTTGCCGTACGGGTCCGGGCTGCCGATCACGCGCAGCAGCAGCTTGTCGCGCGCCGCGCCGGGCACCTGGGCGGCTGCCGGCAAATCCTGCAGCCGGAAGAACACGCCCTTGCTGGTACCGCCACGCATATAGGTGGCGGGAATCTTCATCTGGGGTGCGTACGCCATCATGCCGCCTTTGCAGATTCAAGGAAGTCCTGCGCGAAGCGCTGCAGCACGCCGCCAGCCTCGTAGATCGACACGTCCTCCGACGAGTCGAGGCGGCAGGTCACCGGCACCTCCACGCGCTCGCCATTCCCGCGGTGGATCACCAGGGTCAGCGTGGCACGCGGCGCGCGCTCGCCGATGACGTCGAAGGTCTCGGTGCCGTCGATGCCCAATGTCAGGCGGTTCACGCCCGGCTTGAATTCCAGCGGCAATACGCCCATGCCGACCAGGTTGGTGCGGTGGATGCGCTCGAAGCCTTCGGCCACGATGGCTTCCACGCCGGCCAGGCGCACGCCCTTGGCGGCCCAGTCGCGCGACGAACCCTGGCCGTAATCGGCGCCGGCGATCACGATCAGCGGCTGCTTGCGGTCCATATAGGTTTCGATGGCTTCCCACATGCGGGTCACCTTGCCTTCAGGCTCGATGCGCGCCAGCGAACCGGCCTTGATGCTGCCGTCGGCATTGCGCACCATTTCGTTTTTCAGCGTCGGGTTGGCGAAGGTCGCGCGCTGCGCGGTCAGGTGGTCGCCGCGGTGGGTGGCGTAGGAATTGAAGTCCTCTTCCGGCAAGCCCATTTTCGCCAGATATTCCCCGGCGGCGGAGTCCAGCATGATCGCATTGGATGGCGACAGGTGGTCGGTGGTGATGTTATCGCCCAGCACGGCCAGCGGACGCATGCCGCGCAAAGTGCGCTTGCCGGCCAGCGCGCCTTCCCAGTACGGCGGACGGCGGATATAGGTCGATTGCGGACGCCAGTCGTACAGCGGCTCGGCGCGTTCGGCCGCTTCTTCGCCGCGCGCGAACATCGGGATGTAGACCTTGCGGAACTGCTCGGGCTTGACGCTCGCCGCCACGATGGCGTCGATCTCTTCGTCGCTCGGCCACAGGTCCTTCAGGGTGACCGGTTTGCCTGCGGCATCGTGACCCAGCACGTCCTTTTCGATGTCGAAGCGGATGGTGCCGGCGATGGCGTAAGCCACCACCAGCGGCGGCGAAGCCAGGAAGGCTTGCTTGGCGTACGGGTGGATGCGGCCGTCGAAGTTGCGGTTGCCCGACAGGACGGCGGTCGCGTACAGGTCGCGCTCGACCACTTCCTTCTGGATCACCGGGTCCAGCGCACCGGACATGCCGTTGCAGGACGTGCAGGCATAGGCGACCACGCCGAAGCCCAGCTTTTCCAGCTCCGGCAACAGGCCGGCTTCTTCCAGGTACAGCGTGACGGCTTTGGAGCCTGGCGCCAGCGAGGACTTGACCCATGGCTTGCGCAGCAGGCCGGCCCTGTTCGCGTTGCGCGCCAACAGCCCGGCTGCAATCATATTGCGCGGGTTGTTGGTGTTGGTGCAGCTGGTGATGGCGGCGATGATGACGGCGCCGTCCGGCATCTTGCCCGGCTCGTTCTCCACCACGCCGGAAATGCCGCGCGCCGCCAGCTCCGAGGTCGGCACGCGCTTGTGCGGATTGGACGGGCCGGCGATATTGCGCACCACGGTGGACAGGTCGAACTTCAGCACGCGTTCATACTCGGCGGACTTCAAGTCGTCCGCCCACAAACCGGTCTGCCTGGCGTAGGTTTCGACCAGCGCCACCAGGTCGTCGTCGCGGCCGGTCAGCTTCAGGTACTTGATGGTCTGTTCGTCGATGGAGAACATCGCGGCGGTGGCGCCGAATTCCGGCGCCATATTGGAAATCGTCGCGCGGTCGCCCAGCGTCAGCGCTGTGGCGCCTTCGCCATAAAACTCCAGGTAGGCCGAGACCACTTTTTCCTTGCGCAGGAATTCGGTCAGTGCCAGCACGATGTCGGTGGCCGTGATGCCCGGCTGCGGCTTGCCGCCCAGTTCCACGCCGACGATGTCCGGCAGCCGCATCCATGAGGCGCGGCCCAGCATGACCGTTTCCGCTTCCAGGCCGCCGACGCCGATGGCAATCACACCCAGCGCGTCCACCATCGGGGTGTGCGAATCGGTGCCGACCAGCGTGTCCGGATAGGCCACGCCATCGCTCACCTGGACCACCGGCGACATGCGCTCCAGGTTGATCTGGTGCAGGATGCCGTTGCCCGGCGGGATCACGTCGACGTTCTGGAACGCCTTCTTGGTCCAATTGATGAAATCGAAACGGTCTTCGTTGCGGCGGTCCTCGATGGCGCGGTTCTTGGCGAAGGCATCGGGATCGAAACCGCCGCATTCCACCGCCAGCGAGTGGTCCACCACCAGCTGGGTCGGCACCACCGGATTGACCAGGGCGGGGTCGCCGCCCTGCTGCGCGATGGCGTCGCGCAAGCCGGCCAGGTCCACCAATGCGGTCTGGCCGAGGATGTCGTGGCACACCACGCGCGCCGGGAACCAGGGGAAGTCCAGGTCGCGCTTGCGCTCGATCAGCTGCTCCAGCGACGCATTCAAGGCCGCCGGGTCGCAGCGGCGCACCAGGTTTTCCGCCAGCACGCGCGAGGTGTACGGCAGCGTGGCGTAGGCGCCGGGCTTGATCGCGTCGACCGCTGCGCGCGCGTCGAAGTAATCCAGCGTGGTGCCGGGGAGTCGTTTGCGGTATTGGGTGTTCATGATTACTTGCGGTCCTTGATCGGTACGAAGGCCAGGTCTTCCGGGCCGACGTAGTTGGCGCTCGGGCGGATGATCTTGTTGTCGATGCGCTGCTCAATGATGTGGGCCGACCAGCCGGAGGTGCGGGAAATCACGAACAGCGGGGTGAACATGGCGGTCGGCACGCCCATCATGTGGTAGGACACGGCCGAGAACCAGTCCAGGTTCGGGAACATCTTCTTGATTTCCCACATCACCGATTCCAGGCGCTCGGCAATGTCGAACATCTTCATCGAGCCCGCCTCCTGCGACAGGCTGCGCGCCACTTCCTTGATCACCACGTTGCGCGGGTCGGAGATGGTGTAGACCGGATGGCCGAAGCCGATCACCACTTCCTTGTTGGCGACGCGGTTGCGGATGTCGGCTTCGGCCTCGTCGGCGTTTTCGTAGCGCTTCTGGATCTCCAGCGCCACTTCGTTGGCGCCGCCGTGTTTCGGGCCGCGCAGGGCGCCGATCGCGCCGGTGATGGCGGAGTGGATGTCGGAACCGGTGCCGGCGATCACGCGGCTGGTGAAGGTGGAAGCGTTGAACTCATGTTCCGCGTACAGGATCAGCGAAGTGTGCATGGCGCGCACCCACGATTCGGATGGCGCTTCGCCGTGCAGCAGGTGCAGGAAGTGGCCGCCGATCGAGTCGTCGTCGGTTTCCACCTCGATGCGCTTGCCATTGTGGCTGTAGTGGTACCAGTACAGCAGCATGGAGCCGAACGATGCCATCAGACGGTCGGCGATGTCGCGCGCGCCGGCGATATTGTGGTCATCCTTCTCGGGCAGACAGCAGCCCAGCACCGAAACGCCGGTGCGCATCACGTCCATCGGGTGGGCCGACGCCGGCAGGGCTTCCAGCGCGGATTTGACCGCTTGCGGCAGGCCGCGCAGGGACCTCAGCTTGGACTTGTAGCCTTTCAGTTCAGCTACGGTCGGCAGCTTGCCGTGCACCAGCAGGTAGGCGATTTCTTCGAACTCGCAGGTGGTGGCGACGTCCAGGATGTCGTAGCCGCGGTAGTGCAGGTCGTTGCCGGTCTTGCCGACGGAGCACAAGGCGGTGTTGCCTGCGGCGACGCCGGACAGGGCGACGGATTTCTTTGGCTTGAAGGTTGGGGCTTGTTCGGTCATGGCGGTCTCCTTATTTCTTGGCCGCTGCGAACAGCGCGTCCAGTTTTTGTTCAAAGTCGTGGTAGTTGATGCGCTCATACAATTCGGCGCGGGTCTGCATGGTGTCGAGCACGTTCTGCTGCGTGCCGTCGCGGCGGATCGCGGTGTAGACGTTTTCGGCAGCCTTGTTCATGGCGCGGAAAGCGGACAGCGGATACAGCACCAGGCCCACGTCGGCCGACTTCAATTCTTCCACGGTGAACAGCGGGGTCGAACCGAATTCGGTGATGTTGGCCAGGACCGGCACTTTCACGGCAGCGGCGAACTGCTTGTACATGTCCAGCGAAATCATCGCTTCCGGGAAGATCATGTCGGCACCGGCTTCCACGCAAGCGACGGCGCGGTCGATCGCCGCATCCAGCCCTTCCACCGCCAGCGCGTCGGTGCGCGCCATGATGACGAAGTTCTCGTCGGTGCGCGCATCGACCGCCGCCTTGATGCGGTCGATCATTTCGCCTTTGGACACGATTTCCTTGCCCGGACGGTGGCCGCAACGCTTGGCCCCCACCTGGTCTTCGATATGCATGGCAGCCGCGCCGAATTTGATCATCGACTTGACGGTGCGCGCCACGTTGAAGGCCGAGGCGCCAAAGCCGGTATCCACGTCCACCAGCAGCGGCAGGTCGCACACGTCGGTGATGCGGCGCACGTCGGTCAGCACGTCGTCCAGGTTGGAAATGCCCAGGTCCGGCAGGCCCAGCGAGCCGGCAGCGACCCCGCCGCCGGACAGGTAGATCGCCTTGAAACCGGCGCGCTTGGCCAGCAAGGCATGGTTGGCGTTGATCGCGCC
>CAMLRG010000099.1 GCA_946482335.1 uncultured Duganella sp. | reverse complement strand
CAGGACATTTTGTATGCAAAATGTCCTGTTGCCAGAGCTGACCCCGACTTTCATTTGTGTCCGGACACTGTCCGCCCGGCGTCCGCGCGGACACTTGACCGGGCGTCCGGCTTGCACGATCATCAAGCCCCGGACGACCGGATCGGCCGCGTCGCCCGTCCAACGAAAAAGGAGACTCCTGCATGAAACAGTATGTCCTGGCCGGCCTGCTGGCCGTTGGCTTCACCAGTTTTTCCGGCGCCGCCCTGGCCGATCCCGCCCTGAAAGCGGCCATCGGCAGCCCCACCCGCACCGCGGATAACGTCAAGCGCGACCAGTTCCGCCACCCTTACGAAACCCTGTCCTTCTTCGGCATCAAGCCGAACATGACCGTGGTCGAGCTGTCACCGGGCGGCGGCTGGTACACCGAAATCCTGGCCCCGTACTTGCGCGACCAGGGCAAGCTGATCGCCGCCGGTTCCACCCCGCAGTCGTCGGACGAGCGGGTGCGCAAATCGGCCGAACGCTTCCAGGAATTCCTGGCCAAGCAGCCGGGCCGCGACAAGGTGGTGCTGGGCGCCTTTGAACCGGGCAATGGGGTGTACAACTTCGCGCCCAAGGGCAGCGCGGACATGGTGCTCACCTTCCGCAACATCCATAACTGGATCGGCACCGGCGACGAGAACGTGAAGAAGCTGTTTGCCAGCGTCTACGACAGCCTGAAGCCGGGCGGCGTGTTCGGCGTGGTGGAACACCGCCTGCCGGCGGCCAAGACCCAGGATGCGAAAGCGAGCTCCGGCTACATGCACGAAGCGTACGTGATCAAGCTGGCCGAGCAGGCCGGCTTCAAGCTGGCCGCCAAGTCGGAAGTCAACGCCAACGCGAAAGATACCGCCGACCATGAAAACGGCGTGTGGGCGCTGGCGCCGACCTTCACCAACAAGGACAAGGACCGTGCCAAGTACGCCGCCATCGGCGAGAGCGACCGCATGACCCTGAAGTTCGTCAAGCCTTAAGTGCTGCACATGCTGCAAAGCGCTGCCGCCGGCCTGCTGCTGGCGGCGGCATCCAACCTGGCCTGCGCGGGCAACGCCGGCGGCGCCGCCGCCAATGCTCCCCTGATGCGCTTCATCCTGCCCTCGGTCACGCCCGGGGCGGAAGTGCAGGCCAACTACTTCCATCTCTTGCTGCGCCTGGCGCTGGAAAAGACGGAAGGTCCGTTCTCGATCGAATCCTACCCCTACGAGCTGACCAGCCCGCGCCGCACGCTCGAAATCAAGCGCCATGGCGTCATCAACATCATGTGGGACGGCAGCAACGCGCAGCGCGAGCGCGAGCTGCTGCCGATCCGCATTTCGCTGCTGCGGGACTTGAACGATTACCGCGTGTTCCTGATCCGGAAGGAAGATGAAGCGCGCTTCCGCGAGGTGCGCTCGCTGAAGGATTTGCGCCAGCTCACTGCCGGCGCCGGCGTCAACTGGCCTTCGCTGGACGTGCTGCGCCATAACGGGCTGCCGGTGGAGGCTTCGGTGAATTACAGTTCGCTGTTCCCGATGCTGAAGGCCAGGCGCTTCGATTACCTGCCGCGTGGCGTGCACGAGGCGTGGGAGGAAGAACGGCTGCACGGCAAGGATGGCTTGATGGTCGAGCCGACCATCTTCCTGCATTACCGCGTGCCCTTCTACTTCTTCGTCAGCAGGGACAACAAAGCCATGGCGGCACGGGTGGAAAAGGGATTGAAGCTGGCCCTGGCCGACGGCAGCTTCGACAGACTATTGCATGGCTACCCTGCTTTCCGGCGCGCCATCGCGGAAATCGCGGCGCGCAAACGCAAGGTGTTTGAACTGGCACTGCCTAGCGCGACTGCAAGTGACTCATCAAGGTGACAAACCCATACACGGCGACGGAAAGCCCGCCGCACACGGCGGCAATCGACAGGATCAGGCTACTCATTCACTCTCCCATGTGCACAAACTGGCCGTATTATGCTGCATGCGCACATGAAAATGTGTCACAGATTTTCACTTTACTGTAATTCAAATTACTTTTGTTTTCGGCCGGAACCTTCCGTTTCAGGCGCTACCACCTCGAATACAAGAAAGCGCGTCTGCTCCTGCGCCTTGAAATTATCGTCGGACACCATCACCAGCGTGTCATGCCCATTCGGCAGGCGCGGTCCCCAAGCCAGCCCTTCGTAATTGGCCTGCCACGCCGGCGGCAATACGCCCAGATCCAGCACCAGGCGCTTCGATAGCGGCCGCAAGGCGGCGCCGGCCAGCGCCGGCCAGCGCGACATATCGCTGGCGCCATCCAGGGTGGCTTCGTACAGCCGCACGCGGTAATGGAAGCGCTTGCCTGCATCCTGCGCGCCCGAGCGTTCCAGCACATACAAGCGGCTGGCGTCGATGGCGAGGATGTCCGACACGCCGTTATCGGCCAGCATGCCTGGCGCCGGCGCATGCGGGACCGGGTCGGCCGGATAGGCATACTGCCCGAGCAGCCTGCCTTGGCGGTCGGTCAGGCTGAAACGCACCAGGCCGCCGGCCTGCAGGCTGGGCGGCTCGCCGTCGCCGATCAGCGGCGCCTCCATGGCAAGCCACAAGGCCGCGCCGTCGGGCGTAAAGCTCAGCCCTTCAATGGCCAGGTTGCTGCGCCCGCCACACGCGCAATCGGGCTGGATCTGCAAGGCCGGCGGCAAGGCCAGCTCCGCCGCGAAGCCGCCATTGCGCGATGCCCGGCGCACGAACGATGGCTGGCGCAAGCCACGGTCGCCTTCGCCGCTGTACCACAGCGCGCCATCCTGCGGGTCGATGCGCAGCGCTTCCACGTCCGCCATCGGGCCGGCGCCGGGCCTTGCATAGGGCTCGCCATCGGCCTGGCGCCAGGCATGCATCCCCGTCAGCACGAGTGGGCCGACCGTCCCGGCGTCGATGTGCATGGTGGCCGTGTAGTAGCGCGCCGGGCCGAAGTCGCCGCGGTCGTCGCTGGCCAGCAGCCACTGGCCGCTGCGGCCATCGAAATCCAGGCCGGACAAGCCGCCGGCCACGGTATCGGCAAAGCGCGTGCCATGCGCCAGGACTTGCGTGCCGATCGGCCGCAGCTGCGCACCCGCCGCATGCGCCTGCACCGCGGACGCTGCCGGCGCCACTGCCTGCGGCATGTTGCCACAGCCGGCCAGCATGCCCGCCAACCAGGCGAAAGGCAGGGCGGCGAACGCCGGCGCCGCAGCGCGCCACATCACGGCAGGCGTCCGATCGCGCCGGCCACCAGGGCCAGCAATTCGGCATTGCGCACCGAATGCATGGCTTGCACATTGTGCGGTCCCGGCGCATCGTCGCGGTGCGCGAACCATGCCTGCACATGTCCCGCGCTGGCGCCTTCGCGCCAGTCGACCTGCACGTGGCAAGGGGCGCCGGAGAACAGGGAAGGATCGGCCAGCCAGGCCACCGGACAGACATCGTGCAGCAGCGGGTCCAGCGCGGCATACGCTTCCAGCATGGCGCCCGCCGTCCGTCCGCAGGCATTGGGCGCACTGCCGAAGGCGGCGATCCATGCTGGATCCATCACCGCCTTGCCCGTCACGTCCAGCGGGAACAGCAGGACCTCGGCGCCGGATGCCAGCACCATCCGTGCCGCCACGGGATCGGCGTAGAAATTGAACTCGGCGGCCGGCGTCACGTTGCCCGGCACCTGCAGCGCCCCGCCCATGACCAGCACGCGCCGGGCCCGGCGCAGGATCCCGGGGTGCAGCGCCTCGCACAGCGCGACATTGGTGAGCGGGCCGACCGCCACCAGGTCGATGCTGCCGGCCGGCGCTTCGCGCAGCAATTCCGCGATGCGCACGGCGGCGTGGCCATCCTGCACCGGCCGCGACGGGCCCAGCGCCACGCCGCCCAGGCCATCGGCGCCGTGCACCAGGTTGCAGCGCGGCTCGCAATAGCCGAAGGGCTTGGCCGCACCGGCGAAAACGGGCACGGCGTGCAGCCCCGCCAGGTCGAGGATGCCGCGCGCATTGGCGGCGGTCACCTCCACCGGCCGGTTGCCCGCCACCGCCGTCACCGCCAGCAATTCGATAGCGGGCAGGCCGGCCGCCAGCAGCAGGGCCAGCGCATCGTCGATGCCGGGGTCGCAGTCAAGTATCACGCGCGTCATGCATTGCTCCTTGTGGCGGATGCCGCCAGAAACTCTTCGATCGCCTTGCGCTGCGGCTGGGACGGTTGCGCGCCCGCCGCGGTGCAGCTGAGGGCCGCCGCCGCGTTGGCCAGTGCCAGCGCCTGCGCCGGCGCCATGCCTTGCGCGCCGGCGGCCGCGAACACCCCGGCGAAGGTATCGCCGGCGCCGGTGGAATCGGCCACCTGCACGCGGTGCGCCGCCGTGCGCACGCTGCCGCCGCGCGGCCCGGCCAGCAGGGCGCCGTCGGCGCCGAGCGTCAGCAGCACGTCGCAGCCGGTGCGCTTGCTCAGTTCCTGCGCCTGCTGCGCCGGCGCGTGCGGCGGCACCGCCATCGCGGCCGCCAGTTGCGCCAGTTCGCCCTCGTTCACGATCAGCACGTCGACGGCGCCATAATCGATCGCCTCGCCGCCCTGCAGCGGCGAAGCGTTCAGCAGCACGCGGCAGCCGGCGGCGCGCGCGCGGCGCGCCAGCGCCATCGATTCGGCCAGCGGCACTTCAAGCTGCAGCAGCAAGGCGCGCGCGCCGGCCAGCTGCGCATCGGTCACCTGCTGCGCGCGCGCAGCCAGGTTGGCACCGGGCGACACCACGATGCGGTTCTGGCCGCCCTGTTCCAGCGTGATGAAAGCCAGCCCCGTGCTGGCGCCTTGCACGCGGCGCAAACCCTGCACGTCCACGCCCGCGGCCTCCAGCCCCGCCGCCGCCTGGTCGGCATACACATCGTTGCCGACGGCGCCGAAGAAGGCGACTTGCGCACCGAACAGGCGGGCCGCGTGCGCCTGGTTGGCGCCCTTGCCGCCCGGTGCGGCTGCCGTGGCGCCGCCCAGCACGGTTTCGCCCGCGCGCGGTGCGCGCGCCGCCTGGACCGTCAGGTCCAGGTTGACCGAACCGAACACGATGATCATGGCGCCTCCTTTGCCAGCACGGCCGCCACCTGCGCCGCCGCCGGCAGCGCCGCGCGCGCGCCGAAGCCCGCTACCGCACAGCTTGCGGCGGCGCAGCCGAAACGCAGCGACTGCGCCAGGTCCGCGCCGCCCAGCCAGGCATGCAGGAAGGCGGCGTTGAAGCAGTCGCCGGCACCGGCCGTGTCCAGCACCTGCGCGGGAAACGCGGCCTGCTCGGCAAAGCCGTCGCGGGTGGCAGCCAGCGCGCCGCGCTCGCCCAGCGTCACCGCCACCACGCCCGGCCCCAGCGCCAGCACGCGCTGCAACTGGAGCAGCGAAGGCGGCCAGCCGACGCCGGCGCGGAAGCCCGATTCATTGAAGAATACTATATCGGCCAGCGCTGCGCGCCGCTCCATGGCCTGCCAGTCCGGTGCCACCGCCGCCTCCAGGTCGATCGCCACCAGCGCACCGGCCGCACGCGCAATGCGGGCCACGGCTTCGAATTCGACCAGGTCGTAGGGCATGGCGTACAGCAGCCGCGCGCCCGCTACGGCTGGCGCCAGTCCGGCCGGGTCGAACAGGCGGCCGGCCATCGGCTGGTAGATCACCGATTTCTCGCCGCCGGGCGTGCTGATGATGACGGCGCTGGACGATACCGCGCCAGGCACCAGGCGCAGGCTGGCGGTCGCCACGCCGAAGGCGGCGAAGGACTCGCGCAGCAGCGTCCCGTGCGCATCGTCGCCGATGCGGCCGAATGCGGCACTGGGCGTGCCGAGCCGGGCCAGGGCGCAAGCCACGTTCGCCGTGGTGCCGCCGGCCTGGGTGCCCAGCGGCGTCCCCAGCACCTTCTCGCCCAGCGCCGGCGGCTGGGCGGCGCCGATCATGACGTCCGCGCACGGGTCGCCATAGCACAGCACCGCGCATCCCGGCTTAGTGAACATCGCCGCCCCCTGCCACGTGGCGCCACGCCAGCTGCGCCAGTCCGCCCGCCATCGCCTCCAGGTCGAATTCGGCGCCGTTGACGGCGACGAATTCGGCCAGCAGGTCCTGCGGCAGGGCGCCGCGGCCGCGCAGCGCGCCTACGATGGCGCCCGCCATGGTGGCAATGGAATCGGTATCGTTGCCGATCGACGCGCACAAGGCGATGGTGCGCAGCGGGTCGCCGTTGGCATAGGCCACCGCACCCAGCGCGGCCGGGACCGATTCGGCCGCCAGCACCGAGTTGCCGACTTCGCGCTCCATCGTCAACAGGAAATCGTGGTCGTTGCGGGCATGGCGCGCGATGCGCAGCGCCATCTGCAGGCGTGCCATGAAGCTCGGCCCGGCCACCTGCCGCGCATGGCGCCGGGCGAGCTGCTCGCCCAGCCGCCCGCCTTCCAGCGCGCCGTCCAGCACCCGCTCCAGCGGGGCGCCGGCCACCGCCATGGCGGTGGCGCCGGCCACCGCGCAAGCCGCGGAAATCGACACTTCCGTGTCGTGCGAAGGCAGGCAGGTCACCAGCGCCTGCTGCGCCGCCAGGTCGGGACGGCCCGGGTACAGCAGGCCGGCGGGCGCCACCCGCATGGCGGCCCCGTTGGTGGTGCCCACCGTCGTCATCTTGCGCGAGGAAGTCCCGATCACGCCCACCAAGGACGTGTCGCGGCCTTCGCGCAACGCCTGCACGATGCCGGCGGTGCTCGGCCCCATGAAGCCCGCCTTGGGGCTGTGGTCGGCCCAGTCCAGCAGGCAGGCCACCCAGCCGTCCGCATCCAGCGCACCCTGCGCCTTGACCAGCGCGCCGGCCAGGTAGTACATCTGGCTGGCATCGTCGGTGACTTCGCCGCGCCGCCCCGCATTGGCGCCGGCGAAAGTATCGGCCGGCGGCTCGCCGAAGGTGGTGACCAGGCCGCCGTACTTGGCCATGATTTCGCCGATGCTCCATTGCTCGGTGGGTGCGCCCAGCGCATCCCCGATGCCGGCCAGGGCAAGCGAGGCATAGATGCGGTCCTGCAGTATTTCGCGGTTCACGGTACTTCCTTTTCAGTCGATGGTGGGCGCCGGCGCGGCCGGCGCTGTGCGCGCCAGCCGGAGACGGCCAGCGCCAGGAGGGTGACGGCCGGCGGCAGCATGAACACCAGTTGCGGCGGCAGCGGATACGCCCCCAGCCGGGTGACGGCCACCGCCGCGGCGCCGAACAGCAGGGCCGCCGCCAGCACGCCGCGCAGGCGGCGGGCGCCGAGGAACACGGCGGCCAGCGCCAGGAAGCCGCGGCCGGCCGTCATCTCGGCCTGGAACAGGGTCAGGTAACCCATGCTCAAGTACAGCCCGCCCAGGCCGGCCAGCAGGCCGCTGGCCAGGATGGCGCCGTGGCGCAGGCGCTGGACGGGAATGCCCGCCGCGCGCGCCGCTTCGGGGTTTTCGCCGGCCGCGCGCAGCCAGCGCCCGGCGCGCGTATGGGCCAGGAAAAACCACAGCAGCGCGCAACTGGCGGCGGCGCCGTACAGCAGCACATGGTGGCCGCGCCCGCCCTCCCCGTTCAGCAGCAGGTCGAGCAGGGGCCAGGCGGCCAGCCCGGGGATGTGCAGCGACGGCAGCGCCGGGCTGGCGAAGCTGGCGGTGGAGCCCTTGTCGCCCACCAGCTCGGCCAGCAGGAACACGGTGAGGCCGCCGGCCAGCAGGTTGAGCGCGATGCCGGCCACGATCAGGTCGGCGCCGCATTCGAGGTGCAGCCAGGACAGCAGCGCGGCCAGCAGCAGCGCGGCGGCCACGCCGCACAGCGCGCCGATCCACGGCAGCAGCCAGGGCGCCGCTTGCGGGAACCACTGCGGCGCGTGGATGGCGCCGATCACCCCGAAGAAGGCGGACACCAGCATCATGCCTTCCAGCGCCACGTTGATGCAGCCGGCCATCTCCGACAGCAGGCCGCCCAGCGCCGCGAACAGGATCGGGACGGCGGCGCGCAGCACGGCCAGCAGCAGCACGCCGGCGGCGGCGGTGAAGACAGCCCATTCGGCGTTCATCGCGCCCCTTCCCCTAAGGCCAGGCGCGGCTGCCACCAGCGCGCCACCCAGGCCGGCAGCGGCCAGCGCTCGGCCACCGCCAGCAGGATGATCAGCGCCTGGATCACCAGTACCACCTCGCGCGACACATCGGTGCTGCGTTCCATGGCCTGTCCGCCGGCGCGCAGCCAGGCGTAGAACAGGGCGGCCCACGGGATCGCCGAGGGCACGTGGCGCGCCAGCAGGGCCACCAGCAAGCCCTCGAAGCCCAGCCCCGGATTGAGGTCGACCGGCAGGCGTTTCAGCAGGCCATTGGCGACGTGGAAGCCGGCCAGCCCGGCGAAGGCGCCGCCGGCGGCCATCGACAACAGCATGGCGCGCCGCACCGGCAGCCCGGCCTGCGCCGCGAAGGCCGGTGCCACGCCGGTCAGGCGGATTTCGTAGCCCAGCGTGGAGCGCTGCAGCAGCAGGGCGGCGCCGGCCACCACCAGCGGCAGCGCCACCAGCATCCAGGTGACGTTGGTATGGGCGATCAGGGTGGGCAGTTGCGCCGCCGCCGGCAGCAGCGGCGTGGCCTGGAAGCCGGCCGCCGGGTCGCGCAGCCAGTACAGGATGGCCAGCCGGTAGCATTCGACGGCGATCATGTTCAGCATC
This sequence comes from uncultured Duganella sp., assembly GCA_946482335.1. Next base: position 10,166 of record CAMLRG010000099.1, on the reverse strand, counting down.
AGGCTGGCCACCATTTCATTGGCATTGCAGCCCAGCTTGAGGGCGCCGGTGACGCCGCCCCACAGGAAACCGGCCAGCATGGCGGCCAGGCAGGCCAGCGGCAGCACGATCCAGGCCGGCGCCGGCAGCAGCAGGCCGACCACGGCGGCGGCCAGGGCGCCCAGGAACAGCTGGCCGTCCGCGCCCAGCGTGAACTGGCGCGCCCGGAACGGCAGGGCCACGGCCAGGCCCAGGCAGCTCAGGGTGATCGTGTCTTCCAGCACCGTGCCAAAGCGCACCAGGCGACGCCATTCCCAGCCGTCCGCCGTCTGCCGCAGTTCGGGCAGCGCACCGGTCAGCAGGACCAGCCAGGCGCGCAGCGGCTCGCGGCTCACCAGGGCCGTGATGGCCAGCCCCGCCAGCAGGCCGGCCAGCACCGCCAGCGCCAGGCGCATGCCGGGCCGCCGGGCCGGCGCGAAGGATACGGACCGCGTCATGCTGCGCCCTCCCCGCCGGCGGCAAATGGCGCGTCCAGGCAGGCCGAAGCGCCGGGCTGGCGGCGCGCGCCGGTCATATAGGCGCCCAGCAGCGGCGCACTGGCCTGGGCCGCCCGGAAATGGCCGGCGATGCGGCCGCGGAACATGACGGCGATGCGGTCCGACAGTTCCAGCACTTCGTCCAGGTCGGCCGACACCAGCACGATGGCGGCGCCGTCGCGCCGCAAGGCTTCCAGCCGGCTGCGCAGAAAGCGCGCCGCGCCGATATCGACGCCGCGCGTGGGCTGGCAGGCGATCAGCACCTTGGGCCCGGATTGCAGGGCGCGCGCCAGCACGATCTTCTGCATGTTGCCGCCGGAAAGCGCGCCGATCGGCTGCTCCGGGCCCTGCGCCTTGACCCCGAAGCCGTCGATCATGCGCTGCGCCATGGCGCGGACCGCTTGCGGCTGCAGCCAGCCAAGGCGCGACAGCGGCGGCCGGTGGTAGCACGAGGCCATGGCGTTCTCCGCGATGCTGAGGCCGGGCGCGGCGCCGTCGCGCAGGCGGTCTTCCGGCACCATGGCCACGCCCTGTTCGATGGCATGCCGCACGCCGCGCCCGCCGTACGCGTCACCGTCGAGCATGATGCTGCCGCCGTCCGGCAGCGCCGCACCGCCCAGCACCGCGGCCAGGGCGGACTGGCCATTGCCTTCCACGCCGGCGATGCCGAGGATCTCGCCCGCCGCCACCTCCAGCGACACGCCGTCCAGGCGCGCCACGCCGTCCGCATCGCACATCCGCAGGTTGCGCGCCGCCAGGCGCACGGTGCCGCCGGCGGGGGGCGCCGGGCGGCGCGGCAGCGCGGCCGCTGGCGCCGGCGGCGGCGCGCCGCCCACGATCAGGCGGGTCAGCTCGCCGGCCGAAGCCTGCGCCGACCGGCCGCGCCCCGTCACGCGGCCGGCGCGCAGCACGGTGTAGCGGTCGGCCACTTCCAGCACTTCGGCCAGCTTGTGCGTGATCAGCAGCACCGTCAGGCCGGCGCCGGTCAGGCCGCGCAACGCGCGGTACAGCGCCGCAGCCTCGTCGGGGCTGAGCACGGCGGCCGGTTCGTCGAGCAGCAGCAGGGTGGCGCCGCGGTACAGCGCCTTCAGGATTTCCACGCGCTGCTGTTCGCCCAACGACAGCGTCCCGGTCACGGCCAGCGGATCGGCCTGCAGGCCATAGCGCCCGGACAGCCCGCGTACCGCCGCCAGCGCGGCCTGGTGGTCCAGCAGGCCGGCGCGCAGCGGCTCCGCGCCCAGCACCACGTTCTGCGCCACCGTGAACGAGGGCACCAGCTGCACGTGCTGCGGCACCAGGCCGACGCCGGCGGCGATGGCCGCGCGCGGCGAGCGGAAGCGCACCGGCTGGCCATCGAGCAAGACCTGGCCGGCGCTGGGCTGTTCCAGCCCGTACAGGATTTTCATCAGGGTCGACTTGCCCGCCCCGTTTTCCCCGATCAGGGCATGGATCTCGCCGCGCGCCACTTCCAGGTCGACGGCATCGTTGGCCAGCAAGCCATTGTCATAGCGCTTGCTGACCCCGCGCAGCTGCAGCCGCGGCATATCGCTCTTCATTGCCCGCTCCCCGCTGCGCCCGCAGCCCCGGTGGCAAAGGCGCTCGGCACCAGCACCCGCCCTTCGATGATGGCGTCGCGCTGTGCCGCCAGTTCCGCATGCAGCGCCGCCGGCAGCGCGTCCAGCACCGCCGAACGCGGCGCCAGCCGCACCCCGCCTTCGGCCAGGCCCAGCGATTCGCTGCGGCCATAGGCCAGGCCGCCTTCCAGGTGCAGGCGCAGGGCGCGCTCCAGACCCACGTCGACCTCCTTCAGCACGGAAGTGACAATGCCCCGGGCCCGCGCCGGCTGCGTGTCGCGGTACATCGCGTACTGGTCCATGTCGACCCCGATCGCATAGCGGCCCGCTTCCTCCGCCGCTTCGTTCACCCCCTGGCCGGTGGCCCCGGCCGCGTGGAACACCAGGCCGGCGCCGCGCGCGAACTGCATGCGCGCGATCTCCTTGCCGGCGGCCGGGTCGGAAAAGGCGTTGGCGAACTGGGTCTGCACCGTCAAGCCCGGCGCCGCCGCCTGCGCCCCGGCCTTGAAGCCGACCAGGAAGTCCTCGATCACGGGGAACTGCATACCGCCGATGGCCGCCGTGCCGCTGCCGGGCGCCAGGCCGGGCAAGCCCTGCTGCATCAGGCGCGCCGCAAGGTAGCCGGCCAGGTAGGCGCCTTCGTTCTGGCGGAAGCGCATCGAATACACGTTGGCGCAGCCGCAGCGCCCATAATCCACGCTGGCGTCATAGACGATGAAGCGGGTGGAGGGATATTCGCGCGCCAGCTTTTCCACGTAAGGCACCATGGTGAAGGTGCCCGCGACCACCACGTCGTAGTCGCCGCTGTCGGCCAGGTCGCCCAGGGCCGCCTCCCAGCGCGTCGGATCGGTGCCGCCCTCCACCACGCGCGCACTGACGGACAGGCCGGCCTCGGCACGGTGCAGGCCGCGGGCGGCGGCGTCAAAGAAGGACTTGTCGCCCAGCGTGCCGTTGATGAACAGGGCGACGCGCAAGCGTGCGGCGCCCGACGCGTCGTCATCGAGCCGGGATGCCAGCCATTTCAGGCCATACAGCGCCGCCAGCAGCAGCACCAGCCATCCCAGCTTCGCCAGTAAGCGCTTCGCCTGCAGTGCCCAGTTCACGTCCTGCCCTTTCCGTCAAAGTGGCGCGTTCAGAAACGCGAACGCAGCGTCAGGAAGAAGGTCCGCGGGCTGCCCAGGAAGTAGCGGCCCGAGGTCAGCGGATTGGCGGTGGTGAGTTCCGCGCCAAGGCCGCCGAGATAGCGCTTGTCGAACATATTGTCTATATTAAAGGCAATCTCTGCCTCGCGCAGCCAGGTCCAGCCGGCCAGGCCGGGCTTCCAGCTGGCCGACAGGCCCGCCAGCGTATGGGACGGCATGTACTCGCGCGGATAGCTGGCCGGGCCGCCGGCGACGACGGTGTTGGCCACCACGCCGTAGGTGCCCGCCGCCTTGCCGGTGTAGCGCGCGTTGAGCGCCAGGCGCCAGCCGGCGGCGGGCTTCCATACCGCCTCCGCGAAGGCCGTGTGGCGCGCCGCACCCAGCACCGGGTCGCCGGCCTTGATGCCTTCGAACGGCGTGTCCGTCTCGTAGTGCGCATTGTTGAAGGCGTAGTTGGCATACAGCTCATAGCCCGCGCCCGCCAGACGGCCAGTCAGCTCCACACCGCGCGAGCTGATGCCGCCCTGGTTGGCGAAGCTGGTCTTGGCGTCGCGCGAGAAGATGTCGCCGTTCGGGTTGCCGTTCTGGATCGAGATGCGGTTGCTGTAGCGGATGTCGTACACGCTCAGGCCCAGGCCATAGCCGTCGCGCTGCCAGCGCACGCCCACGTCCTTGTTGAGCGAAGTTTCGGGCTCGATGCCCTTCTTCGAGTCCACCGCCGCCGTGCCTTCGAACACGCTGTCCGGGATGGCGCTGAAGTTCTTCGACGCGCTGGCGTAAATTTCCAGCTGGTCGCTGATGCGGTACAGCGCCGCGAACTTGGGCAGCAGGCCGGACGAGACCGACAGTGCGCGTACGCCGGCAAACTCCACCGGCGAACGGTAGTCTTCGCGGAAGCGCTGCCAGGTGGCGCCCACATCCAGTTCCAGGCGCTCGTCCAGCAGCAGCATCTTGTCCTGGGCATAGCCCATCAGGGTGTTGGAGCGGTAATGGCGGTCCTGCGTCACCGAGTACAGGTCGCTTTCGCTGTAAGCGCTGCCGGTTTTCGGGTCGGTCGCGCCGAACCAGTTGCGGATCTTTTCGCGGACGATATGTTCGTACCAGCCGCCCACGCGCACCCGGTGGCCGTCGGCCGGCGTGAACGCCACTTCGGACAACAGGCCGCGGCGGTTGATGGAATTGTCGCTGCGGCGCGTGGTCGCTTCGCGCTCCCCCCATTGCGCCACCGGATTCATCGCGTAGCGCGCCGCCGCCGGGCAGCCTGCCGTGCGCAGCGATGCCGCGCTGGCGCCGGCCGGGAAGGTGACGGCGGACAGCGGCACCAGCGCGCCGGTCGCGGTGCGCTGGTACTGGTTGCGGTAGCACTCCTGCACCACGGCAGTCGGCGCCCCGCCCGGGGCGACGATGCTGACCACCTTGCCGTCCGCCGGCAACTGGCGGTAAGGCACGTAGAACCAGCCGTTTCCCTCCTGGGTGTGGATATAGGGCTTGAGGGTCAGCTTGCCGGTTGCGCCGAAACGCTGGGTCCAGTCCACGTGGGCCAGGATATCCTTGCTGTTGATGCCGCGCGTGCCGCGGTAATTCTGGTCGACGGCGGGGTTGCCGGTCCAGCGGTCGGTCAAGCCATCGGAATCCGGGTTCACTTCGAACACCGCCTTGTAAAACGGCGCCGCCACCGCGCGCAGGGCCACCGCGTCGTAGTCGTTGTCGGCGAAGCGGTTGTAACTGACCGTGGCGCGCAGGCTGGAACCGCCGCCCAGGTCCTGCAGCACGCGCAGGTCGGCATGGTTGCGGCGGCTCTGGCCCGAATGGTCGCCCGGCCAGGTACGTACCTCCGAATGCGAGAAATCCACGTAGGCGCTGGTGCCGCGCTCGTTCTTGCCGGTATCGAGGCGCACGAAGGCGCGGCGGTAGCCGTAATTGCCGCCTGAAACTTCCACGTCGCCGCCGCGCTCTTTGGAAGGATCGCGGGTGCGGAAATCGATGTAGCCGCCCAGCGCCTGGTTGGACGGCGTGCCCAGGTCGCCCGCCGTCTGCGACACGTCGACCCGCACCACATTGGCCGGCTCCAGCAGGCGGTTCGGCATGGTGCCGCCGTTGGACAGCGTGGAGCCGTTCGGGATGCCGTCCACCGACACGCCGATCTGCTCCTTGTTCAAGCCACGCATGCCCAGGCGCATCGAGAAGCTGCCGCCCAAGGCATCGCTGGAACCCACTTGCAGGCCCGGCACGCGGCCCAGCAGCTTGAGGGGGTCGAGACCGGCCGGCTGGGCCTTGATGGTTTCGGCGTCGATCACGCTGTTGGCGCGCGCCTCACCCTTGCCCAGCAATTGCCCGGTGATTTCGACCACGGTGGTGGCCGCCTCGCCCTGGCCGGCCTGCTGCGCCGCCGCGCCATTCCACTGCATCAGTGCGACAGAACCTGCCGCCAGTAAGCCCACTTTCCTGTACACGATTTCCCCTTGTTGAGAGCGATAACGAATTCCGGTATGGGAAGCATATACTGGTACGTACCACTAATCAAGAAAATATTTCCGACTGTGGCTTACGCGGTATGAGCAATGGTACGTACCATAAGATTGTGACAGTGGTATGATACGATCCATCGGATCAAGGAGAACCAGCAGATGGAATTGAAACCGGAAGGCGCGCGGCCGCTGTACCGCCAGCTGGCGGAACGCTTGCAGCAGGAAGTGGAGCGCGGCACCTACGCCGCCCACGAACCGCTGCCGGCCGAGCGCGAGCTGGCGGCCACCCTCAACGTCAGCCGCGACACGGTGCGCAAGGCGATACGCTTGCTGGAAGAACAGGGCACGCTGTACAGCGACCATGGCCGCGGCACTTTCGTGGCACCGCAGGCCGTGCGCCAGATGTCGCGCTTTCTCGACAGCTTCAGCGACGACACCATCCGCCGCGGCGGCACGCCGGGCCAGCAGATCCTGCTGCTGGAGCCGGCGGTCGCCACCATGGCGCTGGCCAGCCTGCTGCAAACGGAAATCGACACCCCGCTGGTGCGCCTGCGCCGCCTGCGCCTGCTGAATGGCGCCCCGGTCGGCCTGCAGGACTCCTACCTGCGCCTGCCGCCCGGCGCCACCATCGAGCGCAAGGAACTGGAAGCCAAGGGTTCGCTCTACCGCCTGCTGGTGGAAGACCTGGGCGTGCAGCCGACGGAATGCCTGGAAAGCCTGGGCGCGGTGGCTGCGCAGGCCGAAGAAAGCCAGCTGCTGCAGGTGGCGCCCGGCACGCCCCTGCTTTCCTGCGAGCGCGTCACCCTGTCCGAGCGCCGGCAGCCGATCGAATACTGCGAAATGCGCTACGTGCCCGGCTACCGCTACAAGACGCGCATCAACAAATGGAGCCTGGGCTGACGCTCAAGGCTTGGCGGCGGCCGGCTTGGCGCCGGGGGTGAAGGACAGGTCGGCGAAATCGTAGCTGAAGTCGGTTTCGGTCGACACCGGCGCCATCTTCATGCGCTCGATCGAGCCGTCCGGGTTCAGCGAGAACGTCACGTAGGCGTCGGCATTGAAGTTGCGCTCCTTCCAGCGCACGATGAAGGTATCGTGCTGGAAATGCTCGAGCGTGCCCACCAGGTCCGGCGTGCGGCTGAAGGCCATCGTTTGCTTGCCGCCCTCCTGGCGGATGGCCACCGTGCCGTACCACGGATCGTTGTACTCGCCGTTGTAGGCAGCCAGCGGCAGCGAAGGCTTGGAGGCGGCGGCGCGCGCGGCCGTCAGCTTGCGCTGGCGCGCCAGTTCGTCCCGGTGCATCTCCGCTTCCACCTCGGCGTAAGCCTTGATCCAGTCGGTCGGCGCCGCGCCCATGTAATGGTCCAGGATGCGCCACTGCAGCGCGCTCATGGCCGGCCCGTTTTCGGCATTGGTGAAGATCGCCACGCCCAGTTTCTCTTCCGGCACCAGCACGATGCGCGAGTAGAAGCCCTGCAGCGCGCCGCCATGCATGGCCAGCATGCGGCCGCGGTAGTCGCGCAGCTGGAAGCCCAGGCCATAGGCCGCGAAGTGCGGCCGGGTGGCCGCCAGCGCCGGCTTGGGCTCGCTGATCTTCATCGGGGTTTGCTGGGTCCACATTTCGCGCGCCTGGCGGGCGCTGAACAGCTGCTTGCCGTTCTCCATCCTGCCTTCGTTGAGCAGCACCTGCATCCACTTGGCGATATCTTCGGCATTGGTGTTGATGCCCACCGCGCCGACCGCGTTTTGCACCGGCATCGGCTTGACCACGGCAGCCTTGCCGTTGATCTTGCTGTGCGGCGCCGAGTAGTCGGCCGTTTTCAGCATGTCGGCCACGCTGGTGGCGGTGGCGTCCATGCCCAAGGGGGCCAGGATGCGCTCGCGGGTCGCCTCTTCCCAGCTCTTGCCGGACTTTTGCGCAATGATCTTGCCCGCCACGATGTACAGCAGGTTGTCGTAGGCGTAGTTGTTGCGGAAGCTGGTGGCCAGCTTCACGTAGCGCAGGCGGTCGATGATTTCATCGGTCGTGAAGGTGGTGGTCGGCCACCACAGCAGGTCGCCCGCGCCCAGCCCCAGGCCGCTGCGGTGCACCAGCAGGTCGCGCACGGTCATGGTGTGGGTCACGTAAGCATCGGCCATCTGGAAGCCCGGCAAATGTTTCGTCACCGGGTCGTCCCAGGACAGCTTGCCCTCGTCCACCAGCTGCGCCAGTGCGGCGGCGGTGAAGGCTTTGGAATTGGAGGCGATCTCGAACAGCGTCCTGCCGGTCACCGGCGCCGGGTCGCCCAGCCTGCGCACGCCAAAGCCCCTGGCCGCCACCACCTTGCCATCCTTGACGATGGCGATGGCCATGCCGGGCACGTCGAAGGTCTTCAAGGCCAGCTTGACGTCGCGCTCCAGGTCGAAGGCGGGCGCGCGGGCGGCACTGGCGGTAGCCGCCGCTTCCGGTCCTTCCGCCGCGGCCAGGGCGGGCGCAGTAGCGGCAGCGGTGGCGGCAAAGGCCAGCCAGAGCAGTGGCGCGAGGGGTTTCTTCAGCATGTTCATTTCTTCATCAGTTTGTCGACGGAACCCTGGGTCTCAGGGTGGTAACGGGGACGGGCCTTGGCATATACGCCCTTGGCCCATACGGCTTCCTTCGGATTCTCCAGAAGCGCCTTGTACAGCGGGACGACAAACTTTTGCCGGCCTACGCTCATGAGGAAGGCCTGCAGCGGTGCGCGCACGTCATGGCCCGCATGCACCGATGCCAGGTAGAAGCGGAAGCCGATTTCATTGTTCTTCGTAGTGCGCAGCTTGAAGGCGTCGTCGAGCTCCTTCAGTTGCGCGGCGCTGGCCTTGCCGTCGATGCCGTTCAGGAAATGCATCCATTCGAAGGCGATCCACTGCTGCGGCTCCAGCGCGCCGGTGACCAGCTCGCCCTGCAGCCAGGCGTCGCGTTTGGCGTCCAGCGCGGCCAGGCGCGGCGAATTCACGCGCGGCGCGCCGGCGGGGATGCCGCTGCCGTACAGCCATTCATCGAGTTCGGCATCGCTCATGACGTCCGGCTTTTTCGCCAGCAGGTTCTTGCGCAGGTAATCGACGAATTGCTCGGTGGTCGCCGACTGGAACGCATGCTGGTCGAACCAGCCGCGCAGGAAAGGGTCGAACAGTTCGCGGCCGGCGCGCTGCTCCAGCGTATGCAGCAGCCAGGCCCCCTTCGCGTAGACCAGCCCTTCGTCGGCGTAGGCGTCCGGGTTGACGTCCGGGTCCTTGCTGGCCAGCGCCTGCTTGGCCGGCGCGATATCCTTCAGCGAAGCGAGGGCTTCGGCCTGCTCCACCTGCAGCTCAAGGTCCGCCACCTCCTTGCCGTACAGGCTTTCGACGATGCGCGTCGTGACGTAAGTGGTGAAGCCTTCGTTCAGCCACAGGTACTTCCAGGAAGCGTTGGTGACCAGGTTGCCGGACCAGCTGTGCGCCAGCTCATGCGCGATCAGGTCGTTCAGGCTGCGGTCGCCCGCGATCATGGTCGGCGTCAGGAAGGTCATGCGCGGGTTTTCCATGCCGCCGATCGGGAACGAAGGCGGCAGCACCAGCATGTCGTAGCGCCCCCAGCGATAAGGGCCGTACAGCGCCTCGGCGGCGTTCACCATCTTCTCGGTGTCGGCCAGTTCCCAGGCGGCAGCGTCGATGCGGCCGGGTTCCGCATAGACGGCGGTGCGCGGTCCCAGGTTGCGCACCTCGATCTCGCCGATGGCGATCGCCAGCAGGTAGGACGGGATCGGCTGCGGCATGCGGAAATGCCAGCCGCCGTGGCCGGTGGCGCGCTGGTCGCCTTCGGCGCTCATCACCACCCGCAAGCCGGCCGGGGCGTCGATGCGGGCACTGTAGGTGAAGCGCACGGCCGGCGTATCCTGCAGCGGCGCCCAGGAGCGCGCTTCGATGGCTTGCGACTGGCTGAACATGAAGGGACGCTTGCCCGACAGGGTCTGCTCGGGCTTCATCCATTGCAGGGCGCTGGCGCCGGGCGCGGTGCGGTAATAGATGCGCACCTTGTCCGGCTGCTGCTGCAGGGCGATGCGCAGGGCGCGGCCCTTTTTCGCATCCTGCCGGTCCAGCATGAAGGATGCCGGCGCCCAGCTGCCGTCCGGCCGCAGCACTTGCACGCGCGCGATCTTCAGCTGGCGCGTATCGAGCACCAGGGTGCGCACCGACTTGTCGATCCAGTTCAGCGACAGCTCGGCATACCCGCCCAGCGTCCGGCGCGCGAAGTCGGCTTTCAAGTCCAGGTGCAGGTCGGTGGTGCGCACCTGGTCATAGCGCGCGAAGCTCAACGGATCCTGCGCCCGCGCGGGTAGCGCGAACGCAGCCGAGATTGCAGCTGCCATCGCGGCAGCAGGCAAGGACAGTCGGAACATGGCATCTCTCTGTGGTGACAGGCGCGCAGAGGATAGCACACCTCAAGTCGGGGTCAGCTCTGGCAACCGGACAAAA
>CAMLRG010000098.1 GCA_946482335.1 uncultured Duganella sp. | reverse complement strand
CCGAGGTGTACCAGTCGTCGCGCTGCATCTTGGCGCCCTTGCCGGCGATCGGCGTGACCGACAAGGTATGGCGCGAGTAAGGATAGCCCCCGATGAAGCCGCGCGAATTGGCCGACACGAAGTGCGATTGCTGCACGTGCACGCCGGCCCCCTCGCTATTGGTGACGCGCTGGTCGACCGCGAAGGCCGCCGCTTCGGCGCGCTGCGCCAGGGCCACCGCTTCCTCGGTGCTGATCGGCCACGGGTAGAACAGCTGCAAGTCCTGCGGGTTCTTTTCCAGCTGGTCTTCGTCGGCCAGGCCGGCGCAATCGTCTTCCGCCGTGAAGCGGGCGATGTTGTAGGCTGCTTCCACCGTCGCCTTCAGCGAGGCGGTGGAAAAATCGGAGGTGCTGGCATTGCCGCGCTTCTTGCCGATGAAGACGGTGACGCCGATGCCCTTGTCGCGGTTCTGCTCGATGGTTTCGATCTTGCTCTTGCGGACCGACACCGAGAGCCCGCTGCCTTCGCTGATCTCGACCGCGGCATCGCTGCCGCCCTGCTCGCGCGCATACTTCAAAACGTCGCGGGCAAGCTGTTTCAACTGGTCCTGGGAATAGGAGAAGGCGGATTCGCTCATGGGGTGTTTTTAGGGCTGTGGGCGTTAAAACAGTTATCATAGCAGCCGTTTACCGTTTTTTCGCGCTCTATCATGCCTAATCCAAACCGCGGCTCGTGTGGCTTCCAGTCCAACGAGTTCGAACAAGAATACGAACGTCCTTCCAAGACCGAGATGAAACGCCAGTCCGACGCCCTGCAGGCGCTGGGCCAGGAGCTGGTCGAGGCCCCGCGCGACCGCGTCAAGCGCGTGCCAATGCCGGAAGACGTCATGGATGCCATTCTGGAATGCCAGAATATCAAGAACCACGAAGGCCGCCGCCGCCAGATGCAATTCATCGGCAAGAAGATGCGCGGCCTGACCGATGAGGAAGTGGCCGTCATCAAGCGCACCATCGAGGGCTGGAAAGGCGCCTCCAAGGCCGATACCGCCGCCCTGCACGCGCTGGAGCGCCGCCGCGACAAGCTGCTGGCCGACGACAAGGCCCTGACCGCCCTGCTGGAAGAACACCCCCAGCTGGACGTGCAGCACTTGCGCGGCCTGATCCGCAACGCCCGCAAGGAACAGGCCGAGAACAAGCCGCCCAAGGCGTACCGCGAAATCTTCCAGATCCTGAAGGACCTGGACAAAGCCGCCGCCGGCACCCCATCGCCGGGCCCGGACGTTGACGTCGACGCGCCCGAGGGCGAAGAAGATGAGTGACGACACCCTGCTGGTTGGCCTGGTGTCGGTCTCCGACCGCGCCAGCGGCGGTGTCTACCAGGACCAGGGCATCCCGGCGCTGGAGGAATGGCTGCGCAGCGCGCTTACCACGCCGGTGCGCTTCGAAACCCGCCTGATTCCCGATGAGCGGACGCAGATCGAGTCCACCCTGGTGGAGCTGGTGGACCAGGTGCGCTGCCACCTGGTGCTGACCACCGGCGGTACCGGCCCGGCGCGGCGCGACGTGACGCCGGAAGCCACGCTGGCCATCGGCAGCAAGGAAATGCCGGGCTTCGGCGAGCAGATGCGCCAGGTCAGCCTGGCCTTCGTGCCGACCGCCATCCTGTCGCGCCAGGTCGCGGTGATCCGCGAGACGGCCGACCACGCGGCCCTGATCATCAACCTGCCGGGCCAGCCCAAAGCCATCAAGGAAACGCTGGAAGGCTTGAAAGACGCCGACGGCAAGCAGTTGGTCGGTGGCGTGTTCGCTGCCGTCCCCTACTGCATCGACCTGATCGGCGGCCCCTACGCCGAAACCAACGACGCCGTCTGCAAGGCATTCCGCCCCAAATCCGCCATCCGCAAGAAGGACAACGCATGACCCACCTGCTGGACTCCATCGTCATCGATACCGCACCGGACCCCGAGTATTCCGTCATCTGGCTGCACGGCCTGGGCGACAGCGGCGAGGGCTGGGCGCCTATCGTCAATGAGCTCGACCTGGCCGGCCTGCCCGGCATCCGCTTCATCTTCCCGCATGCGAACACGATGCCGGTGACGATCAACGGCGGTTACGTGATGCGCTCGTGGTACGACATCGTGCACAACGACCTGGGGCGCCAGGAAGACGAAAAAGGCTTGCGTGAGTCGCAAATCCTGGTGGAAGCGCTGATCGCGCGCGAAAAGTCGCGCGGCATCCCGGCGCACCGCATCGTGCTGGGCGGCTTCTCGCAAGGCTGCGCGATGACGCTGCAGGCCGGCTTGCGCCACCCCGAGAAACTGGCGGGCCTGATGTGCCTATCGGGCTACGTGCCGTTGGCCGACAAGGTGGCAGCCGAACGCCATCCGGCCAACCAGGACACACCGGTCTTCATGGTGCACGGCACCCAGGACCCGGTGATCCCGGTGGCCCGCGCGATCGCTTCGCGCGACCTGCTCAAGCAACTGGGCTACCAGGTCGAATGGCATGACTACCCGATGCAGCACTCGGCCTGCGCCGAGGAAATCCAGCACATTTCCGCCTGGCTGAAAAAAGTGTTCGCCTGAGCGGCGCACCTCAGTCGAGGTTGCGGCTCAATTTGTCCAGGCCTGAGGCCAGCCGTTCCACGTCGGCGGCGGTGATGGCGCAGGCGTGGGCAATCTGCTCGCTTACTTTCAAGCCGGCGGCGCGCAGCTTGCGGCCCTTCTCGGTCAGCGTCAGCACACGGTTGCGCTCATCGTTCGGGTCGCGGTCGCGCAGCAGGTAGCCTTCCGCCTCCAGCCGCTTGACCAGCGGCGTGATCGAACCGGGGTCTTGCTGCAGCCGTTCGGCCAGCCCTTTGATGCCCAGGCCCTCCTCTTCCCACAGCACGACCATCACCAGGTATTGCGGGTAAGTCAGGTTGAGCGGCGCCAGCAGGGGTTTGTACATCTGGGTCATCTTCAGCGAAGTCGAATACAGCTTGAAGCAGAGATGCTGGTCCAGCGTGGGGGGCGTGCGTTTTTCCATGGCGCGTACTTTAGCACAGCCCCCCCGCGGCCCATCAGCGCTTGGCCGCCGCCAGGATCACCTTGGCCACCGCTTCCGGCTGCGATGCCATCGGCACGTGGCTGGCCGCCAGCGTGGTGGTGGTCGCGTTGATCTTGCTGGCGAACGATTGCTGCAAGCCCGGATCGATCATGCGGTCTTTCGAGGCCACGATGTAGTAGCTTGGCTTGCTCTTCCATGCCGCCACGTCGACCTTGTCGCCGAATGCGCTGGCCTTGATCGGGCCCTGGGTCGCCGTCATCAGGCGGTGTTCGGCCGCGCTCAGGTCTTGCGCAAAGTTGACCGCCATCGATTCGGCCGACAGGTAGAGGAAGCCATTGTTGTCGGGCTTGAGGGTGGCGATGCCCGGCGGCAGCGGGAAGTCCTTGCCCAGTTCACCCACGGCCTGCCCTTCCGACGGCGCGAAGGCCGCCACGTAGACCAGCGACTTCACCTTGTCGCTCGCGCCAGCCTGGGTGATCACGGCGCCGCCCCACGAGTGGCCCACCAGCACCACCTTGCCGCTTTGCGCATCGATCACGCGCTGGGCGAAGGCCACGTCGTCCGCCAGGGACGTCAGCGGGTTCTGCACCGAGACCACTTTCAAGCCCTGCTTCTGCAGCAACGGGATCACCTTGTTCCAGGCGGAACCGTCGGCGAAGGCGCCGTGCACCAGCACGACGGTGGTGTCTTCGGCGGCGTGCGCCGGCACCAGGGCGGCACCGGCGACGAGGGAAGCGGCGATCAGGGCGGATTTGATGGTCTTGGTCATGGTAATTCTCCTTTGGTTAGTTCGTTAATGATTAGCGCGCTAAGCGCATGGGTTGAAATATAGCGCACAATTCGTTAGCGTGCAAATTATTTTTACGGCACGACCGTTCGCCGCGTGCCGCCCACACCGGCGGGCTTGATAGATTTGCATCTTTATCGGACACTGGCGGCATGAAAAAAACTCTCATCCCAGCCATCGCCCTGGCCCTGGCCGCCAGCTCCCTGACCGCCGCCGCGCGCGAACCCCGCGCCCAGGCTGGACAAGCCGACTATCAGGCCACGCGCCGCTATTACCAGCAACTGGTCAACGGGCCGACCCCACAGTTGTCCGAACTGAAGCTGCTGATGGCCATGCTGCCCAAGGGCGGCGACCTGCACCACCATTATTCAGGCGCGATTTACGCGGAAACCTACCTCGATTGGGTCGCGCAAAAGGACTATTGCATTTACACCGTCAGCGATCCGACCAATGAGAAGTCCAAATACAGCATTGAAACGAAGCTGCCCGCCCCCGGCGCACCCGCCCACAGCAATTGCCTGAGCGTGGCGGCGATCCGCGCGGCCAAGGACACCACGTTCTACCGCGAATTGCTGGCGCAATGGTCGACCATGGATTTCTATAACCACGGCCAGTCGCAACTGCCGCCGGACCAGCATTTCTTCAACACCTTTAACTATTTCGGCCCGATCTCCGGCTACAGCTACAAGCTCGGTTTCGAGCAATTGAAACGCCGCGCTAAAGACGAAAATGTGCAGTACATCGAGACCATGGTGAAAAGCGCGCCGGCGCCGTCCAATCCCGACCTGGCCAAGGCCATCAATGTCTTGCCGGCCGATGCAGACGATGCCGCATTGACGGCGGCGCTGGCGCCGTATGCCGATTTCGTGCAGAACGATCAGGTCGCCCGGAAAGCCAGTGCCGATTACGTGCAAACGCTGGAAAGCGACCTGACCGGCATCGACGACGGCGAATTCACGCTGCGTGCGCAAACCTATGTCTCGCGCAACAAGGCGCCGGCGGAAGTATTTGCCGGCCTGGCGGGCGCCTTTGCCGCCAGCGACAAGAGCCCGCGGATTGTCGGCGTCAATATCGTCGGGCCGGAAAACGGCGTGGTGGCGCTGCGCGATTACCAGCTGCACATGCGCATGTTCGCTTTCCTCAAGCAGCGCTACCCGAACGTGCGGCTGGCCATGCATGCCGGCGAACTGGTGCCGGGCCTGGTGCCGCCGGAAGATTTGCGCAGCCATATCGCCAGCGCCGTGCGCGTCGCCGGCGCCCAGCGCATCGGCCATGGCATCGATATCGTCCATGAGACAAGGGCCGACCAGTTGCTGGCCGACCTGAAAGCGCGCCAGGTGGCGGTGGAAATCAACCTGACCAGCAATGACTTCATCCTCGGTGTCAAAGGCGGAGCGCATCCGGTCACCACCTACCTGCGCCATGGCGTGCCGATCGTGCTGTCCACCGACGATGCGGGCGTGTCACGCAATGACCTTAGCGGCGAGTACGTGCTGTTCACCAGCCGCTACCGCCCCAGCTACGACACGCTCAAACAGGTGGTGTACAACAGCATCCGCTATGCATTCCTGACGCCGGCGGAAAAAGCGGCGCAGACCAGGCAGCTGGACTTGCGCTTTGCCCGCTTTGAACAGGCGGTGGCAGCCATGGCGCGGCGGAATAAATAGCCGTCCAGGGGCCGGGCGTGGCGCTGCCGAACAAGCGCCACCGCTAAGCGGAATAGGCCGCTTCCATCAAAGCGCTGGCGAGGCTGCCGAGCTTCTGATGGTCATAGCTGCTGTTGTTGAAGACAATGACCGTGGTGCCGTCCGCCAGCACGCGGCGCGCCACGAGGCGGAAGCCGCCGTTCGAGCCATCCTCCCAAGCCGCTTCGCGCGCGACGCCCGCAATCGTTTCAACCCGCGTCCGGCCGCCCAGGGCGTAACGCTGGCCGGTCATGACGACCTTCATCAGGGCGGCGCGCGCAGCGGGCGTCAGCACGGCGCCATCGAGCACGCTGTCCATCAGGCGCAGCATGTCGGGCGCGCTGCTGTAAAAGCCGCCGGCCATGGCCATGTAATCCGGCACGGCATTCACTTTGCGCTGCCAGGCGGCGCCGGCGCCGGCGTAGGCCAGCGCCATGCGCGGCACCGCGCTCGATTCGCCACGGAAGATGCCGCTGTCGCGCAAACCCAGCGGAGCGGTGAGCCAGTCCGTCACACAATCGCGGTACGCGCGGCCACTGGCGCGTTCCACGATGGCCTTCACGATCAGCCAGTTCGAATGCGAATAGTCCCATTTGGCGCCGGGTTCGAACCACAGGTCGGCGCTGGCGTAGCGGCGTACCGCCTCCATTTGATCGAGTTCGGTATTGGCCACCTTGGGGTCGGCCTTCCTGGCGGCGACCAGTTCGTTCGGCACGCCGCTGGCATGGGACATCAGGTGGCGCAAGGTGAGCCTGGCGCCCGTGTCGGCGCGGTAGTCCGGCAGGTACTGCAGGATCGGCGCATCCAGCGCCAGCACGCCCTGGTCGACCAGCTTCATGACCGCGATGGCCGCAATCCATTTCGACACCGAGCCGGTTTCGAAGCGGGTGTCGAGGGCCATCGGGGTTTGCGGCTGCGGGTCCGCCATGCCGAACGCCTTGCCGAACAGGATGGCCGGACCGCGTCCGACGACAACGGTGCCGTTGAAGTCCGGGTAGGCGGCCATTACCGCCTCATAACGCGATGGCGCAGTCGCGGCGAAGGCGGATGCGATCGGCGCCACGGCAATGGTCCCGACAATGGAAAGGCATTGGCGACGGTGCATGGGAAAGCGCTCCTTCTCGTTCGTGTACCATTTGACGAATTGAACCAGTGACCTTGCACATGATAGACCGTCTGCCCCCCATCCCGTTCGAACAGCTGGATCCGGACCAGCAGAAAGTCGCGCAAGCCGTGATCGAAGGCCCCCGCGGCGCGCTGTACGGCCCCTTCGTGCCACTGATCCGCAGCCCCGAGCTGATGTCGGCGGCCCAACAGATGGGCGAGTACCTGCGCTACCGCAGCGCCATCGGCACCCGCCTGTCGGAGCTGGCGATCCTGGTGACGGCCAGGGCCTGGAACCAGCAGGTGGAATGGGCCATCCATGCGCCAATTGCGGCACAGGCGGGCATTGCGCAGGAAGTGATCGACGCGATCGCGCACCACCGCGCGCCGGCGGGGCTGACGGCGGAAGAACGCGCGGTCTTCGATTTCTGCACTGAGCTGCAGCGCGACAAGCGCGTATCCGACGCCACCTACGGCGCCGCGCTGCAGCACTTCGGGCAGCACGGCGTGGTGGACCTGATGGGCCTGTGCGGCTACTACACCTTGCTCGCCATGGTGATGAACGCGGCGCAGACCGCCACGCCGGCCTCCCCGGCCGCCACGCTGCCCGACTGAGTCGCACCGGACAGGACAAAAATCAAAACGCGGCCGGGCCGCGCGCGCTAATGTCGCTGGACGACCCATCCTGCGAGGAGCCGCCATGACCCACCTGATCCACCGCGACCTGCGCCGCACGCCGCCTGTCGCGGTCTGCGCTTTTGGCATGCACGTGCGCGACAGCGAAGGCAATACCTATCTCGATGCCAGCGGCGGCGCCGCCGTCTCTTCGCTCGGGCATAGCCACCCGGATGTGCTGGCGGCGATGCAGGCGCAACTCAAGGTGGCGGCGTATGCGCACACGTCCTTTTTCACCACCGAAGTGGCGGAAGAGCTGGGCGAGCGCCTGGCGCAGGATGCGCCGGGCGACTTGAACCACGCCTACCTGGTGTCGGGCGGCTCGGAAGCCATCGAAGCGGCGCTCAAGCTGGCCCGCCAATACTTCGTCGAGCACGGCGAGAGCGAGCGCCGCGTCTTCATTGCGCGGCGCCAGAGCTACCACGGCAACACGCTGGGGGCCCTCGCGCTGGGCGGCAACGAGTACCGCCGGCGCCATTTCGAACCGTTGCTAATGGACGTGGCACGGGTCTCGCCCTGCTTCGAATACCGCGAACGCCGCGCCGGCCAGGACGTGCACGACTACACCGCCAACCTGTTGCAGGAGCTGGAGGCGAAGATCATCGACCTGGGACCGCAGCACGTGATCGGCTTTTGCGCCGAAACGGTGGTGGGCGCGACCAGCGGGGCGGTGCCGCCGACGCCGGGCTATTTCAAGGGCGTGCGGGCGCTCTGCGACAAGTACGGCATCCTGATGATCGCCGATGAGGTGATGTGCGGCATGGGCCGCACCGGCACGCTGTACGCGATCGAACAGGAAGGCGTGGTGCCGGACTTGGTGGCGCTGGGCAAGGGCCTGGGCGCCGGCTACCAGCCGATCGGCGCCGTGGTCGCGCGCGACCATGTGGTGCAGCGGCTGCGCTCGGGCAGCGGGGTGTTCCAGCACGGGCACACCTATGTCGGGCACCCGGTGGCGGCGGCGGCGGCGCTGGCGGTGCAGAAGGTGATCCGGCGCGATTCGCTGCTGGGGGCGGTGACGGTGCGCGGGGCGACCTTCAAACGCATGCTGCGCGATGCTTTCGGCATGCATCCGCATGTGGGGGACATCCGCGGGCGCGGCATGCTGCTGGCCCTGGAGCTGGTGCAGGACCGCGACGGCAAGCGGCCTTTCGATCCGGACCTGCGGCTGCACGCGGCGCTGAAGGATGCCTGCATGGAGTGCGGGCTGATGGTGTATCCCATGGGCGGCACCATCGACGGCAAACGCGGCGACCATGTGCTGCTGGCGCCTCCCTTCATTGCGACGGAGACGGACTTGCAGCAGATCGTGTCGCGGCTGCAGGATGGGTTGGAGCGGGCTTTGCTGCGTGTGCGGCCGGTTTAAGAGAACCGGTAAGACGGTGTCAGACCCGAAGGGTCAGACACCTGGCCTGCGGCTGCCGCGTATCGGTGTCTGACCCTTCGGGTCTGACACCGGGTTACCGGTTCAGAACTCCTGATACCCGATCACGTCCTGCTGCTGCTCCCCCAGCCCGGCGATGCCCAGCCGCACGAAGTCGCCCTTCTTCAGGAAGCGCTTGCGTGCCAGGCCGACGCCGGGCGGGGTGCCGGTGGCGATGATGTCGCCCGGCTCCAGCGTCATGAAGCGCGAAATATAGGCCACCAGCTGCGGCACCTTGAAGATCATGGTCTCGGTGCTGCCGGTCTGCATGCGCTTGTCGTTCACTTCCAGGTACAGGTCAAGCTTGTTGACGTCCCACACCTCGTCGCGCGTCACCAGCCATGGGCCGACCGGGCCGAAGGTATCGCACCCCTTGCCCTTGTCCCAGGTGCCGCCGCTCTCGAGCTGGAATTCGCGCTCGGACACATCGTTCACCACACAGTAGCCGGCGATATGCTTTTCCGCCTCCGCTTCGCTGACGTTGCGCGCGCGCGTGCCGATCACCACGCCCAGCTCCACTTCCCAGTCGGTCTTCTTCGAGCCCTTGGGCAGCATGATCGGATCGTCCGGGCCGGACAGGCAGGTGATGGCCTTCATGAAGATGATCGGTTCGCTCGGGATCGGCAGGCCCGATTCCTTGGCGTGGTCGGCGTAGTTCAGGCCCACGCCAATGAACTTGCCCACCTTGGCCACCGGCACGCCGAAGCGCGGGTTGCCGCGCACCACCGGCAGCGTTTCGGGATCGATCCTGGCCAGCTTGCGCAGCACCTTGTCCGACAGGTTGGCGCCGGAGAGGTCGCTGATTTCCCGCGACAGGTCGCGCAGCTTGCCGAATTCATCGATCAGGCCAGGTTTTTCTTTGCCGATGCGGCCGTAACGAACCAGTTTCATAACATCTTCCTCTTGTTGAAGGCGATATTCTACCGGATCGCGCATCGGACACCGGCCGCGCATTAACGGCGTTTGCGCCAGTAGCGCCAAAGCCCGGGCAATTGCAGCAGCACCAGCAAAGCGAACGCGCATTGGTAGGCGGCCGGGGGGTAATGCCCCAGCGGCGAATGCTGCCACAGCCCAACCACCTGGCCAAAGCCCGCCTGCACGGTGAAGGCGCCAACGAAAATCAGGAGGTTCAGGCAGGTCGATGCGCGTCCCATCAGCGAAGGAGGCAATGCCTGCGCGATGATCGAATATTCCATGCCGGTGACGCATCCCACCAGCATGAACAGCACCGGCAGCGTTTGCTGCGGCAAGCGCCAACCGGATGCGAACAGGCATTGCAGCAGCACGAATATCAGGATGCCCGCGGCCGCCACGTCCAGCGCGCGCCAGCCGCGCCTGGCCGCCCATTCCGTCAACATCCCGACCGCGATCGAACCGAAGATGACGGCCGCCATGCCGAGGTAGAGCAGCCAGGCAATCGCATCTTCGCCATAGCGCGGCACGTCGGCCAGCCAGCGCGCGATCCACAGCCCCTGCACACCGAAGAAGACACTGTGCGGGATCAGCACCAGCATGGCGGTTTCGCGGAACACCGGGTGCGTGAAGGTCTCCACCAGCGCGCTGCGGGTGAACGGGCGCGGCGGCGCGGCGGGGGGCGTGGGGGCAAGCAGGAAGATCATCAGGGCCACCACGACACAGGCGGCGGCCAGGCCGGCCATCATCCATTGCCAGCTCATATGGTGCAGTGCCAGCCGCACCGGCAGCGTGGCGGTGGCGGCGCCCAGGCCGCCGGCGGCGATCAGGTAGCCCTGCACGGAAGGCGCCTTGTGCGCCGGCAGCCAGGTGGTGAGCGCCTTGATCGCCGCCATGAAGCAGGCCGCCAGGCCTAGCCCCATCAGGGCGCGCGAGACCGCCAGGGCGGCGAAGCTGCGGCTGCAGGCGAAGGCCAGCGTGCCGGCGGCGGCCACCAGCAGCAGCACGCATTGCACGCGGCGCGGGCCGTAGCGGTCGAGCGCGACGCCGATCGGCAGTTGCGCGATGGCGAAGGCCAGGAAGTAGGTACTGGTCAGCATGCCCAGCTGGGCCGGCGTGAGGCCGGCTTGCGTGACCAGGACGGGCGCCAACATGGCATTGACGCTGCGCAGCAGCCAGGACAGGTAGTGGCCCAGCGCGAAGGGGATGAAGACCATGAACAGCGTGGCCGGGCCGGACAGGGTGCCCGGCAAGCGCTCCGTCCCGCGCCAGCACCTTCCCGCTGCTGTCAGCCAGCGCAGGCGCCAGTCGCCCCGTACCGGCACCGATACCGCCAGCGGCCCGGGCAACAACAGCGGCACCGGTGTGCCCGCGCCTGCGGCCGTACGCGCGGCTGGCGGTGTTGCCGGCCCGGGTGCGGCGGCAAGGTTGCGCCCTGCCGGCAGCGCCGGCGGCACGGTGCTGGCGGCGGGCGCGCGCATGGCATGGCCCTATGCAACCAGCGGGATGACCCGGCGCGGCAACACCGTCACCGGCGGCGCGAGCGGCGCGGTGGACGCGGCATGTTCGGCTTCGTCGAAGAAGAACTTGTCACGCCCGAACGCAGGCCGCAGCTGGTCGAACCAGGTCGCGGTCGGGTCGTATTTCGCATAGAACGGCTTGCGCACCCAGTCCGCATTGCGCGCCTGCAGCAGCTGCAGCGCAAACACCTTCTCGCCGCCAATCTGCGCCACGCCATCGATCACCACCTTGCCGGGGAAGGCGCTCATGGAAGGACCGCGCACCGTGCGCGCCAGGCCGGACACCATCTGGTACGCCTGCTGGAACACTTCGTGCGCGCGCGCCAGCGGCAGCTGGAAGTATTCGCGCGGCCCTGTGTCGCGCTCGACGAACATGTAATACGGGATCGCCCCCAGCCGCACCCCGGTGCGCCACAGCTCCGCCCAGCTGGCCGGATCCTCGTTGATGTGCCGGATCAGCGGCCCCTGCATGCGCAGGGTCGCGCCGGTGCCGACGATGCGCTTGACGGCCTGCTGCGCCACGTCCTGCCGCAACTCCACCGCATGGTTGTAGTGGCCCATGATCGCCATATTCTTGCCCGCCGCGACCACCCGCTCGAACAGCCGCAGCAAGTCGTCGGCATCGCGGTCGCTGACGTAGCGTTGCGGCCAGTACGACACCGACTTGGTGCCGATGCGGATGTTCTGGATATGCTCGAGACCCGGCCCCAGCAGGGGCGTGATGATCTCTTCCATCGAGCGGGTATTCATGATCATCGGGTCGCCGCCGGTGATCAGCACGTCCGTCACGTCGCGGTGCGATTTCAGGTACGCCACCAGTTGTCCCGTTTCGCGCGCATCGAATTTCAGGTCGTCCATGCCGACGAATTGCGGCCAGCGGAAGCAGAAGGTGCAGTAAGCGTGGCAAGTCTGCCCGGCGCTGGGGAAGAACAGCACGGTCTCCTTGTACTTGTGCTGCAGGCCGCGCAACGGCGCATCGTTCAGGCGCGGCACGTTGTGCGTCATCTGGCCGGCCGGATGGGGGTTCATGCGCAGCCGGATCTGGCGCACCAGCTGTTGCGCCGCCGCCTCATCCTGCTTCACCAGCAGCAGGTCGCGCAATTGCCAGTATTCGTGCGCCGGCAGCATGTCGCGGTGCGGGAACACCAGGCGGTAAATGGGGTCGTCCGGGATATTGTCCCAGTTGATCAACTGGCCCAGCACATACTGGTTGGTGCGGAACGGCAGCACATGCGAAATCACCTGCACCGCCTCCTGCTGTTCGTGCGTCAGCAATTCCCACTGGGGCGCCTGGCGGATGGTCTGGCGGGTATAGGGCTTGAACTTGGGCAGGGCGTCGGCGGTCATGGCGTACTCCTGAGTGGGTGGGCTAGGACTTCATGATGGACCGCTTAGGAATTCGCCTATTGCCATACCTCAATAGTTGCCAGGAAAAATCCTACGAGCTTGCGTTTGCGCAATTCCCGACCGGCTGTGCACACGTACAGTGGGGGCTCCATCCCACCCCAAGGAGCCCGGCATGAAACGCATCCTGATTGCATCCCTGATCGCCCTGGCCACGGCAGGCGCCCACGCCAGCGAACCGACCGAGAAAGACGCCATCGCCATGGTCGAAAAAGGCGCTGCCTATATCAAGCAGCACGGCAAGGACAAGTTCATCGAGAAGGTCGCGGCCAAGGATCCCGAATTCATCCAGGGTGCGCTGTACGTCGACATCCGCGACCTGCAAAGCGGCATCGTGCTGGCGCATCCCGTCAATCCCACCATCGTCGGCAAGGACTTGACCGACGTGCCCGATGCCAGCGGCAAGAAGTACCGGCGCGAGATCATCGAGCTGGCGGCAAAGAAGGGCAAAGGCTGGGTCGACTATATGTACAAGAACCCCACCACCGGCAAGATCGAACCCAAGACCACCTATATCCAGCGCGTCGGCGACGCCGTGCTGGAAGCGGGCATCTACAAGAAATAGGAGGCGGCCATGCTGAACCGACTGCGGATTGGACCCAAGCTGCTGCTTGCGCCTGGCGTGGTACTGGCGCTGCTGCTGGCGACAGCGGCATGCGCCTGGTTCGGCATGGTGCGGCAGAACGCTTCCATGGAAAACCTGGTGCAGCTGCGCGCCGCGCGGCTGCAGGCCGTGGCCGACGTGGCGGGCGAGGCGCGCATGGCGCACGCCAACATTTACCAGTTGCTGGCCTGGATCAACGGCAGCTTCGCGCAGGCGCGGCTCGATGCGCTGACGGCGCAGATCCGCAACCGGCACGGCGCGGTGGGCAGCCGGCTGGAACAGCTGGCCAGCGGCGCGGCTCAAGATGAACGCGGCTTACTGGCGGTGTCGCAGCAGGCACTGGCCACCTACCGCAAGGCGGTGCAGGAAACCATCGAACTGGCGCAGGTCGACCAGTCGATCGCCACCAACGCCATGGCCAAGGCGGAGCGCCAGTTCGCGGCGCTGGACGTGCAGCTGGCGCAGCTGGCGGCGCTGGAAAAGTCGCTCAGCGAAGCGGCCTACAAAGGCGCGCGGCAAGAGTTCCGTCTGCTGGGCATGACCATGGCGGGCTTGCTGCTGCTGTCGGTGGCGCTGTCGCTGGCGGTCTCGATGCTGGTGCGGCGCGCGCTGCTGCGCGACATCCATGCCATCGGCGAGGGCGTGCGCAGCCTGGCAGCGGGGCGGCTGGCGCCGCGCCAAACGGCGCGCGGACGCGACGAAATCGCCGAGACCGTGCGTGCGCTCGATGGCAGCGTGGCGCAGCTGAATGGCACCATCCGTTCGATCCGGGGGGCGGTGCAGCAGATCGATCTGGCCTCGCGCGAGATCGCGAGCGGCAATATGGACCTGTCGTCGCGCACCGAACTGCAGGCCAGCTCTCTGGAGGAAACCGCCAGCGCGGTCGACAGCTTGGCGGCGGCGGTGCGCAGCAATGCCGAACATGCGCGTGAAGCCTGCCAGCTGGCGGCCAATGCCAATGCGCTGGCGGTGCGCGGCGGCGCGGCGGTGGCCGATGCGGTGCAAACCATGGAGGCGATCCGCGCCTCTTCGCGCAAGATCGTCGAGATCATCGGCGTGATCGACGGCATCGCGTTCCAGACCAATATCCTGGCGCTGAATGCCGCGGTCGAGGCGGCGCGCGCCGGCGAGCAGGGGCGCGGCTTTGCCGTGGTGGCGGCCGAGGTGCGGACGCTGGCGCAGCGCAGCGCCACGGCAGCGCAGGAAATCAAGGCGCTGATCAACACTTCCGTGGCCACCATCGACAGCGGCGCGGCCTCGGTCGGCGTGGCCGGCGGCAGCATGGGCGATATCGTGGCGTCGGTGGCCCAGGTCAGTGGCATCATCCAGCGCATCAGCGATGCCAGCGCGGAGCAGGCGCGCGGGATCACGGAAGTGAACGGCGCGGTGGGGCAGATCGACGATGTCACGCAGCAGAACGCGGCACTGGTCGAGCAAGCGGCGGCGGCGGCGGCCAGCCTGCAGGAGCAGGCGGCAGGATTGGCGCAGGCGGTGGCAGTGTTCGAGCTGGGTGAGGATGGCGAGGGTGACGCGGACGGCGACGGCGAGGCCTTGGGCTGGGAGGGTGCAGACGCGGAGCAGGCGGACGCCGGCACCGGGAACGGCAGCGCGCGCGGCTCAAGCGGTGCAAGCGGCGTGGGCGGCTGGGGCGGCTGGGGCGGCGCAGGCGGCACGGCGGACATGGGCGGCGCGCACGGGGCGCGGGGCTGGCGTGATGTGACTCAGGATGGCGAACGGCGCGCGGCGGGCAGCCCGATGCGCGGCCGCGCCCGGGCACGGTCCGGAAGGCCTAGCGGAACGGGCGGCTGACGAAAGGCGAGCCGGCCAGGCCGAAGCGCCACGGCACGTCGACCGCCTTCGAGATGCCGATGCGCGGACCCACCACGACCTGCACCCGCCCCTTGCGCGGCAGCAGTTCGAACGGCGCCGCGCCCAGCGGCATGGCATTGTATTCACGGGTCACGCCCATCGCCTGCGCCAACCGGCCCGGCCCCGAGCACAGCAAGCGCGGATCGTTCAAGCCGCGCCGCGCTTCCATCTGCCCGATGCCGGCCAGCGGCTCGATGGCGCGGATCAGCACCCCGGCCCCGTGCCCTTCCTCGCGGCAGACGAAATTCAGGCACCAGTGGATGCCGTGCGATAAGTAGACATACGCATGGGCCGGCGGCCCGAACATGGCGAAGTTGCGCGCCGTCTTGCCGGCAAAGCTGTGCGAGGCCGGGTCTTCGCGGTCGTAGGCTTCCACCTCGACAATGCGTCCGCCGACGCCATTGACCAGCAGGGTCACCCCGATCAGGCGGCGGGCCACTTGCGGCGAAGGTGCGCTGAAGTCGATATCGGCAAGGATGTGGGAAGACATGCTACCGATTGTATCAATCCTGCCATTTCGGCATGAAAAAAAACCCGGGCGGGCACGCGGCCAAAGCCGGAAAAACAGGCGATAATGTCGGAGCCCGCTCAGCAGAACAACTACCAAGCAAAATGACAACAGCCGCCGCCCGGCTCCCGGCCAACCATCCGACCGCAGAAGATGCGCTGTTGCGCTCGATCCGCATCCCGCCGCGTCCCAGCCTGCTGGTCGACCTGCAGCGCGAACTGGCGCAGCCCGACCCGTCGCCGCGCGCCATCGCGCGCATCATCGGCAACGACGTGGGCATGTCGGGCGCCCTGCTGAAATTGGCCAATTCCCCGTTCTACGGCGCCGCGCGCAAGGCCAAGTCGGTCGAGCAAGCCATCAATTTCCTCGGCATCAACCAGTGCGCCGCCATGCTGACCGGCATCCTGGCGCGCGAAGCCATCGGCGCCAACAACCCGGTCCTGAACCAGTTCTGGGAAGTGTCCTCGTGCCGCGCGCAAGCGCTGGTGTTCATCGCGCGCAAGCTGCGCCTGGCGCCGCAGGACATCGCCCATACCTTCGGCCTGTTCTGCGACATCGGCATCCCGATCCTGATGGCGCGCTTCGCGGACTATGGCCAGACGCTGGACATGTGCAACGGCGCCGCCAACCGCAAGGTCACCGAGATCGAAGATGCGCGCCATGCCACCAACCATGCCGCCATCGGCTGCCTGCTGGCGCGCAATTGGGGCCTGTCGCCTGACGTGTCCTGGGCCATCCTGCACCACCACGATTACGAAGTGCTGGGCGACGAAGCCACCGACGACGCCATCCGCTCGCTGGTGGCCGGCGCCGTGCTGGCCGAGCGCGCGATCCAGCGCTACCACGGCAACAGTGAAGCGCTGGAATGGGCCAAGGGCGGCGCGGACGCCTGCCGCCACCTCGGCATGAACGAGGATGAAACCGCCGACCTGCTGGACGAACTGCACGAAACCTTCCATATGGAACACTAAGCCGCATGAGCAAGACCAAGAACAAGCGCCCAGCACCACGCAAACCGAATTCCCTCCCCGCCGACAAAGACCATCTCCTGAGCCAGGAACTGTGCAGCCTTGCGCTGGCGCAGGATCCCGGTCTGCGCCATGCCGTGCGGCGCCACCTGCGCCAGGGCAAGGATGGCGTGCTGGCCGGCGCCATCGACCTGGCGCGCGGCGAGGATGCCGACGCTTACCGCCTGCTGAAGGAAACGGTGGAAGAGGATGCCGGCACCGTCGTGCTGCGCAAGGGCGACGGTCCGGAAATGGAGATCAACGCCTTCGCCATCCCGCTGTTCGTGCACAGCCAGGGCGGCTTGCGCGAAGCGGAAGGCTTCCAGGATGAGCAAGCGTATGCCGCCCTGCTGGCGAGTTTCACCGACGCCGGGCTGGAAGGCCCGCGGGCCAAGGTGGCGCTGGTGCAGCACGCCTACGACCTGGCCGAGATGCAGGGCATCGGCTACAGCCAGCTCAATGCCATGGTGCACGAGGCGGCCGCCACGCTGATGGACAAGAAGGTGGCGGAAGCGCCCGCCCTGCTGCGCAGCATCGCCGGCTGGCAGCCGGCCGCGTTCAGCGCCGACGACGAGGCGGTCGAGCTGCGTTTCCTGCTGGGCTTTGCGCTGAAGCGCGCCGACGACCCGTTCTATGCCATGCCGCCGGCCGGCAAGCAGCAGGATGCCTGGTTCGCAGCACGCATGCGGCGCTACCAGGACTGGACCGTCTCGGCGGCGCCGCTGGTGCAGCGCTGCCTGGCGGCCGGCGGCCGGGACCTGCGCCTGAACTTCCTGTACCAGGACTTGTTTTACGGCGCCCTGCAGCAAGGCCGCTCCGAACACTGGATGCTGGCCATGATGGCCGAATTCGGCGCGGCGCTGGCGGCGCATGGCCCGGCGCGCGCCGTCATCACCCTGGTGGAAGCCGACGATGAGGCCGCCCTCGGCGTGCAATTGCTCGGCGCCGCCGGGGAACTGGCGCACGCCGACCGCCGCCTCGACCTCGGCGACGACGTGGAAGCCGAAATCGACGACTTGCGCGATGCCCTGGGCACCCTCGGCATCGACGATATTACCGTTGAATTGACAGCCCCCTGAGACACGCACATACTAGTTTCATAGAGGTGAGGAGACGCCACCATGAAACTACTGTCAACATTGATTTTTGCTGCACTGCTGGCCGGCTGCGCCAGCGCGCCGCCGCAAGTCACGGCGCCGCAGCGCGCGCTGTTCAGCGATGCCGCCTTCACCAGGCCGGCCGACATGGTGACCGCCGACCAGATCTTCGCGCTCACCCCTGAAATGAAGGCGTATGCGGCCAAGATCCGCGTCATGCGCCGCACCAAGGCACAGCACGAAGCGCTGTTCGAAGCGCTGTACCAGCGCGACCAGCTGCGCCTTGAATACGATTCCGAAATGACGCGCACCGCCGCCCAGGCTTTCGAGGCCCGCTCCGGCAACTGCCTGTCGCTGGTCATCATGACGGCCGCTTTTGCGCGCGAGCTGGGGCTGGATGTGCAGTTCCAGCGCATCACCAGCGAGGACACCTGGAGCCGTTCCGGCTCGCTGTATTTCAGCAGCGGGCACGTCAACCTGGTGCTGGGCAAGACCGGTTTCGAACCGACCAATATCTTCGACCGCTCGCAGTCGGTGACCATCGACTTCCTGCCGCCGCCGGACGCCGAAAAGATGCCGACCGAAGTCATTTCGGAGCGGCGCATCGTCGCCATGTACATGAACAACCGCGCGGCCGAAACGCTGGTACAGGGGAAGATCGACGATGCCTACTGGTGGTCGCGCGCCGCCATCGAACATGACCCTGGCTACCTGCTGGCCTATAACACCATGGCCACGATCTACCAGCGCCACGGTGACCTGGCGCAGGCCGACCGCACGCTGCGTTTCGCCCACCAGCACGACCCGCTCAACACCGTAATCCTGTTCAACCTGTCCGAAGTGGCGGCAGCGATGGGCAACAAGGCAGATGCGGCGAAGTTCAAGGCCGACCTGGCGCTGCTGGAACCCTACCCGCCGTTCCACTTCTTCCACCTGGGCCAGCAAGCCATGAATGAAGGCGACTACCGCAAGGCACGCTCCATGTTCGTACGCGAAGTGCAGCGCGCGCCCTACTACCACGAATTCCACTTCTGGCTGGCCAAGGCTGCTTTTGCGCTGGGCGACCTGAAGGAAGCCGACAAGCATATGGGCCTGGCCTTGCTCAACAGCACCACCCGCAACGACAGCGCCATCTACGCGGGCAAGCTGGCCAACCTGCGCATTTACGAATCGCGGGCCCGTCTTCGACCGGGAAAGATCTAAATAACCCCGGTGCCAGGTCCTGACACGCGCAGCGTGTTGGGCCCTGGCA
>CAMLRG010000097.1 GCA_946482335.1 uncultured Duganella sp. | reverse complement strand
TGCCGGCCAAGGCACTGGACGGGCTGCGCAAGAATCCCGCCATCGAATTCGTGGAAGAAGACCGCAAGCGCGTGCCCTTCGCCACCAGCACCCCATCGACCGGCTCGCCCTACCAGCTGGGCCAACTGGTCCCGTACGGCATTGGCATGGTCCAGGCCGACCAGTTGCCGGACACCTATGCCAGCAACCGCACCGTCTGCATCATCGACTCCGGTATCGACCTGGCGCATGAAGACTTGAACGGCAACCGCGTCACCGGCCATTCCAATCCCGGCACCGGCGACTGGTTCACCGACGAAAACCACCACGGCACCCACGTGGCAGGCACGATTGCCGCCCTCAACAATGCCGGCACCGGCGTGGTCGGCGTCAATCCTGGCCGCCAGCTGAAGCTGCACATCATCAAAGTGTTCAGCGCCGACGGCTGGGCTTACACCTCGACCCTGATCGCGGCTGCCAACAAGTGCGGCGATGCGGGCGCCAACGTGATCAGCATGTCGCTCGGCGGTGGTGACCCAAGCATCGCCGAAGAACGCGCCTTCGACGGCCTGGCCAAGCGCGGCGTGCTGTCGATCGCGGCCGCCGGCAACGACGGCAACAATACCCAGTCCTACCCGGCTGGCTACACCAGCGTGATGTCTATCGGCGCGCTGGACCAGAACAAGCAGATTGCCGCCTTCTCGCAATTCACGCCGAAAGTCGAACTGTCGGCGCCCGGCGTCGACGTGCTGTCGACGGTATCGATGGGCGGCGGCCGTACCGCCGAGTTGAAAGTGGGCGCGTCCAGCTACGCGCCGCGCGAAATGACCGGTTCCCCGGCCGCCACCGCTACCGCACCGCTGGCCGACTTCGGCCTGGGCACGGGCACCGATAGCGCCATGGCCGGCAAAGTCTGCCTGATCAAGCGCGGCTCGGTGGCCTTCGGCGTAAAGGTGGCGAACTGCCAGGCCAGCGGCGGCGTTGGCGCCGTGGTGTACAACAACACGGCCGGCGGTTTGTCCGGTACCCTCGGCACCACCGTGACCAGCATCCCATCGGTTGGCGTGTCCGATACCGAAGGCGCCAGCCTGATGGCGCAACTGGGCCAACAGGCGACCGTGAAAGTGATCGCCACCAACTACGCGCTGTACAACGGCACGTCGATGGCCACCCCGCACGTGTCGGCCGTGGCCGCGCTGGTGTGGAGCTACTTCCCACAGTGCAGCGCCAGCCAGATCCGCAGCTCGCTCGACAAGTCCGCGCTGGACCTGGGCGCGCCTGGCCGCGATCCCTACTACGGCTATGGCTTGGTGCAAGCCAAGGCTGCGTATGACCGCATCCGCACCCAAGGCTGCGGTAACTAAGCCTTAGCATCCTGTGCTCCCGCGCTGCCGCGGGAGCACAGCGGTCTTTTGGTCTTGCTTTTGGCGCGCGCTGCCCCAAATACAAACTGCCAATCCACTTTCAAAGAGGTGACGACATGGGCGGAAAGACCAGCAAGCACGGCAGCGAGAACGCGACGGGAAAATCCGGCAATGCCTCGGGCAGCAATGTCCAGGAAGCCCGCGGCCCGGCATACGAACACCGCCAGGGTGAACTGCCATCGGACAAGAATGAGCAGCACCAGGGCAAACACCCACCCAATACCATCTACAAAGGCCCGAAGGACTTGCACCCGCAACCCGATACCGAGCGGGGCAAGCGCCAGTCCGACCGCGGCTAGGGCTGTTGTTGCTGCGCTTCCTCGACTGCCTTCAGTGCGAGGGATGCCATGGCGCGTATGCCCTGGTAAGATTTGGCTGAGGCAATGAAGCGGCCGTTGTGACAGAAGCCCGCATCCGGCACACCGGTGACCGCCGCCAGGTCGGCATCGCGCAGGCCGGCCCAGGATTCGGGCAGGTCGGCGCGCGCATCGAAACTGTCCGCGCTGGCCGGTACCGCATGCAGCATATGGCGTTGCTCGGCGATGTTGTGGCTGATCACGAACAGCACTTTCGGCATTTCCTTGCGCACCACCTGGCTCCACGGCAAGGCGCCATTCTTCAGGAACAGGAGCTTGCCGCCTTCCAGCACTTCCGCCTGGCGTACCTGGTCCAGTGCGAGCAAGGCGCCGACCCGGTATTTCACGGCATTGGCCATCACGTCGGTCAGCACGGCCACTGCGCGCAGGAATTGCTGCAGGCGGAATTCCTCCGCCGCGTCGCCGTAGCCCAGCCTTTGTTCGTCGAGCCAATTCGTGTTGTAGCCGGAAATCACAGCCGACAGGCCATAGCCGCCCGGCGCGCTTTTGGCGGCGCCCACGTCCGATAAGTCGAGGTATTGCACCACGTCGGCATCGATGCCGTAGGCGATTTCGCGCGCCTTGTCGTCGCTCAGCTGGTGGCCGGTGTGCTGGATCGACAGCGCGGCCACGCAGCGCGCACCATACTCGCGCCAGACCAGGCCGGCGCTGGCGTACGGCACGCCGCTTTGCCTGGCGGCGCTAAAGCCCTTCTGGTGGTGGTCGTAGCGGCCGGCGGCCGGATCCCAGATGCCGCCAACGTCGACCGCGAAGTCGGCCGTTTCCACCACTGCCGGGTCGCGGGTCCTGACGATGCCGGCCTCGGGAAACAGGATTTTCAGGGCAGCGACCGCCCACGCATCATCCGCGTGGAACTTGCCGCTGTGAGTCACTATCAACATGCCTAAGTCCAATCGTTGAAACTACAAGCATGATAACCCGTGACACAATCCAGATACGTTTCCTTTCTATACTTGGGCCCAGCCCTACACATTGCGGAGGAAGCTTTGGACAAGAACACCAATATGCAGCGCCGTTCCCTGATGGGTGGATTGCTTGCGCTGGCCGGACTGTCGGTGCTGGCCCCGGTAGCGCGCGCTGCCGCCTTGCCGGGCAATGCCGGCCGCTCGCTCGGCACGCTACGCCAGGTGCGCACGGCCGAACTGGAGATCGGTTACGCGGAGCTCGGCCCGGCCACCGGTCCTGCAGTCATCCTGCTGCACGGCTGGCCCTACGACATCCACGCTTTCGAAGAAGTTGCGCCGCTGCTGGCGGGCGCCGGTTACCGCGTGCTCATGCCCTATCTGCGCGGCTACGGCAGCACACGCTTCCTGTCCAAGGACACGTTCCGCAATGCCCAGCAGACGGCGGTGGCGCTCGACATCATCGGCATGATGGATGCGCTCAAGATCGAAAGTGCGGTGTTCGGCGCCTTCGATTGGGGCGCGCGCACGGCCTGCATCATCGCCGCCCTGTTCCCGGAGCGCTGCAAAGGCCTGGTATCGGTCAGCGGTTACCTGATCGGCACCCCAGCCGGCAACAAGAAGCCGCTGCCGCCGCAAGCCGAGTATGAATGGTGGTACCAGTACTACTTCGCCACCGAACGCGGACGCCTGGGCTATGAGGCCAACCGCAACGACTTCAACCGCCTGATCTGGAAAACGGCCTCGCCGAAATGGGCCTTCGACGAGGCCACCTACGCGCGCAGCGCAGCGGCCTTCGACAATCCGGACCACGTCGATATCGTGGTCCACAACTACCGCTGGCGCCTCGGCCTGGCCGACGGCGAGCGCAAATACGATGCGCTGGAAGCGCGCCTGGCGCAAGCTCCTGCGATCACCGTGCCGACCATCACGATGGAGGGCGACGCCAACGGCGCGCCGCATCCGCCGCCTGCCGCTTATGCGAAGAAATTCACGGGCAAGTACCAGCACCGCACGCTGGCCGGCGGCATTGGCCATAACCTGCCGCAGGAGGCGCCGCGCGAATTCGCGCAAGCCATCCTGGACGTGACTTCGCTCTAACGCATCGCAACGGTGAATTTCGCCGGGTCGGCGTCGAACATCCGCTTGTGCTCGGCCATGCAGAAGTAGTAGGTCCGCTTGCGGTAGACGGAAGACGCGGCGGTCTTCCTTTCCACGTCCATGTCGCACACCGGGCAAAGCGGCTGCTGCTCGGTGGAGACGCGCCGCCGGGCATAGGCATTGTTGGACATCGGGTCGAGCCATCCCTGCCCCTGGTACTCCAGCGTGTTGGCCGTGTTACGCGCAATCGCCCTGCCAAAATAGCGTTCCACCACGCGCAGTGCCAGGTCGATGCCGGAAGACAGGCCGCCGGCGCTGGCGAGGTTGCCCTCCTCCACGAAGCGTGCGCCGCGCTTCAGCTTTACTTCCGGGAACTCCATGGCGAACTCATTGAAGGAACCATGGTGGGTGGTGGCCGACTTCCCGTCCAGCAGGCCGGTGCGGGCCAGCAGGAAGGCGCCGGTGCAGACCGACATGGTCAGGTCCGCGTCGCGCGACGCTGCGCGGATCCAGTCCAGCACCGCCGGGTCGCGCGTGCTCTGGGCAGGGATCACGAGCACTTTTGGCGGCGGCGCGTTGGCGATGGTGTAGTTCGGCACGATGGTCATGCCGCCACTGGCCTTGATCGGCGCCGCAGTCGCGCCAACGGTGTACAGGTTGAATGCCGCGTCGCAATTGCAGCCCGCGGTCGACGCGTTGGAAAATACTTCCCATGGGCCGGCAAAGTCGATCACGACCGCGTTGTCGGACAACAGGAAAGCCACCGGGATCGTGCCCTGGGCCGGCGGTTTGAGTGCCGGCGCCAACGGGGTTTGCGTGTCCGCCCCGGCCAGTGCCGGCAGCGCCGCAGTCAGGCCCAGGGCGGAGGAAATGCGGAACAGGTCTCGTCGTTGCATGATGTTTTCCAATGGATTATTGAGGCTTCCAGTCTCCCATTGCGGCTACGGCCGGGCGATGCCGTTCGCTGCAGCTTGCGGTGGATTCGCTGCAAAGCTTCGCCCGCCGCCCTGAATTCCCCTATCATGGCGCCCATGAACGCAATCGCCCCACTCTTCGCCTGGCTGGCCCTCGCCTTGTTCGACGCAACGCAGATCGTCGTCTCCATGCGCGCCATGGGCATGGAACACCACTGGTGGACTCTGTTCTTCACCACCATGGCGCCGTGGGCGGTGTGGGCCGCCGCCACGCCCCCGGCGCTGGCCTTGCTGCGGCGCTATCCCCTCCCCTCCCGTTCGGCGCGCAACTGGGCCATCCATGCGCTGGCCTGCCTGGCTGTAGGCGCGGTATGGACTGGCTTTGCCGCGGCGCTCGAACACACGACCAATCCATTCGCCTACGCGAAGGGTGCGGATCCTTTCCTGCCGCTATGGAAAACCCGGTTCATCGGCAGCCTGGTCGGCGACGTGATCCTGTATGGCACGATCGCGACACTCAGCGTGACCTTCGCCACGCGCCAACGCCTGTCCCAGCAACGCGAACTGCTGGCGCAGGCCCAGCTTGCCGCGCTGCGCCTGCAGCTGGAGCCCCACTTCATCTTCAATGCGCTGAACGCCGTCACCGGCTTGATCCGCGAGAAGAAGGACAACGAAGCCATCGCCACGGTCGCGGCCTTGGGCGACCTGCTGCGCCGTGTGACCGACCACTCCGAGCGCCAGCTGGTGGCATTGGAAGACGAAGTCGGCTTCCTGTGCAAGTACCTGGAAATCCAGCAGGTGCGCTTTGCCGAACGCCTGCAATGCCAGCTTGATTTCCCGCCCGGGCTGGCGCGCGCGCAGGTGCCGGACCTGATCCTGCAGCCCCTGGTCGAAAATGCGATCAAGCACGGCATCGCCAGGCGGGCCAAGGGCGGCTTGCTGCGCGTGGCCGCCGCGCGCGACGGTGACGTGCTGACGCTCAGCGTCTTTAATGAGGGCCCGACCCTGGATGCCGGCGGCCAGGATGGCGTCGGCCTGTCCAATACGCGCCTGCGCTTGCAGGCGCTGTATGGCGAGCGCCAGTCGCTGGCGTTGCGCGATACCGTGCAGGGCGTGCTGGCGACCCTCACCCTGCCCTACCGTGAGCAATGATGCTGCGCGCAATGATCATCGACGATGAGCCGCTGGCACGCAGCAATGTCGCGCTGCTGCTGGCGCGCGATCCTGGCATTGCCGTGGTGGCGCAGTGCGGCTCGGCCGAGGAAGCGCTGGCGGCGCTGCCGGCGGCCCGGCCCGACCTGGTCTTCCTCGACGTGGAAATGCCCGAATGCGATGGCTTCGGGCTGCTGGAACGGCTCGGCACCGCGCCGCCCTTTGCCATCGTCTTCGTCACCGCCCACCACCAGTTCGCCCTGCGCGCCTTTGAAGTCGGCGCGCTGGACTATCTGCTCAAGCCTTTCGACGACGTGCGCTTCGGGCGCGTACTGGAACGCGTCAAGCAACGCTTGCGGCTGCCGGGCGAAACGCGGCGCTTCATCATCAGGAATGGCGGCACGCTGGAGGTGCTCAAGTTCGCCGAGATCGACTGGGTCGAGGCCAGTGACTATTACGCGACCCTGCACGCCGGCGGCCGGGCCCACATGCTGCGCCGCAGCCTGGCCGACCTGGAGGCCGAACTGGCGCCGCACGGCTTCCATCGCATCCACCGCTCGGCCATTGTCAACCTGGAGCGCGTACGCTCGCTGGACATCCGCGCGGATGGCGAATACGAGGTGGTGCTGAGCTCCGCCGAGCGCCTGCGCATGAGCCGTCGCTACCGAAAACCGCTGCTGGAATTGCTCGCGGCAGGATAAGAAACGCTTGCTTTTGCTGCGGCGCATCATGCTAGAATCATTGCAATATAAGCCACAGCAGGGGCAATCCAATGAAACGCGTGATCTTCAACCAGAAGGGCGGAGTCGGTAAATCAACCATTGCAGTGAACCTGGCGGCTATTGCAGCGCACCAGGGCAAACGCACGCTCCTGATCGACATCGACCCCCAGTGCAACAGCAGCCGCTACGTGCTGGGTGCGGCGACGGAAGGCTTGGTGCCGACGCTGGGCGCCTACTTCGAGCAGATGCTCAGTTTCAGCATGTTTGCCAAGCCGGCCGGCGAATACGTCCATGCCACGCCGTTCGAGGGTCTGTCGATCATGCTGGCGCATCCCGAACTGGGCGACCTGCAGTCCAAGCTGGAATCGCGCCACAAGATCTACAAGCTGCGCGACACGCTCAACGAGCTGCAAAAGGATTTCGACGAAATCTACGTCGACACCCCACCCGCCTACAACTTCTTCACTCAGTCCGCCCTGATCGCCGCCGACAGTTGCCTGATCCCTTTCGACTGCGACGACTTTTCGCGCCAGGCGCTCTACACGCTGGTCAACAACGTGAAGGAAATCAAGGCCGACCACAATCCCAACCTGCGCATCGAAGGCATCGTGGTCAACCAGTTCCAGCCACGCGCCCTGCTGCCGCAGCGCATGGTGGACCAGCTCAAGGAAGAAGGCTTGCCGGTGTTCGAGAACAAGCTGTCAAGCTCGATCCGCATCCGCGAATCGCACGAACGCAACCTGCCGATGATCCACCTGGACCGCAGCCATAAACTGAGCCAGGAATTCCTCGCGCTATACGGCGAGCTGCGCGCGGCGTAAGCGCAGGATCGTCACGGTATTCACGCAAGCGATCACCACTTCCAGCGCGGTGCCGCCGATGGAACCGGCGATGATGTTATTGGCGACCCACAGCAGGGTCCCGCACAGCATCAACAGCCGCATGGCGATGCCCTGCAACAGGAACAGGGCCAGCGTCCCCAGGCAGGACGCCGTGAGCGGCAGCCAGTCGCTCGGCTGGCGTACGAAGGCCAACCCCAGGCCCACATTCAGCGCCACCACCAGCGCCACCACCCACGGTGAGCGCGTACGCAGCGCCAGCACGGAGCGCAACAGGGATACCGAGGTGCTGGCCACCGCCGTCGGGTTGCCCAGCAAGGCAAAGTGCACGATATAGGCCAGGCATTCGCCCGCCATGAACAGCTTGAAGCGCCGGTCGTCCGCTTGCAGGAAACAGCCCACACCCAGCACGAACGCCACATAGCCGACGCATTGCGCCGGCGAGAACCAATCGATCGTCATGGCCGCCATCATACGCGAGACTTGATCCAGATCATGGATTTGCCGGCGCCCCTCGCATAGCCTGTACGGTTTTTTATCCATGCTCACCGCACCAGAACTTCTCCTGCCGGCCGGCTCGCTGGCCAAGATGCACGCCGCTTTCGACTACGGCGCCGACGCCGTGTATGCCGGCCAGCCGCGCTACAGCCTGCGCGTGCGTAATAACGACTTCTCCACCTTGCAGGCGCTGCAGGAAGGCATCGAAGGCGCGCACGCGCGCGGCAAGCAGTTCTTCGTCGCCAGCAATATCTTCGCCCACAATGCCAAGCTCAAGACTTATCTGCGCGATATGGCGCCGGTCATCGCCATGAAGCCCGACGCCTTGATCATGGCCGATCCCGGCCTGATCATGCTGGTGCGCGAAGAATGGCCGGACATGCCGATCCACCTGTCGGTGCAGGCCAATGCCGTCAACTGGGCCGACGTGAAGTTCTGGCAGCGCATGGGCTTGACGCGCGTAATCCTGTCGCGCGAACTGTCGCTGGACGAAATCGAGGAAATCCGCCAGCGCTGCCCCGAGATGGAGCTGGAAGTGTTCGTGCAC
This sequence comes from uncultured Duganella sp., assembly GCA_946482335.1. The sequence goes on along the minus strand of CAMLRG010000097.1, from coordinate 10,477 downwards.
GGCGCGCTGTGCATCGCTTATTCCGGGCGCTGCATGCTATCGGGCTATTTCAACCATCGCGACGCCAACCAGGGCACCTGCACCAATTCCTGCCGCTGGGATTACAAGGTCGGCGCCGGCTGCGAGGATGCCAGCGGCGATATCTCGGTGCTTCACCAGCAGCCGCGACACCCGCTGGCCAACCAGGTCTATCTGCTCGAAGAGAGCGGCCGCCCAGGCCAGCTGATGCCGATTTTCGAAGACGAACACGGCACCTACATCATGAATTCGAAGGATTTGCGCGCGGTGGAACATATCGAACGCCTGGTGCGGATCGGCGTCACCTCGCTCAAGGTGGAGGGCCGTACCAAGTCGCGCTACTATGCGGCGCGCACCGCCCAGGTCTACCGCAAGGCGATCGACGATGCCGTGGCCGGCCGTCCTTTCGACGAAAGCCTGCTCGGCCAGCTGCAAGGCCTGGCCAACCGCGGCTATACGGACGGCTTCTACCAGCGCCACCATACCCAGGATCACCAGAACTACATGCGCGGCGCGTCGGAAGTGGGCCGGAGCCAGTACGTGGGCGATGTGCTGGCCATTGAGGATGGCTGGGCGCGCGTCGAAGTCAAGAACCACTTTGCGCTGGGCGACCGTATCGAGGTGATGCACCCGAGCGGCAACCGCGATATCACCATCGAGCGCATGCTGGCCGATAACGACACCAGCATCGCGGTGGCACCGGGCAGCGGCCACGTGGTGCGCCTGCCGCTGCCGGACGGGCTCACGGGCGCGATGCTTTCACGCTACCTGTGACCCGGCCGTGCGCAGGGCAGCCCGACGCTCGGCCAGCGAGCCGCCCGGCATTACCAGAAGATCACGCGCTGCTCGGGCGGCAGGTACATCTTGTCGCCTTCCTTCACGCCGAAGGCATCGTAGAAGCCGGGGTGGTTCTTCAGGCTGCCGTTCACGCGGAATTCCGACGGCGAGTGCGGGTCGGATTTCACCTGCGCGATCAGCGCCGCATCGCGCGCCTTGCCGCGACGGGCCTGGGCCATGCCCAGGAAGATGCGCTGTTCGGCGGTATAGCCGTCGATCACCGGGCCTGGCTGGCCCTTCATGTAAATGCGGTAGGCGCGCGTGGCCATCACCAGGCCGGCATTGTCGGCGATGTTTTCGCCCAGGGTCAGCTCGCCGTTCACGTTATAGCCGGGCAGCGGGCTGTAACCGTTGTATTGCGCCACCAGCATCTTGCCGCGCGCCGCGAACTTCTCGCCATCTTCCTTGGTCCACCAGTTGCGCAGGTTGCCGTCGCCGTCATATTGCGAACCCTTGTCGTCGAAGGCATGGCTGATTTCATGGCCGATCGAGATGCCGACCGCGCCGTAATTGACCGCCGGTTCAGCCTTGGCGTCGTACAGCGGATACTGCAGGCGCGCCGCCGGGAACACCACTTCGTTGAGCGAAGGGTTGTAATAGGCGTTCACGGTCTGCGGCGTCATGCTCCACGCCAGGCGGTCGACCGGCTTGCCCAGGCGGCCGACATTGAAGGCATGCGCGAATTCGCGCGAGCGCAGCACATTGCCCACCAGGTCGCCGCGCACCACTTTCAGCGTCGAATAATCGCGCCACTTGTCGGGGTAGCCGACCTTGACATGGATCTTGGCCAGCTTCGCATGCGCCTGCCGCTTGGTTTCGGGGCTCATCCACTCCAGCGTATCGATCCCTTCGCGGAAAGCGGCGATGAAGTGCTGTGCCATTTCCGCCACCTGCTGCTTGCGCTCGGGCGGGAAGTATTCCTTCACATAGGCCTTGCCGACCATCTCGCCCAGGGCGCGGTTGACTTCCGTGATGGCGCGCTTCCCCAGCGCGCGGTTTTGCTTGGTTCCCGTCAGCACGGCGCCCCGGAAAGCGAAGTGCTCGTCCACGAATGGCTGTGACAAGTAAGGTGCGAAGGAACTGATCATGTGGAACTCGAAGTAAGCCTTCCACACCGGCAGCGGCGTCGACGCGATCAGCTTGTCGAGCGCGGCCAGGTAGCTGGGCTGGCTGACCACCACGGCGTCGATCTTGCCCGCCACCCCGGCGCCCTTCAGGTAAGCATCCCAGTCGAAGGCCGGCAACAGGGCCTTCAGCTCGTCCAGGGTCAGCTTGTTGTAGGTCTTGACCGGATCGCGGTTCTCCACGGCAGACCAGTGGGCGCGGGCGATCTCGGTTTCCAGCGCCACCACCTGCGCCGCCGCGTCGGCCGCTTGCGCATGCCCGGCCAGCGCCAGCATCTTTTCGATGTGCTGCTGGTACTTGGCGCGGATATCGCTCAGGCGCGCATCCTTGTCGGACAGGAAGTAGTCGCGGTTCGGCAAGCCCAGTCCCGACTGGCGGATGCCCACCACGTAGCGGCTGGAATCGCGCGCATCCTGGCGCACGCCCATGTCGAGCGGGCCGCCGGCATCGATGCGGTTCAAGTGCGCCACCAGCGCACCGATGCCGCGCTTGCTGTCCAGCGCGGCAATGCGGGCCCGTTCCGCCTGCAACGGCTTCAAGCCCAGTGCGTTGCGCCGTGCTTCATCCATAAAGCTGGCGTAGTAGTCGCCGATCTTCTGCGCATCGGAGCCCGGCTTGCGCGCCTTGTCCTGTTCGGCCTTTTCGATGATGGCGCGCACCTGCCCTTCCACACTCTCTTGCGCCACATTGAAAGCGCCCCAGCTGGAACGGTCGCCGGGAATTTCCACACCGCTCAGCCATTTGCCCTGGGAGTGGCGGAAGAAGTCATCCTGGGCGCGCACCTGGGGGTCGATACCGGCCGCGTCGATACCCGAATGCAGGTCCGCCGCGAAGGCGTGGGAGCAGAACAGGCCGACAACCAGGCCGCTGAGGATGCTGCGTTTCATATTGGGACTCCGATGCATGTGTTATCGGCGAAGTATGCCGCAGCCGTGCCGAGCGTGGGGCAGGCCGGGCCTTCCAGCAACACTAAGTTACATAAGCCCAAAGCGATTGACCTGCAGCCTGCCAAGGCCGATACTTGCCGGGTTTTTGATCCATCCACCCAACCAGGAGGTTCCCAGTGAAACATTCCATGCTGGCCACCGTGCTGCTGGCAGCAGCCGCCGCGCAAGCCCAGGACTTACCGAAGATCGATCCGCAGCGCCTGTCGCAGGACGTCAAGATCCTGGCGTCCGACGAATTCGAGGGCCGCGGCCCCAACACCGCCGGCGAAGAAAAGACTGTCGCCTTCATCGCCAAGCAGTTCGAGGCGGCCGGCCTGAAGCCGGGCGGCGACCTGGTCAAGGGCAAGCGCAGCTGGTTCCAGGAAGTGCCGCTGGGCCGCTTCGAAATCCAGGGCCCGGTGGTGCTGAACGCCCACGCCGGCAAGGACACCCTGCCCTTCGCCCAGGGCGAACAACTGGCCGTGCGCGCGGCGATGAACGGCGCCAGGCGCGTCGACTTCGACAAGGCGCCGCTGGTGTTCGTCGGCTACGGCGTCACCGCACCGGAGCGCAAATGGAACGACTTCAAGGGCGTTAACCTGAAGGGCAAGCTGGCCGTGGTGCTGATCAACGACCCGGACTTCGAAACCGGCCAGGGCGACTTCGGCGGCAAGGCCATGACCTATTACGGCCGCTGGACTTACAAGTATGAAGAGATGGCGCGCCAGGGTGCGCTGGGCACCATCATCGTGCACGAGACCGCGCCGGCTTCCTACGGCTGGCCGACCGTGAAAAATTCCAACACCAATGTGATGTACGACATCGTGCGCAAGGAACCGGGCAAGTCGCACGCGCCGATGGAAGCGTGGATCCAGCGCGACGTGGCGGTGGACCTGTTCAAGCGCGCCGGCCTCGACTTCGAAGCTGCCAAGAAGCAGGCGCAGACGCGCGACTTCAAGCCGCTGGAATTGAAAGGCGTGAGCCTGTCCGCGCACTATGCGGTCGATGCGCAAGTGATCAAGTCGAAGAACGTGGTGGCGGTACGCGAAGGCAGCGCCGCACCGAAAGAGACCGTGATCTACAGCGGCCACTGGGACCACCTCGGCGTCGGCCTGCCTGACGCCAAGGGCGACAAGATCTACAACGGCGCCGTCGACAACGGCACCGGCATCGCCGCCCTGCTGGAGCTGGCGCGCGCCTACGGCAAGGCCCCGGCGCCGAAGCGCAGCGTGGTGTTCCTGGCCGTGACGGCGGAAGAAAAGGGCTTGCTCGGCTCGGAATACTATGCGGCCAACCCCGTCTATCCGCTGGCCACCACCGCCGGCATGATCAATATGGATGCACTGAGCCCTTATGGCCCGGCGCGCAACTTCACCATCTCGGGCAGCGCCAAGCTGGATTTGCTGGACACGCTGATCGCCAAGTTCAAGCAGAACAATGTCGTCTACACGCCCGACCCGCATACCGAGGCCGGCTACTTCTTCCGCTCCGACCACTTCCCGATGGCCAAGCGCGGCGTGCCTGCCTTCTCCATCGGTTCCGGCGAAGACTGGGAAGATGGCGGTGTTGCGGCCGGCAAGGCCGCCAGCCAGGCTTACACCACCAACAATTACCACCAGCCGTCCGACGAATGGGATGCCAAGTGGCCCTTCACCGGCATGGCGCGCGACCTGCAGGTCTTGTACAGCGTCGGCCGCGACCTGGCCGATTCGAAGGATTGGCCGAACTGGGCCAGCGATTCCGAGTTCCGCACCATCCGCGACCAAAGCGCCGCCAAACGTTCTAAATAATTTGGCAAGCCCGTTTTGCAGGCCCTCTTCGGAGGGCCTTTTCTTTTTGGGCGAGCCGTGCCATGCTGGTTTCACAGCAAAACATAACAACGGGAGACCATCATGAACTTTACGCAATCGATGAGTATTGCGAAGAAGCTGGCAGTGCTGAATGCCGGCGCCATCCTTGGCATCATCCTCCTGACGGCCATCTTCCTGATCTCGGAACGTACGCTGATCCTGGAAGAGCGCACCAGCAACGTGAAACAGGCGGTGGAAACCGCCTATGGCGTGCTCGACTACTACCAAAAGCAGGAAGCCAGCGGTGCCCTGCCGCGCCCGGAAGCCCAGAAGAAGGCCATGGACGCGATCAAGCTGTTGCGATATGGCAACAACGAGTATTTCTGGATTAACGATATGCAACCGAAGATGGTGATGCATCCGATCAAGCCAGAACTCGACAATAAGGACCTCAGCACCAATAAGGACCCCACCGGCAAGTTCCTGTTCGTGGAATTCGTCAACACCGTCAAGAAGTCGGGTGCCGGCCCGGTCGAATACATGTGGCCCAAGCCCGGCAGCGACAAGCCGGTCCAGAAAGTCTCCTTCGTCAAGGGCTTCGAGCCGTGGGGCTGGATCATCGGCTCCGGCGTGTACATCGACAACGTCGATGCCACCGTGCGCGCCCGCGCCGCCACCTTTGCCGGCGGCGCCGTGGTGCTGGGCGCCCTGCTGCTGGCGGTCGGCGTGTTCATCGCACGCGGCATGCTGCGCCAGCTGGGCGGCGAACCCGATTACGCGTCCTCCATCGCGCGCAGCATCGCCGGCGGCGACCTGACCGTGCCGATCAGCGTCAAACGCGACGACGAGGGCAGCATGGTCAACGCCCTGAAGGCCATGCGCGACGACCTGGCGCGCATCGTCAGCTCCGTGCGCACCGCCACCGATACCATCGCCACCGCATCGAGCGAGATCGCGGCCGGCAATAGCGACCTGTCGGCACGCACCGAAAGCCAGGCCAGCTCGCTGGAAGAGACGGCAGCCTCGATGGAGGAACTGACCGCCACCGTACGCCAGAACGCGGATAGCGCGCGCACCGCCAACGAGCTGGCGGCCAACGCGTCGGAAGTGGCGCAGAAAGGCGGCGCCGTGGTGTCGCAAGTGGTCGAGACCATGGCCTCGATCGACAGCTCCTCGCGCAAGATCGTGGACATCATCAGCGTGATTGACGGCATCGCGTTCCAGACCAATATCCTGGCCTTGAACGCGGCGGTGGAAGCGGCGCGCGCCGGCGAGCAGGGGCGCGGCTTTGCCGTGGTGGCGTCCGAAGTGCGCAACCTGGCCCAGCGCAGCGCGGCGGCCGCCAAGGAGATCAAGGACTTGATCGGCGCCTCGGTGGAAACGGTCGGCGTCGGCAATACGCTGGTGGCCCAGGCCGGCAGCACCATGCAGGAAGTGGTGGAAAGCGTGCACCGCGTGCGCCAGATCATCAACGAGATCAGCACCGCCAGCAACGAGCAAAGCGCCGGCATCGCACAAGTGAACGAAGCGATTTCGCAGATGGACGCCGTGACGCAGCAGAATGCCGCGCTGGTGGAACAAGCAGCAGCCGCCGCCGCCAGCATGCAGCAGCAGTCGGCAGCCCTGCTGCAAGCGGTCGGCGTATTCCGTGTCGACAGCGACGCATCCGGCGCCGGCACCATGTCCCGCCGCCTGCCCCGCCTCGGCCGCAGCTAAGCCCCGCAGCCGCAGCACACTTGGTGTCAGACCCTGCGGGTCTGACACCGGTTTACCGGTTTTCCCGCGTATAACTCAGTTCCATCCACTTCATCTCTTTCCCCCCCGGCCCCGGCCCCCACATTTCCAGTTTATGGTGGTCGTTATCCGCGATCACCATATTCATGGTGTAAGGCACTTCCTTGCCCATCATCGGATCGGACATCATCCCCTTGTACTTGATTGCGTTACCGCTCATGGTTCCGCGTGCCAGGGTCATGGCCGTGCTGCCGGAATCGATCCAGCTGCCGAAGTACTTCTTCGTCACATTGTCGTAACCCTGGATGCCCATGCCCTCGAACGGCTGCCCCATGAACATGCCCTGGTAGCTCTCCTGCAGGTAGCGGTTACCCATGATCCATTTGCGTTCGCTGGAGCCGGCGCTTTCCTCCGGCGGCTTGGACGGATCCATCCACATTTTCGACTTGACGGTGAATTTGCCCGCCAGCGCATCGAGCTTCTTATGCGCCTCGCCAGGCGCGGAAGCCTTGGCCATCGCCTCCATCGCCGCCTTTTCGTCCGGCGGCGCAGCGGCCTTTTTCTTTTCCGGGGCAGCGCCGGCGACGGTGCCGGTGCCGGCCAGGGTGAATCCCGCAACAACAACCAGGTACTGCGCGACACGACGGAGCTTCATGGCTTCCTCCTATCCAGCAGGGTTGTGGAAAAGCCATTCTCCGCGCGCCCGCGCAGCCGTGTCAACCACGCCGATGCGTTTCGCGCAACTTGCGACGCAAGCGCACGTTGTCCGCCACAGCTGACACCAACGCGAGTGTCATGAGGACCAGCACCGCATCGGTATTGAGGTAGCGCCAAAATGCCCAAGCCGCGAGCGCGCAAACGAGCGCGGAAAAAAGCAAGCACAACTGGTCTTTCATCATCGGATCACCCGTACCCGGTAGAGACTACGTCCTATCAACTTTGTATCATAAATTTCGGGGTTACGACGCATCGTGTCAGCCAGCCACGGCCTGTACAAACCATTGCATCGAATGTCCCAAAGCACGTCGGCGATCGAGACGCCGCCACTTAGCGCTCGTCCAGTTGCGACTGCAATGCTGCCAATCACCGCGCCAACATAGAATGCGGCGGACAAGGTCGCGACCATGCCAAGCTTTTCCGCTCGCAACCCGGCGCCAACCATTTCACCTACCGTGATCCGCCGGCCGAACTTGTCTATATGCGCAACGAACGCAGCAGCGTTCGCCAGCGCCATCTGCAAGCTGCCGAACAAGGATTCGGGAGCGGGCAACCCAAGCGATTGCATGTTTTGCCGAAAGTACTTGTAGAAGTTTGACATGATTATCTCCGTTCTGGTTGGCACAGAAGCGAAGATAGCGCCGCGCGCCGCGCCACGATTTGCGTTCGGGCAAGGATTAGGCGCTTGCAGCGTAAATGCTCACGGCTTCGACCATGAAAGGTGCGAGGTCGGGGTGGATCTTGTCGAAGTTGGCGCGGAATCCGGGGTCGTCGCGGTAGGTCGCGGCCAGGCGCGGCAAGTGCTCGCGCTCGGCGGGCCAGAAGGCGCGCAAGTGGGTGTGCCAACGCGCGACCAGGGCTTGCACCGCCGCGCTGCCGGCGCCCTGCGCCATGGCGCCCGCCAATTCGGCATAAATGGCATTGCCTTCATCGATCAGGGCTTGCTGTTTGCCTTCGCTATAGCCCTGCCATTGCCGGGCCGAGGCTTGCACCACGTCCTTGCCGTATTTGCGTTCCGCTTCCTGCCGGTACTTGTCCTGGCGCTCGCGCAAGCCGTCGAAAAGCTGTACTGGTTTCATGCTCTGTTTTCCTTTCAAGTGGAGGATGGTCTTGTCCACCGTGGAAATCAGCCCCTGCAATTCCTGCAGCCGCCCGGCCAACGCTTGCTTGTGGCTCTGCAACGCAGCCAATACGTCGAAGCCCGGTTGCGACATGATGTCGCAGATGGCGGCCAGCGGCACGTCCATCTCCCGGTAGAACAGGACTTGCTGCAAGCGCAGCAAGTCGGCTTCGCTGTAATAGCGGTAACCGTTGTCGCCGATGCGCGAAGGCTTGAGCAAGCCGATGCTGTCGTAGTAGCGCAAGGTCCTGCCGGTGACGCCGGTCATGTCGGATAGCTGTTTTACGGTGAACATGCAGCCATCCTCAAGGTTGACGCAGCGTCAAGGTCAAGCACTTTTTCAGCCCAGTTCAAAAGTCGTGATGCCGTATTGCCGCGCCAGCGGCAGGCAGGGGTCAGCGCCCGTGTACATGCGCGCTGTTTCGAAGCAGGCGCGCATGCCATGCCGCACCGCCAGCGCCACCGCAGCCGCATTCGGCTCGGGCACGTCGAGGAACACCGCTTCGTCAAGCGGTACGCGGCCGCACAGCGCCTGCATCAATTCCTCGGCCACCTGCGGCGTATCGGCGCACAAGGGGCCGATCTTGAAGCCATCCCGGCAAGGGCGCAGCACCGCATAGCCTTGCAGCACGCCGCCATCGCGCAAGCCGAGCGCGATGCTGCCTTCCTGCTGCAGCCAGTGCCGCATGAACTGTGCGCGGTTGGCCGGGAAAAAGGCGCGGTCATACTCCACCACCTCGTCGACGTCTTGCGCCCCGAGCGGCAGCACCCGGTCTTCCGACGGCAAGCCGCTGCCAAGCCCCGCGTAACGCACATTGCGGTGCGCCAGCCGGAAGCCGGAGCGCGCGTAATTGGCTTGCTGCGCAGGCACGCCGTCCAGTCCGACGTTGCGCCCCTCCAGCCGCGCCATGCCGGCACGCCACAACGCCATGCCGTAGCCGCGTCCGCGCCAAGCGGGCCGCACGATATAGCCGCCAATGAAGCCGAAACTGGCGCCATACTGCACGGCGAAGATGCTGGCCACCGGTTCGCCATCCAGCAAGCCAAGCAGGAAACCGCCCGGGTCGGCGGCATAAAAGCTGGCGGCATCCTGCCAGCCGGGGTTCCAGCCTTCCGTCGCCGCCCATTCCAGCACCGTGTCCAGCTCGGCCAGCGTCATCGCCCGGATTTCCATGTCATGCTCCCCCAGCCGCGTCGTAAGCGGCGAATGCTGCGCGCACGGCGGCCTCCCATGCGGCGCCGTCCGGTTCATACGGGCGGCTGGCCCAGGCGGCCTGCGGCGGCTGGCCAGGCTGGTCCGGCGGCGCGGCGGCTTCGCGGCGGCGGTACAGGAACACCGTGGTCCACGCCACTTCATGCGGCGCGAAATGCCGCACCAGCTCGAAGGCCGGATGCAGCAGCGGCACCGTCACGGTGGTGACCAGGGCCCCCGGCCGCATTTCGCTGGCCAGTTTTTCCGCCAGCCTCCCCATCAAGGGCGCGAAGCAGGTGCTGTAGATATAGACCAGGGAGGCGTCGCCGACGTCCGCCGCAAACAGGTCTTGCTGCAGCAGGCGCACGCGCGCGCCGACGCTATCCGCCGCGCGCGGGTCTTCCGCCGCGCCGGCCGCCAGCATGGCTGCCAGGCGTGCCTGCGCCATGGCGTGGCGGTAGCCAAGCAGCTCCACGCCCGTGCAGCGCATGTCCGGCAAGGCCAGTGCCGCGCTCAGCACCACCTTGCCAAGGCCGCTGCCAAGATCCATGAAATGCCCTTGCGGTGGCAGCAGCGGCGCCACCGCGGCGAAGTAATTGTCCAACTCCTGCTGCGAGAACTCGCCGTAAATCAGGCGCGCGTCATCGACCAGCCATTGCACCAGCTCCGTTTCAGTGATATCGGCCAGGGTGCAGCGCGGTGCGCGCGCCGGCAGCATGCCATGCTGCTGGATGCCGGCCGGGATGGCGCCCGCGATCAGGCCGCGATGCGGCTTGAGCCGCGCCACGAAGCTGTCGCGCAAAGCCGGCGTATGGAACGCATCGCGCAGCGCCAGGCCGGTCTCCACATAGCGGGCAAACTGCGCTTCATCCAGCACCGGCCGCACATGCTGGGCGCCGTTGGTGATTGACTGCCGCATCGCTTGCATGATCCCCCCTTCCAAGGATGGTTTGCAGTGATTATGATCGGGATAGGGGCGACCAGTAAACTGGCCGAGCCCCTCCCACACCACCCGGCA
>CAMLRG010000096.1 GCA_946482335.1 uncultured Duganella sp. | reverse complement strand
GAAATCCAGGGGCACTTTGTAGGATTTGAGCCCCAGCAGGTTCTCGTAGAAATTCGCGAACTGCTTACCCGAAGTTAATACCAGATCGGTTTGCTGGACGATGTAGGGCAGCATGCGGAAGTGTGCCGATTCCACAACAATATTGCGCTCCATGTCCTTCTCCTCCAGGAAGGAGTCGATGTTGCCGTGGTAGCCGGGCAGGATCTGGGCCGGGGCCACATGGGGCAGGGTCAGGTATTCCTCCGGCGTCATGCCGTCTTTGGGCGTGCGGCGCGCGTAGGCGCAGTTGGCGCGCATCAGGCACACGATAGGGTCGTCGAACAGTTTCGAGATATGCAGGTGCTGCGGCGGCTCATCCCAGTTGCCGACCACCAGGTCCAATTCGCCGTCCGACAGCAGGCGCACGTAGTCGATGTCCGGCCCCAGCGAGTGGATCACCAGCCGGCTGCGCGGGGATTCGCGGCGCAGCCGGGCGATCACCTCGGTGAAGAACTGGGTGTTCATATAGTCCGGCGCGGCGATGTGGAAGGTGCGCGCTTCGTCCTGCGGCACGAAAGCGGTCTTGGGGCTGAACAGGCTTTCCGTTTCGTCGAGGATGCGCTTGGCGGTCTTCAACAGGCTTTCGCCGTGCTGCGTGGGCACCATGCCGCGCCCGCCGCGCACCAGCAGGGGATCGCCGGTCAGGTCGCGCAATTTGCGCAGCGAACCGGAAATGGAGGGTTGCGGCTGGTTCAGTTTCAGGGCCACGCGCGATACGTTCTTTTCCACCAGGAGCAGGTAGAGGATGCGGATCAGGTGGATATCCAGGTGTTCTGGCAATCTTGACATCTTTGTCTCCGAATATTGTGTATCTGGTCTTATGAATAAGAGATTCGCATAAGCCGGGCGTGGAAGTATTCGTCTGGAGCTATGCAAGCTATATGTGCAGCCCGAGGTCTCCCGCCGCCGCAGCCGATATCGTTTCACCAAGTCGACGGCCGGGGCGCACCCTTGCCGTCGCGGACGACATGACTACAAGGGAGACTTATGGAAGCATTATTCGGAGCGTACGGGGTGGAGTGGTTGAACCTGCTGGTACGCTGGCTGCATTTGATCACGGGCATCGCATGGATCGGTGCCTCGTTCTACTTCGTCTGGCTGGACAATTCGATCCGGCCGCCCAAGCCGGGCAGCCCGCTCGCCAAGAAGGGCGTGATGGGCGAGCTGTGGGCCGTGCACGGCGGCGGTTTCTACAACCCGCAGAAATACCTGGTGGCGCCGCCGGAGCTGCCGGAAGACCTGCACTGGTTCAAATGGGAAGCCTACGCCACGTGGATCAGCGGCTTCGCCATGCTGTTCATCGTCTACTACTTCAACGCTTCGGCGATGATGGTCGACAGGAATGTGGCCGACCTCAGCTCCATGCAGGCGGTGGCGGTGGGCCTTGGCACGCTGGCCGGCGGCTGGCTGGTGTACGACACGCTGTGCAAGACCGCGCTGGCCGAAAGGCCCGCGGTGCTGGGCGTCGTGATGTTCCTGCTGATCGTGGCGGCTGCCTACGTGCTGACCCATACCCTGAGCGGCCGCGCGGCCTACATCCACGTCGGCGCCATGATCGGCACCATGATGGTCGGTAACGTGCTGTTCGTGATCATCCCCGGCCAGCGCAAGCTGGTGGACGCGATGGCGAAGGGCGAGTCGCCAGACCCGATCTACGGCAAGCGCGCCAAGGTGCGCTCGGTGCACAACAACTACTTCACGCTGCCGGTGCTGCTGATCATGATCAGCAACCACTATGCGATGACCTACAGCCATGCCTACAGCTGGCTGGTGCTGGCCGCCATCATGGCTGCCGGTGTGCTGATCCGCCACTTCTTCAACCTGCGCCATGCGGGCAAGGTGTCGCCGGCTTACCCGATTGCCGGCGTGCTGCTGCTGGCCGCCGTCGCCGTGGCGATCGCGCCGGCACCTCGCAAGGCAGTTGCCGCGCCAGCGGCTGCCGCCGCGGCGGCGGATGGGGACGGCCACGCCGTCGCCGGCGCTGCCACGGCGCCTGCCGCAGCCAGCCTGGCCAGCGTGCAGCAGGTTGTCACGCAGCGCTGCGCGTCCTGCCACTCCGCCGCGCCAACCCAGGCGGGCTTCGCATCGGCGCCAGGCGGCGTGATGCTCGATACCGAGGCCCAGGTCAAGCAGCACGCCGCCAAGATTTACCAGCGCGCCGTGCAGGCCAAGGATATGCCGCTGGCGAACATGACCCATATGACCGACGACGAGCGCGCGATGATCGGCGCCTGGTTCGAGTCCGGCACCAACTAAAGGAAAAGATATGAGCATCGTAACGATCGACGGTTTCAACCTCAGCGCCGAAGACGTCCTGGCGGTTGCGCGCCAGGGCGCGAAAGTGGAACTGTCCGCGACATCGCGCGCCGCGCTGAAGGAAAGCCGCGACTACATCGAATCGACCTGGATGCATGATGAAGCGCCGATGATGTACAGCTTCAACACCGGCGTCGGGCTGCTGAAGGACACCCGCATCAAGGTGGAGCACATCGAACTGTTCCAGACGCAGCTGATCAAGGCCCACAGCGGCGGCATCGGCGAACCGTTTTCGGAAGAAGTGAGCCGCGCCACCATGCTGTTGCGCGCCAACGCCTTCGCCAGCAATTACTCCGCGCCGCGGGTGGAAGTGGTGGACCGCCTGCTGGCCTTCATCAATGCCGGCATCCACCCCATCATGCCGCAGAAGGGTTCCGTCGGCGCCTCGGGCGACCTGGCGCCGCTGGCCTACCTGGCCGCTGCCATCGCCGGCTTCGACGAAGCCGAAGTGATGTACCGGGGCCAGCGCATGCCGGCCGCGGAAGCCATCACCAAGGCGGAGATTGGCCCGGTGAAGTTCGACCTCAAGGCCAAGGACGCCTCGGCCCTGATCAACGGCTGCACCGCCACGCTGGCTGTGGCCGTGCTGGCGGCGAAGGATGCGCGCGACCTGCTGACGGATGCCTGCCTGTCGCTGGGGTTGACGCTGGAAGCCATGCGCGCCGAGATGTCGGCCTTCGACCCGCGCATCCAGCAGGCGCGCCCGCATCCGGGCCAGATCAAGACCGCTGCCGTGGTGCGCAAGCTATTGAAGGGTTCCACCCGCACTACGCACGAAGCGCGCGCAGTGCAGTTCCCGGACGAGCTGCGCCGCACCGATATCCCTTACACGCCGCGTATCCAGGACGTGTATTCGCTGCGCTGCACGCCGCAAGTGTATGGCCCGGTGTTCGATGCGCTGGACTACATCGACAACATCGTCAGGAACGAGATCAATTCCGCCACCGACAACCCGCTCATTTTCGGCAAGGATGGCGGCGGCTTCGAGATCATCTCGGGCGGCAATTTCCACGGCCAGTACCTGGCACAGGCGATGGACTTGCTGGCCATCAGCATCACTGACCTGGGCAGCATTTGCGAACGGCGCGTGGCGCGCCTGATCGATCCGACGCTGTCGTGGGGCCTGCCACGCAACCTGATGTCCGGGCTGCGTGGCGTGAATACCGGCTATCCGGTGGTGCAATGCTCGCTCAGCTCCCTGGTGATGGAGAACCGCACGCTGTCGATGCCGGGCAGCGTGGATTCGATCCCATCCAAAGGCAATAGCGAAGACCACATTTCCAACTCCACCTGGTGCGCACGCAAGGCCCATACCGTGGTGCAGAACACCCAGTACATCGTGGGGGTGGAGATGCTGCTGGCGGCCCAGGCGCTGACCATGACCGGGCATCTGCTGCCTGGGTTCAAGCTGGGCGAGGGGACGCAAGCCGCATACGACGCCATCCGCCAGCAGATCCCGGCCTGCCTGGAAGGCGACCGCTGGTTCCACAACGACATCCAGGTGGCGCACAGCTTCGTCACCAGTGGATCGGTGCGTAAAGCGGTGGCGGAAAAGGTGGGCGACTTCGTCTAAATGCCCACTTGGGCCGCTTCCGGATGCTTGTCCGTGAGCGGCCATTTGTCGCAGTTACCTCGCGCTTCATGCAATTCCCACCCCCCATCGCCCTTCAATAGCAGGACATGGGTATGGTGGCGCAGGACGGCGGCACGGTGGGCGATGCTGATCAGGGTCGCACCGCTTTCGCGCAGCTGGTTGTACAGTCTCTCCTCGCTGGCGCTGTCGAGCGCGCTGGTGGCTTCGTCCAGGATCACGATGCCCGGCTGATGCACCAGCACCCGCCCAAAAGCCAGGCGTTGTTGCTCGCCGACGGACAGCAGCTTTTCCCAGTCTTGCGTGACATCCAGCCCGCCAACGCGTTGCGCCAGATGCGGCAACTGGACCCGTTCCAAGATGCCGCTGAGCTGTTCGTCGTTCAAGTCCGAATGCGCGCTGGGATAAATGAGCTGGCTGCGTAGCGTGCCGGGTTGAAGATAGGGCTGTTGCGGCAGGAAGAACAGTTGTTCGAGCGGCGGGCGCCGGATCACGCCTTGTCCTGTGTCCCATAATCCCGCGATGGCGCGCAACAGCGAACTCTTGCCGCAACCGCTGTCGCCGGTGATGAGCAGCGCATCGCCGGGCTGCAAAGCCAGCGTCAGGTCCTTGATGAGCACACGGTCGGATTGTGGCGGGCAAAGTGTCAAAGACTCCAGCGCGAGCTGTTCGCCGATACGCGTCTCGATATGCGGCGCGCGTTGGTCGGCCAGGCTGCCTGGCCGGCTTGGCGGCAGCACCAGTTCCGACAACGTCTGCAAGCGCCCGACCCCGGCTACGAAGCGGCTCAGGCTCTCGAAATTCTCGACAATGACGCCCACGGCCGCCAGCACGGCAACGAACGCGCCGGTGGCCTGTACCGCGCGCCCCACCTCCAGCTCGCCCGACAAGACACCGTTGGCCAGGATCATGCCCGGCAACACAAGGCTAAGCTGGCTGAACGTGCGTTGGAACAGGTTGAGGGTGCGCTGTTTCCTGATCAGGCGGGAAAAGTTGTAGATCACCTTGTCGAACTTGCTGTCGATGTAGGCGCGCTCCTGCGCCTCGCCGCGGTAAAAGGCGATCGCTTCGGCATTCTCGCGCACCCGCATCAGGCTGAAACGGAAATCCGCCTCGCGCCGCAGCTGCCAGAAATTCAGCTGGATCAGCGGCTTGCCGAACACGTACAGGGCGATGATGGTTCCCGCCAGCGCGTAGACAGCCAGCACGCCAACCAGCAAATGCGAAATCGACCACAGCACGGCGCTGAACGCCACCAGCTGCATGATCGAACCCAGGAAGATCAACAGGAAGTGAATCGACCTGCCGGTGAACGTATTGATATCTTCGCTGATGCGCTGGTCGGGGTTGTCGATATCGGGGTTGGACCCCAGTTCGTAATATTTGCGCTGGCTCAGGTAACCATCGAGAAAGCGCCCGGTGAGCCAGCGCCGCCACAGGTTGGCGAACAGGTCGCGCATGTAGTAATAGAAGGCATAGACCGGTATCGCGAAGGCCAAAGTGAGCAAGCATGCCCGTACGGCATTCCAGAAGCGCCCGCCATCCCTGGCCGCCAGGGCGGATGTCATTTCGCCGGTCTGGTCGTTCAGCATGACGGCCAGTTTGGTCTCGACCAGCATCAGCACGACCAGGAGCAGCAGCAGGCTCCATGCCGTCTTCTTTTCGTCTTCCAGCCAGTATGGCTTCGCCACGGTGACAAAGTGCCTCCACGCGGCGAGCGACAAGGGCGCCGGCCGGCGTCGTCTTTTCCGTGCTTCCGGTGCAGAATCGGTCATATACGCAGCATACGGCTCAGCTTCAAGGCGCTCTGTGCGGAAACGGACACAGCGTCCCGGCAGATTATTTGTCGGCCGGCGCCGTGGCCTGCAGAAGGCGTTTCAGTTCGCTTTCCGCCTCCGGGCTCAAATTGACGAATTTGCAGCCGACGTGCAGCTGTTCGCCCATCAGGAAGGAGCGGAAGGGCCGCGTGTAGCGCACTTCCAGGTCGGCGACGATGACGTTGTCCGCCCCCAGTTCCAACTGCACGCCCTGCAATTTGCGGCCTTTGAGCAAGCCCTTTGCTTCGAGCTTCGAACAATGCAGGCCGATCCCGCCCAGCGAGAAATCGTAGATTGCCAAGTCCTGGCGCGTCACGCCATTCAACTCGAAGGTGGCCGTGAAGCTGGCGCCCAGCGGCGTTTCGACGCGCTCGGAGGAGCGCCGGTTCAGCACCGTGCAGGTTTCCGGGAACACCATCGGAATCAGCTGCGGCTTGCCGGCGACCGGGCTCCAATCCGGGTTCGACAGGCGAAATTGCAGCTTGGCGTTGCCCAGCACGGCCACGAAGGTAACCTTGCCTGGCTGGAGGGTGAGCCCTTCGTTCAATTCCATGACGAAGTGCGGCATTTCAGGGTCGACCGACAGGATGCGCCCCAGCACCGGCTCGCGGCTGCCGGGCGCATACATCGAGATCGCATCGCCATGCGCCGCCAGCAGGGTCAGCGCGTCGCCGATCTCGTCTTCGGTCGTCATCTCGTATGAATTGGCCGAAGGCGGGAAGGGGGCGATCGCGTCTTGTGGCCGTGGCGGCCCTTTGCGGATCGGGACGGCATGGTGCTCATTGAGAAGCATAAAGCTTGTCTCCAGACGTTATTTGGGTCTGTCTTTAAGCTCATCATAGTTTGCAATTTTCCAAATGGCAACTTATTTTCAAGGAACACATGATTTGCGTGCCCCGGTTGCCAGTGCCAGCCTGGCAGCGAGGCGGTTGTGGCGCTCGACCACCCGTGGCAAGTCGACTGTTTGCAAAATGCCATCCTTTACCACCACTTTGCCGTTGATGATGCTGTGGTTGACGTTAGCCGGGGTGCAGAAGACCAGCGCTGCGACAGGGTCGTGCAGGGCGCCGGCGAAGGCGATCCCGTCAAGCTTGAACAGCGCGATGTCGGCCGACATGCCTGGCTTGAGCGCGCCGATATCGTCGCGGTTCAGCACTTTGGCACCGCCCAGGGTTGCCAGTTCCAGGGCTTGGCGTGCGGTCATCGCATCCGGGCCGAAGCCCACGCGCTGCAGCAGCATGGCCTGGCGCACTTCGCCCAGCATGTGGGCGCCGTCGTTGGAGGCGGAACCGTCGACGCCGAGGCCGACCGGCACGCCGGCATCGACCATCTTGCGGACCGGCGCGATGCCGGAAGCCAGGCGCATGTTCGAACAGGGGCAATGCGCGACGCCAGTGCCGGTCCGCGCGAACAGGTGGATGCCATCGTCGTCGAGCTGCACGCAGTGGGCGTGCCACACGTCGTGTCCCACCCAGCCGCAATCTTCGGCGTATTCGGCGGGCGTCATCCGGAATTTTTCGCGGCTATAGGCGATGTCGTTGGCGTTCTCCGCCAGGTGCGTATGAAGGGAGACGCCGTAGCTGCGCGCCAGTGCCGCGGCTTCTTTCATCAGTTCGCGCGAAACCGAGAAAGGCGAGCAGGGCGCCACGACAATGCGCTGCATCGCGTGGCGGCCGGCGTCGTGGTAAGTTTCGATCAGGCGCTGCGTGTCGCGCAGGATGGCCTGTTCGTCTTCCACCACGCCGTCGGGTGGCAAGCCGCCTTTCGACTGGCCCACGCTCATGGCGCCACGCGCGGCGTGGAAGCGCATGCCGATGGTGGCAGCCGCCTCGATGCTGTCATCGAGCCGGCAATCGTTGGGGTAGATGTACAGGTGGTCGCTGCTGGTGGTGCAGCCGGACAGGATCAGTTCCGCCATGGCGGTCAGGGTGGACACATGCACCATTTCGCTGTCCAGGTTGGCCCAGATCGGATAGAGGTTGGACAGCCAGTTGAAAAGTTCGCCATCCTGCGCGGCGGGGATGACACGCGTCAGGCTTTGGTACATGTGGTGGTGGGTGTTGACCAGGCCGGGCAGCACCACATGGCCGGCCGCATCGATCACATCGTCGGCGGCCTGGGGCAGCGACGACGTGGGGCCGACCTGTTCGATCACATTGCCGCGCACGAAAATGGCGCCATCCTCGATTTCGCGGCGCTGTTCATCCATCGTGACGACCACGCGCGCATTCCTGATCAGGAGAGTTTTACTCATTTTGTCCATGCTCCAAATGATTAAACACTGCGGAAACAATGCGTGGGGCACTGCGGAAACAATGTCGCAAATGACCGGTCCCGCATCGTCGCCGACGCGGGACCGGAGGGGAATCAGCCGGCTTTTCTGATCAGCATCGGCTGCGGTACATCGTCTTCTTCTTCATCGTCATGCACGGCGACCGGGCGGTCAGGCAGCACCAGGTTCAGCACCACGGCCACGATAGCAGCGGTGGAGATGCCCGATCCAAAGATTTCGTGCACGAAGGGCGGCAGCTTGGCCAGCAGCTCCGGACGCACCGACACCGCCAGCCCGCAACCCACCGATACGGCGATCAGCAAGCCGGTACGCTTGTCGTGTTCCACGTTGGCCAGCATCTGTACGCCCGCGGCGATGATCATCGCGAACATCATCAGGCCGGCGCCGCCCAGTACGGGCTGCGGGATGGTCACGACGATGGCGCCCAGCACCGGGAACAGGCCGGCCGCCGCCAGCATGACGCCGGTCAGTGCCACCACGTAGCGGCTCGCCACGCCGGTCAGCGAGATGACGCCGACGTTCTGCGCGAAGGTCGATACCGGAGGAGCGCCCAGCACCGATACGAAGGCGGAACCGAGGCCGTCGCACAGCACGCCGCGGCACAGCAGCTTGCCCTTCATTTTGGTATTGGTCGCCGTGCCGAGCGCCATGAAGGTGCCCGTGGTTTCGACGATGGTCACGACGTAGGCGAGCGCCATCGCCAGGATGCCGCTGACCGGGAAGGTCATGCCGAAATGCAGGGGCTGCGGCAGGGCGAAAACTTCGGCCTTCCGCACTGCCGAAAAGTCCACCAGCCCCATGCCCAGGCACACGGCGTAACCAATCGCAATGCCGATCACCACGGCGGCGGCGGAGATGATGCCCTTGCCGAATTGGACCAGTGCGATCACGGCGGCCAGCACGAACAGCGCGATGCCCAGGTTGGCTGGATCGCCGTAGTTCGCTCCCGCGCCTTTTCCACCGGCGGCCCAATCGACCGCAACCGGCACCAGCGACAGACCGATCATGGTCACCACCACGGCGGTCACCTGGTGCGGGAACAACTTGCGGATTTGCGGCATGAAGAAGCTGCCCAGGATCATGATGGCCGAACCGGCCAGCGAAGACCCGAGAATGCCAGGCACGCCATGTTCGAGGCCGATGCTGATGGCGGCGCCGACGAAGGCAAAGCTGGTGCCCATCACGCAGGGCAGGCGGATGCCGACCGGTCCTACACCGATGCATTGGATCGAGGTCACGATGCCGGAGCCGAGCAGGGCTGCGTTGACCAGTGCCACGACCTGGTCGGCGGGGAGCTTGAGCACGGCGCCGACGACGAGGGGGACGGCGATGATGCCACCCAGGGCAGCCAGCATGTGCTGGGCCGCCAGCAGGGTGGTGGTGATGGGCGGCGGACGGTCGTTTACCTGGTAGAGCAAGTTGTTCATCGTGTCTCCGATTCGTTTTCGTTAAAACCGGTAAACCGGGGTCTGGCCAGACCCCCTGCCGGTTGCTGCTGCTTTTTCTAGAAGTGGTATTCGGCGCGGATCATCGGGGTCTTTGCCGTGCTGCCCGGGATATTATGCGGATTGCCGAACTTGTTGCGCCAGTATTGGTATTCCAAACCGACCTTGAACGTATTCGGCTTGGCGCCCAGATGCGCGCTCAAGTCGAACATCACCTGGGCATCGATATTGACTTCCGGTGAAGTCTGGCCGCCGAATTCGTCCTTGCCCTTGTGGCCGATCCAGTTGGCGTAGCCTTCGAAGCTGAAGCCTGCACCCAGGGGAATGCCCCAGGCTGCGTTCAGCATCGCGTGCGTGTCGTAGGAATAGCGCTTGGCGATGCCCAGCGGCTGGTTGCTTTCCCAAAGGGCCAGCAGGCTCACGTTCAGGAATCCCGGCACGTCCAGCATCAGGGTAGGACCGGCGACGGCCATGCGTTTGCGCGAATTGTAGGTGTTGTCGTTCTTGGTGTTCCAGTCGAAGCCCGCCGTGAGGCCGACGCTGCGCACGGGGCCGAACTTCAAGCTCTTGCCGCCAACCTTGCCCAGGTCAAGCGTGTGGCGATACAGCAGGTACGCTTCATGCGCGTTGTTGTCGGCGCCATCCGAACGCAGGAAGTCCAGGTTCATGTAGTTGCCGCCGTACTTGTAGCCGTCGGCGTAGGTCCAGCTCAGGATTTGCTTGTTGATGTCTTTCGGGTTGTATGGCTCTGCGAACTTCGTGCCATAGCGGTAGCCGATGGCGGTGTCGCTCCAGTCGGCGGCGCTGGCTTGCTGCGCGCCCGTCGCCAGGGCCAGGACAGCGATGGTGCCGGCTGCCGCTACGCGTAATGCTTGCTGCATGGTGTCTCCTGTATTTTTTGATATGGAAACCCGATTATGTCCGCGCATCTCATGGTTGATATTCACGGGCGTGTATATATCGCGATGCCGCGCTGTATATGATTTTCTCCATTCAAAGGAGGAGACCATATGGGCAAACTGAGTACACACGTCCTGGATATCACGCAGGGCAAACCTGGAGCGGGCGTCAAAGTCCGGCTATTCCGCGTTGAAGGCAGCGCAAAAGTGTTGTTGAAGTCCGACAGCACCAACCAGGACGGTCGCTGCGAGACGCCTTTGCTGTCCGGCGGCGAAGTGGTGGCAGGCAAATATGAGCTGGTGTTTGCTGCGGGCGACTATTTCGCCGCGCGCGGCGTGGTGCTGCCGGAGCCGCGTTTCGTGGATGAAGTGGTGATTGCTTTCGGGATCGCCGATCCCGAGGCCAACTACCACGTACCCCTGGTGGTTTCACCGTGGGCCTATTCGACTTACCGCGGCAGCTAGGAAGGCGTTCATGAGTATATTGAAAGCATTCCGTGCCAGCATCCTGCATTTCACGGCCGACCCGGCAGCCAGCGAAACGGCCCATGCGTGGCACGAGGATGGCTTGCTGGTGGTCAGCGATGGCCGCGTGCAGGCTGCAGGCGACTATGAACGGCTGAAGGATTCGCTACCGCCCGGCACCCAGGTGCGCGACTACCGCGGCAAGATCATCATGCCGGGCTTTATCGACACCCATATCCACTACCCGCAGACGGACATGATCGCCTCGCCGGCGCCGGGGCTGCTGCCGTGGCTGGATACCTATACATTCCCGACAGAGCGCCAATTCAAGGATCCTGGCCATGCGCGGGAGGTGGCGACGTTCTTTGTCGACGAGCTGCTGCGATGCGGGACCACCACGGCGATGGTGTACTGCACCGTGCACCAGGAGTCGGTCGATGCCTTCTTCGGCGTGGCCGAGGCACGCAACCTGCGCATGGCGGCGGGGAAGGTGATGATGAACCGCCATTGCCCGGACTTCCTGCAGGACACGGCCGAAACGGGCGCGCGCGAGAGCGAGGAACTGATCCACCGCTGGCATAACAAGGGGCGCAATATGTACGCCCTGACGCCGCGTTTCGCGCCCACTTCGACCGAGGCACAGCTGGCCATGTGCGGGGAACTGGCGCGCGCTTATCCGGATACCTATGTGCAGACGCACGTTGCGGAGAACACCGACGAGGTGGCGTGGGTGAAGTCGCTGTTCCCGGAGGCGCGCAGCTACCTGGACGTGTATGACCGCTTTGGCCTGCTGCGTCCGCGCTCGATGTATGCGCATTGCATCTGGCTGGATAACGAGGATCGGGCGCGGATGGCCGCGACCGGCGCCGCCGTATCGATGTGCGCGACGTCCAACCTGTTCCTTGGCAGCGGCCTGTTCGACTTCGCCGGTGCCGACCGGCAGCGGGTGGCGCTGTCACTGGCCACCGATGTTGGCGGGGGCACTTCGTTCTCCATGCTGCAGACCATGAACGAAACGTACAAGGTGGCGCGCATGGGCGGGACCTACCTGCCGGCATTGCGGATGTTCTACCTGGCTACGCTGGGTGGGGCACGCAGCATGCGGCTGGAGGGCGTCGTGGGCAACTTTATGCCTGGGGCGGAGGCGGACTTTATCGTTGTCGATCCCAAGGCCACGCCGCTGCTGGAACGGCGCACGACGCGCTGCGATAGTCTTGAAGAATTGCTGTTTGCGCTGGCGCTGCTGGGCGACGACCGTGCGATCGCAGCCACCTATGCGGCCGGCTCGCAAGTGCACCAGCGCGGGGAATAGCTGCGGTAGCGTATTCAGGGCGCTCCCGCAGTTTCTAACCGGACGAGGTCTGTTGCATACGCTGCCTTGAATGCGCTACCTACTTTGCTGATGCGGATGAGGTCGGGTGTCGGAATATCCGACATCCTGGATACATCCGAATAGCGCTGAATAACTGCCTTGAACATTTTTCGCTGCTTCTCGGTCAATGCATCATAGGAAACCATTGCAGCGTCGAGTTCGACTGTTTTCTTTTGGTCGGCCAGCCGGTAAGCCACCAAACTGCGCAATCCAGCGACAAGCCCCTTATTTCCGAACGTATCTGCCGAGTCCGCCACAGCGTGAAAGCGCCTCAAATCGCGGTCGAAAGAATCGGACTTAAGTATAGTCGCCTGCAAAACCCGCGAGGCGTAGTGTTGTACCAGGGTCTGGACAATGCCATCATTCCCCAAGCATTCATGTTGAAATGTGTCGTATATCCTTGAAACAAATGCGTCATTGTCGGACGCGTCAAAGCTGTCGATAATCTTCTCAAGCAGCGACTCGAACACCGGCTCCGATCTTAGCTTCTTGTTCTGCGAAGCAGCATCTAGTAAGCGCATGACGGAATCGCGATCAGTATTCGTGAAGGAATTGCTAATGTCCAGTTTGGTAGCCAGAGCCAAAAGCTGCGTATAAGTTTTTGTGGACTCCAGTTCGACTTTGCTCGCCTCAAGCCGTTGCTCAACAGCGCGTGTCGAATACAGCTCGATCAATTGCGAAATCACCCCGATGCCAATAAAGGACACCAGTGCAACCATGCCATAAAGCAGCCGGAATCGCTTTGTTTCGCGATCAAGAATGCGTTTTTCAACCTGTTCAATGACCTGCAGTATGAGGATATCGGATTGCGTGGACTGTTCGCTCATGGCACTCCTCTCTGTTACTACATTTGATAACCTCATATTATGCGCTCAAGTTGTCACATATGCAGCAAACTGATGGAGTGCGTCGCTTATGTGATGAATGCATGATGCTAGGGGGACACGTGCCGAGGTGGGAAAAAAGACGCCGGTTGGAGGACCGGCGTTAAAAGAGAAAGTCTGTACTTGTCCAACTATTGCGGCCATATCTCGGCCAAACGCAGCAGGTTGGTGCTGCCCGGCATCCCGAACGGCGTGCCGGCGGCGATGGCGATCTGGTCGCCGGGCTTCACGAACCCTTCACGCAGCGCCGTCCGGCAAGCTGCGGCGACCATTTCATCGACACTGTTCACGTCCTTGCTCACGGTGCTGTGCACGCCCCACGCCAGCGCCAGGCGGCGCGCGGTTTCCGGCCGCGGTGTGATGCTGACGATCGGCGCCATCGGCCGCTCGCGTGCGGTGCGCAGGCTGCTGTGGCCGGAAGTGGTGTAGGCCACCATCGCCTTGGCCCCCATGATGCGTGCCGCGTCGCGCATGGCGGCGCTGATCGCATCGCCTTTGTTCGGCAGCGGCGCCTGATGCTGCGCCTCGATCATGGCCGGGTAGAGCGGGTCGCGCTCGACTTCGGAAATGATGCGGTTCATGATGGAGACGGCCTTCACCGGGTAAGCTCCGCTGGCCGATTCGGCGGACAGCATGACTGCGTCCGCGCCCTCATACACGGCATTGGCAACGTCGGACGCCTCGGCGCGGGTCGGCACCGGGGCATTCACCATGGATTCCAGCATCTGGGTGGCAACGACGACCGGCTTGCCGTGCTTGCGGCACAGGCGAACGATGCGCTTTTGCACACCTGGCACGCGCTCGGGCGGCAGCTCTACGCCAAGGTCGCCGCGGGCCACCATGATGGCGTCCGACACGCGCACGATTTCTTCCAGGCGGTCGAGTGCGGCTGGCTTTTCCAGTTTGGACAGGACGCCGGCGCGGCCGGCCACCAGTTCCTTCGCTTGCTCCACGTCTTCCGGCAGCTGCACGAAGGAGAGGGCAATCCAGTCCACGCCCAGGCTGAGGGCGAAGTCCAGGTCGGCCCGGTCTTTGGCGGTCAGCGCGGGGATCGGCAGCACGGCGTCGGGCACGTTCACGCCTTTGCGGTCGGAAAGCACGCCGCCATTCACCACGCGCGTGCGGATCGTGCCGGCGTCGCCGGCCAGCACCTCAAGGCGGATGCGCCCATCGTCCAGCAGCAGCGACTGGCCGGCGCTGACGGCTGCGAAAAGTTCGGGGTGCGGCAGGCTGACGCGCGCGGCGCTGCCGGGCGCCGGCGCCAGGTCCAGTTGGAACTCTGCGCCTTCGCGCAGGGTAACCTTGCCGCCATCGAATTGGCCGATGCGCAGCTTGGGCCCCTGCAGGTCGGCCAGGATGGCAATGGGGCGGCCCAGCTCGCGCTCGATCGAGCGCACGATGCCGTAGCGGGCTTCGTGGTCGGCATGGCTGCCGTGGCTGAAGTTGAAGCGGAACACGTCCGCGCCGGTTTCGAACAGGGCCCTGATGGTGGCGTAGTCGGAACTGGCGGGGCCCAGGGTGGCAACGATTTTTGCTTTGCGTTCTCGGCGCATGAATGCAGTCTCTCTTGTTTTACAAAATCAGGATGGCGCGGAAGTCGTTGACGTTGGTGCGCGTCGGGCCGCTCACCACCAGGTCGTCCAGCGCGCCGAAAAAGCTGTAGGCGTCATTGTTGGCCAGCAGCTGCTTGCCGCTGATGCCGCGCGCTTCGGCGCGGGCCAGCGAGTCCGGGCCGTACAGCGCGCCTGCGTTGTCCTCCGAGCCGTCAATGCCATCGGTGTCGCAAGCAATGGCGTGCACGCCCTGGGCGCCACCCATCGCGAGGGCGAAGCTGAGCAGGAATTCCACGTTGCGGCCGCCGCGCCCGTTGCCGCGCACGGTGACCGTGGTTTCGCCGCCGGACAGGATCACGCAAGGGCGCTGGAACGGCTGCCCGCGCGCGGCCACCTGGCGTGCCATGGTGGCGTGCATCAGGCCGATGTCGCGTGCTTCGCCTTCTATGCCGTCCGACAGGATGTAGGGCGTGATGCCGGCCTCGCGTGCGCGCGCGGCCGCTGCGTCCAGCGCGTGCTGCGCGGTGGCGATGACGTGGTGGGTGTGGCCGTCAAAGCGGGCATCGCCCGGCTTCGGCGTTTCGCTGGCGGCTGACTCCAGGTGTGTGCGCACGCTGGGCGGCACGGCGATGTCGTACTTGCGCAGGATGGCCAGTGCTTCGGCGCTGGTGGTGGCATCGGGCAGGGTGGGACCGCTGGCGATCACGCGCGGGTCGTCGCCCGGCACGTCGGAAATCAGCAGGGTCACCACACGCGCCTTGCCGCAGGCCAGCGCCAGACGGCCGCCCTTGATCGCCGACAGGTGCTTGCGCACGCAATTCATCTCGCCAATGGCGGCGCCGGATTTGAGCAGGGCCTTGTTCAGCGCCTGCTTTTCGGCCAGGGTGATGCCCTCGGCAGGAAGCGCCAGCAGCGCTGAACCGCCGCCGGAAATCAGGCACAGGACCAGGTCGTTTTCCGTCAGGCCCTGCGCCATCTCCAGCATGCGCGCGGCCGCTTTCCGGCCCGCGTCGTCCGGCACCGGGTGGGAAGCTTCCACCACTTCAATGTGGCGGGTGTCGGCGCCATGGCCGTAGCGTGTCACCACCAGCCCCGACAACGGGCCTTGCCAATGCCGCTCCACTGCCTGGGCCATGGCGGCGGCGCCTTTGCCGGCGCCGATCACCAGGGTGCGGCCGTTGGCGGGCGGTGGCGGCAGGACATCCCGTACCAGGTTGCGCGGATGGACGGCGCCAATGGCGGCGTTGTACAGGCCGAGCAAGAGCTCGCGTGGGGCTGGGGCGGACGTCATGTCAGGCCTGCGCGATGCGGTGGTTGGACATCAGCTCGATGGCCTGGCACAGGGCCGAGTGGTCAAGGCCGGACAAGCCATTGGCGGCGCAGGCATTCATCAGTTCCTGCGTGGCCGAGGTATTCGGCAGCGACACGCCCAGCGCCTTCGCCCCTTGCAGCGCCAGGTTCAAGTCTTTCTGGTGCAGCGCGATGCGGAAGCCGGGGTTGAACGTGCGCTTGACCATGCGTTCGCCGTGCACCTCCAGGATGCGCGAAGAGGCGAAACCGCCCATCAAGGCTTCGCGCACCTTGGCCGGGTCGGCGCCGGCTTTCGAGGCGAACAGCAGCGCCTCGGCCACGGCCTGGATGTTCAGCGCCACGATGATCTGGTTGGCGACCTTGGTGGTCTGGCCGTCGCCATTGCCGCCCACCAGGGTGATGTTCTTGCCCATCAGTTCGAACAACGGTTTGACGGTATCGAAGGCTTCCTGCGGGCCGCCGACCATGATGGTCAGCGAGGCCGCCTTGGCGCCCACTTCGCCGCCGGACACCGGGGCGTCCAGGTAGGCGCAGCTCTTCTTGTTGATCTTCTTGGCGAATTCCTTGGTGGCGATCGGCGAGATGGAGCTCATGTCCACCACGATCTTGCCGGCGGTGAGGCCGGCGGCGATGCCGTTCTCCGAGAACAGCACTTCTTCCACTTGGGGCGTGTCCGGCACCATCAGGAAGATGATGTCGGCGCGTTTGGCCACTTCCATGGCCGAGGTACACACGGTGGCGCCGTTTTCCACCAGGTTGGCCGGCGGGTTCTTCACGTCGTGCAGGTACAGCTTGTGGCCCGCCGCCTGCAGGTGTCCTGCCATCGGGCCGCCCATGATGCCCAGGCCAATGAATCCGAGTTTTTGCATGATTGGTCTCCTTGATGAATTAAGCGGCCAGTTCCGCGCGCCAGCCGAGGCCCGCTTCGGTGCCGGATTTCGGTTTGTACTCGCAGCCCACCCAGCCCTCATAGCCGATCTCGTCGAGGAAGTTGAGCAGGTAGCGGTAATTGATTTCACCCGTGCCCGGCTCGAAACGGCCCGGGTTGTCGGCCAACTGGATATGGCCGATGACGGACAGGTGGTTCTTGATGGTGTTGGCCAGTTCGCCCTCCATGCGCTGCATGTGGTAGATGTCGTACTGCAGGAACAGGTTGTCCGACCCCACCGCCTCGATCAGTTCCAGCCCCTGGCGCGTGCCGGACAGGAAGAAGCCGGGGATGTCGAAGGTGTTGATCGGTTCCACCAGCAGCGGGATGCCGGCGCGCTTCAGGGCCGCCGCGGCGAACTTCAGGTTGCCCACCAGCGTGGCCCGCGCGTCGGCTGCCGAGACGCCCTCGGGCTGGATGCCGGCCAGGCAGTTGATGCGCTGGGTGCCCAGCACGTCGGCATAAGCCAGCGCCGTCTCGACGCCCTGCTCGAATTCGGCGACGCGGCCCGGGTGGCAGGCGATGCCGCGCTCGCCGCCGGCCCAATTGCCGGCCGGGAGGTTGTGCAGCACCATTTGCAGCCCATGCTGCTGCAGTTTCTCGTGCAGCTGTTGCGGTTCGAATTCGTAGGGAAACAGGAATTCCACGCCTTGGAAGCCGTTGCGCGCGGCGGCGCCGAAGCGTTCCAGGAAAGGCTGCTCGTTGAACAGCATGGTCAGGTTGGCAGCGAATTTTGGCATTGCATTCCTCTTCAAGCTACGTCGATGATGTCGTTGAATTCGTTGATGGCGTTGATCTCGGTGCCCATCGCGATATTGGTCACGCGCTCCAGGATCACTTCCACCACCACCGGCACGCTGTGCTTGGCCATCAGCTCGCGCGCCTGTTCGAAAGCGGGGATGATGTCGTCCGGCGTGCGCACCCGGATCGCCTTGCAGCCCAGGCCTTCCACCACGGCCACGTGGTCCACGCCGTAGCCGTTCAGGTCCGGCGCATTCACGTTTTCGAAGGACAGCTGCACGCAGTAATCCATGTCGAAACCGCGCTGCGACTGGCGGATCAGGCCCAGGTAGGAGTTATTCACCAGCACGTGGATGTAGGGCAGCTTGAATTGCGCGCCCACTGCCAGCTCTTCGATCAGGAACTGGAAATCGTAGTCGCCCGAAATCGCCACGATGTCGGTGCTCGGGTCGGCGGCGCGCACGCCCAGTGCGGCGGGGATGGTCCAGCCCAACGGGCCGGCCTGGCCGCAGTTGATCCAGTTGCGCGGCTGGTAGACGTGCAGGAATTGCGCGGCGGCGATCTGCGACAGGCCGATGGCCGACACGTAGCGCGTATTGCGGCCAAAGTACTTGTTCATTTCCTCGTACACGCGCAACGGCTTGACCGGCACGTTGTCGTAATCGGTCCGGCGCAGCATGGTGCGTTTGCGGTGCTGGCACTGGGCCACCCAGCCGCTGCGGTCGCGCAGCTTGCCGGCGGCCTTCCATTCCCTGGCCACTTCGATGAACAGTTCCAGCGCGTAGCCGGCGTCGGACACGATGCCCAGGTCGGGGCCGAACACGCGGCCGATCTGGGTCGGTTCGATATCCACGTGCACGAAGGTGCGGCCTTCGGTGAACACGTCGACCGAGCCGGTATGCCGGTTGGCCCAGCGGTTGCCGATGCCGATGATGAAGTCCGACGCCAGCACGGTGGCATTGCCGTAGCGGTGGCTGGTCTGCAGCCCGGCCATGCCCGCCATCAGTGGGTGGTCGTCGGGGATCGTGCCCCAGCCCATCAGGGTCGGGATCACCGGCACGTTCACGATCTCGGCGAATTCCTGCAGCAGGGCGGAAGCGTTGGCATTGATGATGCCGCCGCCTGCGGTGATCAGCGGGTGCTCGGCGTCGTTCATCATCTCCAGCGCCTTCTCGACCTGGGCACGCGAGGCGCGCGGCTTGAAGGCGTCCAGCGGAGTGTAGGTCTCGGGATCGAATTCGATCTGCGCCATCATCACGTCGAACGGCAGGTCGATCAGTACCGGGCCCGGACGGCCGGAGCGC